>NZ_CP156081.1:3236112-3549014 GCF_039830135.1 Defluviimonas sp. SAOS-178_SWC | reverse complement strand
TATCCGCCGTGGCCCGGCGCAGGCGGCGACGATCGGCTACTGGATCGGCGCGCCCTTCGCCCGGCAGGGCTACATGGCGGAAGCCCTCCGCGCCGTCATCCACCATTGCTTCACGGTGCTCGACCTAAGCCGCATCGAAAGCGCCTGCTTGCCGGAAAACGCCGCCTCGCGCGGGGTGCTGGAGAAGACAGGCTACAAGTACGAAGGCGTCGCGCAGAGCTATCTTCAGATCAATGGCCGCTGGCGCAACCACGTGCTTTACGCCAACCTTCGGAGCGACCGGAGGGGGCGGACCGGGGCCGGTTGATCACGCAAGCGTGAAGTCGGGCGAAACTGGTTTGCGCTGGGTGAGACGACGCCGGGCACGTTACCCTTGCCAGTGGAGGTGACGCCGATGTTCGTCCGCATCCTTTGCTGCACGATGCTCCTCGGGCTTGCTGCACCAGCGACTGCGCAGACCCGCACACCAAGCCACTGCATCGCCATCGCAGATGCTGCGCCGGGGATCGAGATGATCTGGCGCGCGGGCTGGGGCTATCCGTTGCCGGAAGAGACTGTCCGGCTCTCCTATGTCGGGCATTCGACCTATTTCATCGAGACCTCCGGCGGCCTCTCCGTCGCGACCGATTACACCGGGATCCTCGGTGCCGCCGACGTGGTGCCGGACGTGGTGACGATGAACCACGCCCATTCCTCGCACTGGACCTCCGCGCCCGACGAGCGCATTGCGCATGTGCTTCAGGGCTGGGATTATACAGGCGAACCTGCGGACCATCATCTCGACCTTGGCGAGATGCTGATCCGCAACGTCCCGACTGATATCCGGGGGTTCGCCGGCACTGTCGAGCCCTCTGGCAATTCGATCTTCGTCTTCGAGGTCGCGGGTCTCTGCATCGGCCATCTCGGCCATCTCCATCATGAACCGACACCGGAGCAATACGCGGCCCTTGGCCGGCTCGACGTGGTTATGGCGCCGGTCGATGGAGGCATGACCCTCGACTTGCCGACGATGATCCGGGTCCTGAAGCGCCTGCGCTCCTCCATCGTCCTGCCGATGCACTGGTTCGGGCCGGAGGGGCTCGCGCGGTTCCTGCGCGGCATGGAGGAGGAGTTCGTCATCGACATCCGGCGCGAAAGTGGGATCGAGATCTCGCTTCGTACGCTCCCGTCCCGGCCCACCGTGATCGCACTTGCGCCGCAGGGGCTCGATTGACCCCTTGCGGGCCGCGCGCCCACCGTGCTTCATCGGGCCATGCTGAACCCCGCAGATGCCGCTTTCGCCGAAACGCTCGCCGCCCGCCTTCCGGAGGGCACGATCGGCCCCGCCGAACCGCGATACCTTGAGGAACCGCGCCGCAGGGCGGCAACACCGGCGGCGCTTCTCGCGCGGCCCCGCTCGACCGCCGAGGTGGCGGAGATCGTGCGCACCTGTGCGGCCGAACGGGTCGGACTCATCCCTTGGGGCGGTGGCACCGGGCTGGTTCTCGGGCAGGTCATGCCCGAAGGGCCCGCACCACTCATCCTGTCGCTGGAACGCATGGCGGCCTTGCGCGGCATCTGGCCCGAAGAGGGGCTGATGATCGCCGAGGCCGGCATGACGCTGGCCGACGCGCAGGCCGCGGCGGAGGGCGCGGGGCGGCTTTTTCCGCTGTCGCTCGCCTCGGAAGGCACGGCGCGGATCGGCGGCAATCTTGCCACCAATGCCGGCGGCGTCGCGGTCCTGCGCTACGGAAATGCGCGCGAGCTTTGCCTCGGGGTGGAGGCGGTGCTGGCCGATGGTTCGGTCTTTCACGGGCTGAAGCGGCTCAGGAAGGACAATACCGGCTACGATCTGAAGGACTTGCTCATCGGCTCCGAAGGCACGCTCGGGGTGATCATCGCCGCGACGCTCAGGCTCTTCCCGCGCCCCGCCGGGGTGGGGACCGCAATGTTGGCGGTCGCGGGTCCGGCGGCGGCGTTGCGGCTTCTGACGATCGCGCAGGAGCGGACTGGCGGCAACGTGACGAGCTTCGAGCTGATCAGCGGGCAGGGGCTGAGATTCCTCGACGAAACCATGCCGGAGCTGCGTCAACCCTTCGCCGACCGTCCCGAATGGTCGGTTCTGGCCGAGATCGGCCTGCCACCCGGTCTCGATCCCGAGACGGTTCTGGGCGAGATCTACGAGGCGGCCGAGGCAGAGGCCCTGGTCGTTGATGCGGTGATCGCGTCCGGCGAGGGTCAGCGCCGGGCGCTCTGGGACCTGCGAGAGAACCTGCCCGAGGGCAACCGGCGTATCGGCGCGGTGGTGTCGCACGACATCTCCCTGCCGCTCAGCGAAATCGCGGGGTTCCTCGACCGCGCGGGACCGGCGGTCGCGGCGCTCGGGCCGTTTCGGATCAACTGTTTCGGCCATCTCGGCGACGGCAACCTGCATTACAACGTCTTCCCGCCGAAAGGCGGCCGGGCCGCCGACCATGCCGGCAAGGCCGGTGAGATCACGCGCGTCGTCCATGATCTCGTTCACGAACTTGGCGGTTCGGTCAGCGCCGAACATGGCATCGGGAGGGCCAAGGTCGGGGATCTCGAGCGCTACGGCGACCCTGCGAAACTGGCCGCGATGCGGGCGCTGAAGGCGGCGCTCGACCCCTTGGGCATCCTCAATCCCGGCGCGGTTCTGCGGGGCTGAACGGGAAACCCCGCCGGTTGGAGCGACCGGCGGGGCAGGAGCAATGAACCGTTTCACATGTTGCAAGCATGGTCCGGACGAACCGGACAGGGTCACGTCTAGGCGCGAATCCTTACCGCCGCGTTAAATCCGTGCTCATGCCCCCTCGAATTCGCACAAGACATGCACATTCATCCCGAGCGCCTCCAGGAGCTTTCGCCCGCCCAGTTCTGGCAGGTCGACGACGAAGGCGCAGCCGACGACCTCTGCCCCGAGCCGTTCGCAAAGCCTGATCCCCGCCTCGCAGGTCCCGCCCGTGGCCAGCAAGTCATCGACAATCAACACTTTTTCGCCCGGCTGAAGCGCGTCGTCATGGACCTCCATCACCGCCTCGCCATATTCGAGCTTGTAGGCTTGCGAGATCACCGCGCCCGGCAGCTTGCCCTTCTTGCGGATCGGCACGAAGCCCTTGGTCAACTGATGCGCGATGGCCCCGCCGAGGATGAACCCCCGCGCCTCGAGCCCCACGACCTTGTCGATTTTCATCCCCGCATAGGGGTGCAGAAGCTGGTCGATGGCCATCCGGAACCCGCGCGCATCGGCGAAAAGCGTGGTCACGTCGCGGAACAGGATCCCCTCGTGCGGGAAGTCGGGAATCGTGCGGATGTAGTCCTTGACGGTCTTCTGCATGGGGCCCCCGGTCGGTCGTTCCGAAGGGTTGGTAGCATGGGGACAGGGCCCCGCAAACCCGCTCCGGGGCGTCGGTTTGCCGTAGGGACCGCGTAGGAGCCTCGTAGGTTTTCCGTAGCTACAGAGCGTGCGGGGCGTTCACGGTGCGGCGCCGGGCCGGTTCCGCTTGTCTGCGGCGGCAAAGCGGTTAAGGTCTTTTCAACCAATAAGAGCGCGACTGGGCGCGACCGGACAGGGGCGGGCAGGCCGATGAGCAATCACCTTTACTACGGCGACAACCTGAAGGTGCTGCGCGACAGCATCCGGGACGAGAGCGTGGACCTGATCTACCTCGACCCGCCCTTCAATTCGAACGCCTCCTACAACGTCCTGTTCAAGGGGCCGTCGGGCAACGAGTCCGCCGCCCAGACCGAGGCCTTCGACGGCACCTGGCACTAGAACGACTCAGCGGAAGCGGCGTTCCAAGACGTGCTGCGGTCGGGCAACGGGGCGGCGGCCGAGATGCTGCGCGCGATGCGGTCGTTCCTGGGCGAGAACGACATGATGGCCTATCTCGCCATGATAGCGGTGCGGCTGATCGAACTGCACCGGGTGCTGAAGCCGACCGGGAGCCTTTACCTGCACTGCGAAGTTAGAGCCTAGGAACTGAAAAGATCAGGCCGCGTATGACTTTACTGTCGTCCACATCAATTCGACAGACAGCTTCGAAACGTGCATTCGCGACAGTGCGCTTAAAGTCGTCCGACATCTGCTCAAGTTCGGCTGTCTCTTCTACGGTTGGCGGATCGCACCACGACCAGACATCCTTGAACCACGGTTGAACCTCAAACGGAAAGCCGAGGTATTTGCGTTCTCGATTTGCTACTGAGAGGGACCTAAAATACCTCGGTGCATCATCGCCAGACATATCTGGAACGTCAGCATCCAAGACGATCGCCCTAAAGCCGTTCCTGAAGGAGAGAGTATAAGCCCCCACTGGAAGCTCAGGAAGACTCATGAACCCGGCACGAAAAAAATCGTATGAATAGTATGATGCAAAACCAACTATACTGAGAGCTGCAGCCCGTCTTATCCATCGGTTCATATGATTCCTAAGTCGCTTGTTCTTGTAATTAATAACGCGGTTCTTATTTCAGTCACCGTATGTGCGGTCAACTTCCACAACCCAATAATCCAATGACGTTGTCCTCTACCCGTTCTGCTGCTGCGGCACCACCGTCCATGCCGCCGAGAAGCTGGGCCGCCAGTGGGTCGGCATCGACGTCACCCACCTCGCCATCGGCCTGATCGAAAAGCGGCTGCGCGACGCCTTCCCGAAGGTTCAATTCACCACCCACGGCGTGCCGCAGGACCTTGCCGGGGCGCGGGACATGGCCAACCGGGGCCGGACCGACAAGAACTATTATTTCGAGTTCGAGAAATGGGCTCTTTCCCTCATCAACGCGCAGCCCGGCAACCTGTCGAAAAAGGGCGCCGACAAGGGGATCGACGGCAATATCTATTTCGGCAAGACAAGCCGCGCCTTGGTCTCCGTCAAGGCGGGCGACAATGTCTCGGTCGCGATGATCCGCGACCTGCGCGGCGTGATCGAGCGCGAGAAGGCCGAGACCGGCGTGTTCCTGACGCTGACCGAACCGACCAAGCCCATGGTGGCCGAGGCCGCCGCCGCCGGTCAGTATGAGTCCGATGACGCCGCCCCGGTGCCGCGCGTGCAGATCGTGACGGTGGAAGAGGCGCTGCGCCTGCGCGACCGCGCGGTGCAGATTCCGCTGCGCCGGTCCGACACGTTCAAGAAGGCCGCGCGGGAAGAGGATAAGGGCGCGCAGGGGAAACTGGACCTCTGACCGCCTGTCGTTTTCGGTATATCGGCGCAGGCGGGCAACAGTCATGCGTTCACCACGGGGCTTTCGGGTTTCGCGGCCGGAGAAATGCCGTTAAGGGGACGGTCCGACCAGACAATCCCCGAGGTTCCGATGTCCCGATCCGTGCTGGCGGCTGCCGCCGCCGCCGTCTCGCCGCCCCATGCGCCGGCTTTCCCGATGTCGCTCGGTGCCTTGCGGACCGAGCTTTTGTCGGGGCTCACGGTGGCGCTGGCACTGGTGCCCGAGGCGGTGGCCTTTGCCTTCGTGGCGGGGGTGCATCCGATGGTGGGGCTGCATGCGGCCTTCATGGTCGGGCTCATCACCGCGCTGATCGGGGGGCGGCCGGGGATGATCTCGGGCGCGACGGGGGCCTTGGCGGTGGTGATGGTGTCGCTGGTGGCGGATCACGGGGTCGAATACCTTTTCGCGACGGTGATCCTGATGGGGCTGATCCAGATCGCGGCGGGGGTTCTGAGGTTGGGGAAGTTCATCCGCCTCGTGCCGCATCCGGTGATGCTCGGCTTCGTCAACGGCCTCGCCATCGTGATCGGGCTGGCGCAGCTCGAGCATTTCCGCATCGCGGGCCCGGACGGGGCGCATCACTGGATGGCAGGGGGAACGCTCGCGCTGATGCTGGCGCTGACGGCGGCGACGATGGCGGTGATCTGGGTGATGCCGCGGATCACCCGCGCGGTGCCGGCGCCCCTGGCCGGGATCGCGGTGGTGGCGGCGCTGGTCATCGGTTTCGGGATCGAGGTGCCGCGGGTGGGCGACCTCGCCTCGATCAGGGGGAGCCTGCCGGAATTCGGAATCCCCTCGGTGCCCGTCACCTTCGGGACGCTGAGGATCATCCTTCCCTATGCGGTCATCCTTGCCGCGATCGGGTTGATCGAGAGCCTGCTGACGCTGAACCTCGTCGGCGAGATCACCGGCAAGCGCGGCGGCGCGAGCCAGGAATGCGTGGCGCAAGGCGTGGCCAACACCGTGACCGGATTCTTCGGCGGCATGGGCGGCTGCGCGATGATCGGCCAGTCGATGATCAACGTCACCTCGGGCGGGCGCACACGGGTCGCGGCGGTGGCGGCGGCTTTGTTCCTGCTGTCCTTCATCCTCTTCGCGGCGCCCCTGATCGAGCAGGTGCCGGTGGCGGCGCTCGTCGGCGTGATGCTGATGGTGGTGATCGGCACCTTCGCCTGGCAGAGCTTCCGCGTTCTCTTGCGGGTGCCGCGCACCGATGCGGTGGTGATCGTGCTGGTCACGGCGGTGACGGTGGCGACGGATCTCGCCACGGCGGTGGTGGCGGGCGTCATCATCTCTGCACTCGCCTATGCCTGGCAGAACGCGCGGCGCATCCATGCGCGGGTGACGGTGGGAGAGGACGGAGCCAGGGTCTATGCGGTCGAGGGGCCCTTGTTCTTCGGGTCGGCGGCGGGATTCGCCGAGCTGTTCGCGCCCGAGGCGGACCCCGAGCGGGTCGTCGTCGATTTCGCCCAGAGCCGGGTCGCGGACCAGTCGGCGCTGGCCGCGATCGAGGCGCTGGCCGCGCGGTATGACGCGCTTGGCAAGACGCTGGTCCTGCGCCACCTCAGCCGCGACTGCCACCAGTTGTTGCAGCGCGCCGGGCAACTGATGGAAGACAGCGCCGACGACCCGGACTATGCGCTGGCGGCGGACTACACCGTGCGCGGCGGGCTGTTCGGGGGGCATTGAGGCGGCCGGCGCCGATTTCCGCGCTCCGGGCGCGGGGCCTTCACGTCGTGTCGCGGTTCCCGGCCCGGTTGACCGCGAGAACCGCTGCGGCGTAGTCCCCGAGGGATATGCCCCTGAACGCAAAGGCCGCCGGTCGTCCGCACGGTCCGACGTCGACCGATCCTGAAACCAGGTCCGTCAGATCCCCCGTGATCTGATCGTAGGGAAGCATCGGCTTGTCGCTTTCGGCCTCCTGCCGACGGTCGTCCACGATGACGGTTCCGAAGGCGGTCATGCTGTCGGGGATCCAGGGAAGGCAGGCATCGGTGATCGCGGCGAAGGCCGTCGGCTTCAGCCAGCGGGCGTCGAGGAAGGGGTCGATCGTGTAGTCGAGGGTGACGGACGACACCACGAGATCGGCGTCGCGCAAGGCGTCTTCGGGGCGGGCGCAGACCTCGGCCTCGAGACCGATCGCGCGCGCGTGCCGGCAGAGCTTGTCGATATTGGCCCGCCCGCGTCCGTATGCCCGGATGTGTTTCAGGGCGAAGAGGTCCGCGAAGGCGTCAAGATGGGAATGGGCCTGTACGCCTGTCCCGACGAAGGCCACCGTCTCGGCACCGGGATCCGCAAGGCGGCGGGCCGCGACCGCCGACAAGGCCGCGGTCCGGACGGCTGTGATCCAGTTCGCCCCCAGAACGGCCCGTAAGAGCCCGGTCCGGGCGTCGAGGACCATGATGGCCCCGTTGATCGCGGGAAGGCCCCGGCCGGGGTTTTCCGGACAGACCGTGACCTGCTTGACCACGATGAAGCCGTCGTCACCAACCGCGAGCGTGGACATCGCGTAGCGTCCGCCGCCGGGCAGGATGGCCGTCTTCGGCGCGGTATGGAGCCGCCCTTCGGCCTTGGCAATCAGCGCGGCCTCGATCGCATCAGCGACCTCGGACGGCTGGATGTCGAGCGCTTCGAGCTGTGTATCGGACAGGTAGAGCGGTTGGTCGGTGCCTGTCATCGCATCGTCTTTCAATCGGGCGGCCTACTTCTCGCTCGGCCGGATCATCTCGAAAACCTCGGTCACGACGGAATAATCGCGGTAGCCGCCGCGGGCGAGGGGCTGGAAGCGGGTGACGTCGAAGCGGCCTTCGACAAGACAGTCGTCGCGTAAGTGAATGCCCTTCACCTCGCCGATGACGAGGTGGTTGTTGTCGCCGCGAAGCCGCACGATCTGCACGACCTCGCATTCGAAACAGGCGGGGGCGTCGGCGACGCGGGGGCAGGGGATCGTCCGGCATTCGGCCTTGGCCACGCCGGCGAGCACGAATTCGTCGGTGCCGGGCGGGTAGGCGCCCGAGGTCAGGTTCATCTTGTCGCGCGCGGCGTATTCAACGGTCGAGACGGAAAAGACGCCGGTTTCCTCGATGTTTCGCAGCGAATCCTTGCGCGCGGTGGAGGAGAACATGACCTGCGGCGGGGTATAGGCGACGCCGTTGAAGAAGGAATAGGGCGCGAGGTTGTCGCCTTCGCTCCCGCGCGTGCCGACCCAGGCGATGGGGCGGGGGTTGATGACCGCGTTGAAGGGGTTGTGCGGCAGGCCGTGGCCTTCTTCGGGTCGGTAGAACATGAGCCTCTCATTCGGTTTGAACCGATCCTGCCCCCATGTTAGGGGCGAATTCCAGCGGATTCGAAGGGGAACGGCGCTTGTACAGGCTCGAGGAGGAGACCGAGGCCGACTGGTGGGAGGTCGAGGCGCTCTATGACCTCTGCTTCGCGCCGGGGCGGACGGCGCTTTCGTCCTACCGTCTTCGCGACGGGGTGCCGAAGGTGAAGGACCTCTGCCATGTGCTGCGCGATGGCGACGGTATCCTCGCCGCCGTGATCCGCTACTGGCCGGCCCAGGTGGCGGGCAAGCGCATCCTGCTTCTCGGTCCCGTGGCGGTCCATCCGACCCGGCAGGGCGAAGGGCTGGGCGGCCTTCTCATCCGCGAAAGCCTCGCCGAGGCGGCGCGGATCGGCTGGGAGCGGGTGCTGCTGGTGGGCGACGCGCCCTATTACCGGCGGTTCGGCTTCAAGAAGCTCGACGGGGTCGAGATGCCGCCGCCGACCAACCCGGAGCGGGTTCTCGGCCTCGCGCTCAGGCCCGGTGCGTGGGACGGTGTGACGGGGCCGGTCGAAAAGGCGGCGTGAGCCGCCAGATTGCAGCGCCGCGCGGCAGTACTTATCTTTCCAGCATGACAGAGGTTTCGAACCTTCCCGTGCCCGACCCGGCCACGTCGGTCGCGGCCAAAGGCAGTCCGGGGGGCGTGCTGCCCCCCGAGGTCCAGGCCGAGATCGCGGCGCTGGCGCGGCGTCTTGCCCGCGCGAACGGCCCGGTGATGCGGGTGATGAACCGGGTCGGCGGCGGGATCGAAACCCGGCTTGCCGCGCTGCCGCTCGGGGTGCGTCGGGTGCTCGACAGCGGGACGGCGGAGCTTCTGGAGCGCGCCTACCGGACGGCCGGCGTGGTCGGCGCTCATCCCCGCGCGCCGGATGTGGGTGCATGGGGCCACCATGTCGCGGTGGCCACCGGCGGCGCACTCGGCGGCTTCGGCGGGATCGGCTCGGCCGTGATCGAGCTGCCGGCAACGGTCACGCTATTCTTCTCGGCGATGCAGAAGGTGGCGGGCCAGCATGGCTTCGACCCGCGCGCTGACGCGACGCGGTTGACCTGCCTCGAAATCTTCGGGGCGGGCGGCCCGCTGGCGGATGACGACGGGGTCAACACGAGCTTCCTGGGCGCGCGGATGGCGATGAACGGGGCGACCGTCCAGGCGGTGATCCAGAAGGTCGCGCCGGCACTCGCCGCCGTTCTCGGCCGCAAGCTGGCGAGCCAGGCCGTGCCGGTTCTCGGCGCGGCGGCGGGCGCGGGGATCAACCTCGCATTCCTGGGGTATTACCGCGACATGGCGCATGTGCGCTTCGGGTTGATGCGGCTCGAACGGCAGCACGGCGCCGAAGCGATCGAAACCGAGTTTCGCGCGGCGCTGGCGCGGCCTGTCGGCGACTGAGCGACGGCGGGCCGGCGCGTCTGGTCAGATATCCTGCCGGGCGAGCCAGTCCATGACCGCGGCCCGGACGTTCAGGGAGCCTTCGGCGCAATCCGCGTCGATCACCTGCCGCAACTCTGTCAGGTCGACACGCCGGATCAGGTGCTTGACCGGACCGATCGAGGCCGGGCGCATGGAGAGCGTCCGGACGCCGAGGGCCGCGAGGCAGAGCGCCTCGACCGGCCGGCCGGCATCCTCGCCGCAGAATGACAGCGGCGTGCGGGTCTCCGCGCAGCGGGCGACGATGTGCGAGATGAAGCACAGGAAGCTCGTGTTGAGGAGGTCGTAGCGGCGGCGGACCTGTTCGTTTTCCCGATCGGCGGCGAAGAAGAACTGCTTGAGGTCGTTGCCGCCGATGGAGATGAAGTCGCAAAGCTCGAAGAACGCCTTCGGCGCATAGGCGAGCGAGGGCGTTTCCAGCATCGCGCCGATCTCAAGCGCGCTGGGCAGGATGCGGCCGAGCTGGCGTTCGCGCTGGATCGCGTCGAGAAGCATCTGGCGGGCGCGGCGGAACTCGTCCATCTCGGCCACGAAGGGGAACATGACCGTCAGGGGCCGGCCGTTCGCGGCCCGGATCAGCGCCTGAAGCTGCATCCGCATGACGCCGGGCTTGTCGAGGCCGACGCGGATCGCGCGCCAGCCCATCGCCGGGTTCGGCTCGTCCACCCGCTTCATGTAGGGCAGGACCTTGTCCGACCCGATGTCGAGCGTGCGGAACGCCACGCGCTTGCCCTTCGCGGCGTCCATCACGCTTGAATAGATCGTGGCCAGTTCGGCGCGCTTCGGAACGTGGCTGCGGATGAGGAACTGCAGTTCGGTGCGGAACAGCCCCACGCCCTCGGCCCCGGAGCCCACCAGCGACGGCAGGTCGGCCATCAGCCCGGCATTCATGTGAAGCGCGATCGTGGTGCCGCATTTCGCGGTCGCGGGCAGGTCGCGTAAGCTGGCGTAGCGGGTCTGCGCGGCGGCCTGCATCGCGATCTTGTCGCGGAAGGCGGCCGCAACGGTGTCTTCGGGCCGCAGGTGCACGATGCCCTGATCGCCGTCGACGAGGATGTGGTCGCCGTTCAGCGCCTCGGTCGTGATCCGGTCGGCATGGATGACGAGCGGGATGACGAGCGCGCGGGCGACGATGGCGGCGTGGGAGCCGACGGACCCTTCCTCCAGCACCACGCCCTTGAGCTTGCGGCCATAGTCCAGAAGCTCTGCCGGGCCGATATTGCGCGCGACGAGGATCGGGTTGTCGGGCATCTCGGCCCCGGTATCGGCCCCTTGTCCCGTGAGAATGCGCAAAAGCCGGTTCGACAGGTCGTCAAGGTCATGGAGCCGGTCGCGGAGATAGGGGTCGGGCACGGTCTCCAGGCGCGCGCGGGCGGCCGACTGTTCCTTTTCCACCGCCGCCTCGGCCGACAGGCCGCGGGCGATGTCCTCTTCCATGCGCCGCATCCAGCCGCGGGAATTGGCGAACATCCGGTAGGCTTCGAGAACCTGGCTCTGTTCCTTGTCCTGTCCGTCGGTCATGGTCAGCATCGCGTCGACCGAGAGGCGAAGCTGGTCGACCGCGGCATTGAGACGGGCAAGTTCCTTCTTCGGGTCGTCGCCCACCAGGTTGGTGATCACGACGCGCGGCTCGTGCAGCCAGACGCGGCCCTCGGCCGAGCCTTCCTGCCCGGTGGCGCCACGGTAGAGAACCGGCTGCTGGTGCAGCGCCGACAGCGCCTCCCCCTCTCCGACGAAGGCGCCGAGTTCGGTCATCTCGGCCAGCACCATCGCCACGACTTCGAGCGCATAGACCTCGTCGTCGGAGAACTGGCGGGCGCTCTTCGACTGGACGACGACAACGCCGAGCTTTTCGCCCAGCCGCTGGATCGGCACGCCGAGGAAGGAGGAATAGATCTCCTCCCCGGTTTCCGGCATGTAGCGGAACCCCTTTTCGGCGGGGGCGTCGCCGGTATTGACCGGGGACGAGGTCTTGGCGACGCGGCCGACCAGGCCCTCGCCGATCCGCATCCGGGTCTTGTGCACCGATTCCTTCTTCAGGCCCTCGGTCGCGCACAATTCCAGCGTGTCGTCGTCGCGGAAGAGGTAGATCGAACAGACCTCGCAATGCATCGAGTCGGCGATGATATGCGTGATGCGGTCAAGCCGCTCCTGGCCCGCGCCGGGTTCGGCGAGCAGGTCGCGCAAGCGGCGGAGCAGCTTGCGGCTTTCACTTTCGCTCCGTTCGGCCATGTGTCGTCCGGATATCTTTCGCTGTGGCGGCGCCCCTGTGGCCCTGTGTAGACCACAAGCCGGGCGCCGAGTGAATTGTTTTTGAGTAAGGCGGACCTGCGGATTCCCTCGGGGCTGATCGGGACGGCAATCCGTCCAAAAGTTCGGCAGCATGAAATAAACGACCGTCCGGCCACGCCGGTGCCCGTCCCGGGCGCCGTAAGAGGGCGGTCCTCTCAGGCGGCCTTGTCGAGACCGAAGGCGTCATGAAGCGCCTGCACGGCAAGCTCCAGGTACTTCCGGTCGATCAGGACCGAGACCTTGATTTCGGACGTTGCAATGACCTTGATGTTGATGTTCTCGGCCGCGAGCGCCTTGAACATCTTCGAGGCCACGCCGGATTGCGAACGCATGCCGATGCCGACGACAGAAACCTTGGCGACCTCGGTATCGACGACCAGATCGTCATAATTGATCGTTCCGGCGGCGCGGGCATCTTCCATCGCCTTCTTCGCGCGGGCGACCTGATTGACCGGGCACGAGAAGGTCATGTCGGTGACGGCGACGGTGTGGCCCTCGTAGTCCTTTTCCGAAATGTTCTGGACGATCATGTCGACGTTGATTCCGGCTTCGGCGAGGGGGCCGAAGATCGCGGCGGCGATGCCGGGGCGGTCCTCGACCGTCACCAGCGTGATCTTGGCTTCGTCGCGGCTGTAGGCGACACCAGAGACGGCTTTCGATTCCATGATTTCCTCCTCGTCGCAGACCAGGGTTCCGGAGTTGTCGTCGGTATCCTCGAACGAGGATAGCACCCGCAGGCGCACCTTGTAGCGCATGGCGAGCTCGACCGAGCGGGTTTGCAGCACCTTCGCGCCGAGCGAGGCAAGCTCCAGCATCTCCTCGAAGGCGATCCTGTCGAGCTTGCGGGCCTTGTCGGTGATGCGCGGATCGGTCGTGTAGATGCCATCCACGTCGGTGTAGATGTCGCAGCGTTCTGCGCCGAAGGCGGCGGCGAAGGCGACGGCCGTCGTGTCGGACCCGCCCCGCCCGAGCGTGGTGATGCGGCCCTCGTCGGAAACGCCCTGAAAGCCCGCGACGACGGCGACCTTGAAACCTTCGGCGAACTTGGCATCGATATTGGTGCGCGGGATGTCGACGAAGCGGGCGGCGGAATGGGCCGATGTCGTCCGGATCGGCACCTGCCAGCCTTGCCAGCTGCGCGCGGGCACGCCCATTTCCTGCAGCCTGAGGGCCATGAGGCCCGCGGTCACATTTTCACCCGAGGCCACGACCGCGTCGTATTCGCGCGCATCGTAAAGGTGCGAGGTCGTCTCGACCCAGCCGACGAGTTCGTTGGTCTTGCCGGACATGGCCGAGACGATGACGATGACGTCGTAACCGCGCTCGACCTCGCGCTTGACCTTCGCGGCGGCATTGGCGATGCGGTCGAGGTCGGCCACCGAGGTGCCGCCGAATTTCATCACGAGAAGCGGCATCCGGCCCCCCTGTCGCGCCCGAGTCCAAGTCGCGCGCTTCTTATGCGGCGATGGCGCCAAGGGCAAGGGGCGAGACGGAGGCGATCAAAGCGGAATCGCCGCGCCGCGCCAATCCTCGTAGCAGCCCGTGGTCGCGAGAGAGAGGGCGTCGAACCGGGCCAGGAGCCCGGCGGCGGACGCGGCCGGCGTGACATCGCCGCCGGCGCCGCCGAGATCGGTGTGGACCCAGCCGGGGTGATAGATGCCGACCGCGATGCCCGACGGTTTCAGATCCGTGGCGAGGTTGCGCCCGATATTGACCGCCGCCGCCTTGGAGGCGCGGTAGATGTAACTTCCGCCAGGCGCGAGCGCCTGCGAGCCCATGCGCGACGAGATGATCGCAACCTTTCCCTTCGCCGCGCGGAGATTGGGCAAGAGTGCCTGCGCCGTCAGGAAGACGCCGGTGACATTGACCGCGAAGGTTTCGGCCCAGGCCTCGGCCGGGTAGCCGGAGGCGAGGTCCGCGCCCTTGTCGAGATAGACCCCGGCATTGCAGACGAGCAGTTCGAGAGGCGCGTCGCCGAAGGCCGATGCGAAGGCGCGCACCGATGCCGGCTCCGTCACGTCGAGGCGGAGCCAGCCCGGCCCCCCGGGCATCCCGCGCGTCGTCCCCGTGACCCGCTCGCCCCGCGCCGCCGCCGCCTCGAAGAGCGCCCTGCCGATACCCCGGTTCGCCCCGGTGACGATGATGCGCATGGTCTCTCCTTCTTCTGTTCGGCAAATACTCTCGGGGGTGAATGCGCGCATCCGCGCGCAGAGGGGGCAGACGGCCCCCTTTCCTTCAGTCGGCGCCGTCAGTTGGTCTTGCGCGCCGGCAGGAACGGAAGCGGTGCCACGGGCACGCCGTCCTCGATCAGCTTCCGGGCCTCGTCCGCCCGCGCCTCGCCGTAGATCGAGCGTTCCGGCGCCTCGCCGTCATGGATCGCGCGGGCCTCGGCGGCGAAGTTCATGCCGACATAGTCGGAGTTTTCCTCGATCTGGCGCCGCATCGCGGCCAGCGCCATCTCGGCCGGGTTCTGCGGGGTCGTGAGCGGCTTGGCGGCGGGCTCCGTCGACTGGCGCGCGGGGCGCACTGACGGCGCCATCAGGGTTTTCGCCACCTTGTCCGACCCGCAGACGGCGCAGGCGACCAAGCCGGAGGCGGCGAGGCGGTCGAAGGCCTCGGCCGACTGGAACCAGCTTTCGAAGCCGTGATCGTTGGCGCAGGTCAAAGCGTAGCGGATCATCGCGTCATCCTAGGGACTACCCGCTCTATGTGGGCAGAACCGCGCCGAAATCAAGCGGTTCCGCCATCCGCATCGGCGAGTTTCGCGGGATCGAAACCGGCGAGGATCGTTCTCAATTCCGGCTCGGCCACCTTGCGCGCGGCCTTCTTCGGGCTCATCCAGCGCCGTTCGCGCTGGCCGCGTTCGGGAAAGTTGGCCTTCAGCCGTGCGACCTCGACCGGGTAGACAGAAACGACGCAAGGTTGCAGCGACTTGTCGTCCATCACCTTGTCATAGGAAAAGAGCCCCACGATCCCTGCGACCCGCCGGCCTTCGACCCCGGCCTCCTCGAACGCTTCCTGGAGCGCGCATTCCGCGCCGGACTTGCCCTTCATCGGCCAGCCTTTCGGAATGACCCAGCGCCCGGTGTCGCGGCTGGTGACCAAAAGCACCTCGGCCCCGCGTTTCTTGGTGACGCGAAAACAGAGCGCCGCGTTCTGTGCCATCGCCTCCGTCGGGGCGGTCTTGCCTTCTTCCATCTTTTTCATGGGCCGCCCGGTACCCGTCATGGGCCCGGCTCCTGTGTCGAAACCTGCTCTTTGCTTCCCGTTCTTGCGTGGGAATAGTGAAAATCTAACATGCCGGCCGGGAATTTTCCAGCGTCATGGCCGGGGCGTTCCGCCCGACAGGATGGTCCGGAACCAGTCCGTGTCGATATTTCCGCCCGACAGGATCAGCCCGACCCGCCGGCCGCGCATCGCGCCCTTCTCCTGCATCAACGCGGCGAGCGCGGCCGCGCCCGCGCCTTCGGCGACATTGTGGGTCGCGGTGAAACAGAGCCGCACGGCCGCGGCGATTTCGTCCTCGCCGACCGCGACGATGCGGGCGGCGCCCGGCCCGTAAATGTCGAGGGCCGCCTGCACCGGCACCCGGACCGCCATGCCGTCGGCGAAGGTGCGGGCGGCGTTGGTCTCGGTCAGCCGTCCGGCCTCGACCGAGAGCTTCGCGCCCGCCGCCTCGGCCGAGACGACGCCGATCACCTCGGTCGCAAGCCCGAGCGCGTCGCGGGCGGCGATCACGCCGCAGATGCCCGACCCGCAGCCGATCGGTACATAGACCGCGTCGAGGGGCGGCGCGGCGCGGAAAAACTCCAGCGCGTAGGTCGCGACCCCGCGCACGAGTTCGCGGTGGAAGGGCGGGACCGGGAAGAGACCTTCCGCCGCCGCTGCGCGCATCGCCTCGTCCTTCGCGGTGTCGAAATCTTCGCCATGTTCGCGCAGGTCGGCGCCGAACGCCCGCATCGCGGCGTTCTTCTCGACGGAGTTGCCCTTCGGCACGTAGACGACGGCGCGCAGCCCGGCACGGGTCGCCGCCCGCGCCTGGGCCTGCCCGTGATTGCCGCGCGTCGCGGTGATGATGCCGGGGCAGTCGGGATGGGCGCGGCGGAGCCAGTCGATGAAGGTGATCGCGCCGCGCGCCTTGAAGGCGCCGATCGGCCCGTGGTTCTCGTGCTTGACCCAGACACCGGCGCCGGTCGCGCTGGAGAGCAGCGGCCATTCGTATTGCGGCGTGGGGTCCATGTGCTGGTGCACGAGGCGGGCGGCCGCCTCCAGCTCGTCAAGCGTGAACTGCATGGTCGGGTCCTTCCGGTGTCTGGGCGAGCGCCGCGATCCCGGTCGCGTCGGCAAGGGCGGCGAGGAATGCGTCGATGGCGTCCGAGGCGCCAAAGCCCGCGAGCGCCGCGCGGGCGGCCCCGGTTTGTTTGGCCTGGAGCGCGGGGTCGGCGAGGGCGCGGATCGCGGTAGCAAGGCTCGCGGCATCGCGCACCTCGGTCGCGCCGCCGGCGGCGATGAGGGCCGCATAGGCCGGCGCGGCGTTCGAGACATGCGGTCCGGTGAGGATCGCGGAGCCGTGGGCGGCCGGTTCGAACGGCGTATGCCCGCCCCGGTCGATCAGCGAGCCGCCGACGAAGGTGACCCCGGCACCGGCATACCAGCGATCCATCTCGCCCAGCGTATCGGCGAGGTAGACCGGCGTCCCGGCCTCGGGGTCCGCGCCACGCGAGCGCGTGGCGAAGGCGAGGCCGTGCTTGCGGATCGCCGCCTCGACCTCGTCGCGACGGCGGGGATGGCGGGGGGCGAGGACGAGATGAAGGTCGGGCAGGTCGGCCCGGGCCGCCGCGAAGGCGTCGAGCACGATCTCTTCCTCGCCCTCGTGGGTCGAGGCGGCGAGGATCGTGTGGGCGCGCGGGAAAGGGAGCGGCGCCGCGTCTGACGCGGCGGCGGCGGATTTCAGGACCATCGCCGGTCCGATGCGGTCCGGGGCAAGGCCCAGGTCGGTGAAGCGGGTCCGCGAGTCTTCGTCCTGCGGGGCGAGCCAGGTGATGCTCTTCATCAGGCGGCGGGCGAGACCGGGAAGGCGCGACCAGAAACGGTGGCTGCGCGCGCTCATCCTCGCGCCGATGACGAAGACCGGCAGGCCGTGCGCGGCAGAGGTCACCAAACGCTCCGGCCAGAGTTCGTTTTCGACGATGACGAGGGCGGAGGGGCGCCAGAGGTCGAGGAAGCGGTTGAGGACGGGGCGCAGGTCGACCGGGGCGAGGCGCGCCTCGATCCGGGGATCGCCCCAGCCGGCGACGAGATCGCGGCCCGTGGACGTGTTGCAGGTGACGAGGAGACGGAGGTCGGACGCGCGGTCGAGAAGGCTGCGGAGCGCGCCGCGGGCCGAGGTGAGTTCGCCGTTCGAGGCCGCATGGACCCAGATGCGCCGCGCCGGAGCGGGCTCTGGTCGGTCGAGGAGCCAGCGTTCGTCCAGCGCCCTGTCCCCGCGCCCGGTCCACAACCGCCACAAGAGGCGCAGCGCGAGCCACGGCCAGAGGAGCAGGGAGAGGATCAGGCGATAGAGGATCATGGTTCCGCTGATGTCGCACAGGCGGAGGGGGCGCGGCAAGCCGGGCCGGGTTGCGCCCGGGCCTTGTCGGGGGCGATCCGAGGCGGGGCCGTCCCGGACCCGCCAAGCCTGTTCGGGTGACGAAGACGCTCAGCCGCCGGGGGGCGTTGGCAGCGTTCGCCCATGCTCCTTCGCGCGTTGGATGCCGACCAGCGTCACGGTGCCGGGGATCAGGGCGATCACAGCCAGCCTCCGATGATGCGCTGGTGGAGTGCGTTGAAACCGATGCGGTAGGACAGCTCTGCCGGATGCGCGACATCCCAGACCGCGAGGTCGGCGCGGAAGCCCGGCGCGATCATGCCGCGATCCGAAAGACCGAGGGCCCGCGCGGCGTTGCGCGTGGTTCCCGCCAGCGCCTCGTCCGGTGTCATGCGAAAGAGCGTGCAGGCCATGTTCATCGCCAGAAGGAGCGAGTTCATGGGCGAGGTGCCGGGGTTGAGGTCGGTGGCGACGGCCATCGGCACGCCGTGCGTCCGCAAGAGGCCGACGGGCGGGCTTTGGGTCTCGCGCAGCGTGTAGAAGGCGCCGGGCAGGATCACGGCGACGGTGCCGGCCTTCTTCATGGCCACGACGCCCGCATCGTCGAGATATTCGAGGTGATCCGCCGAGAGCGCGCCGTAGCGGGCGGCAAGCGCCGCGCTGCCGAGGTTGGAGAGCTGTTCGGCATGGAGCTTCACCGGCAGGCCGAGCGCCTTCGCCGCGTCGAAGACCTTGGTGATCTGGGCCGGCGTGAAGGCGATGCCTTCGCAAAAACCATCGACCGCGTCGACGAGGCCCTCGGCATGGGCGGCCTTCAGCGTCGGCAGGCAGACCTCGTCGAGATAGGCGTCGGCGCGGTTCCGGTACTCGGGCGGCACGGCATGGGCGCCGAGGAAGCTGGTCACGACCTCGATGGGGCGGAGCGCGGCGAGGCGGCGCGCGGCGCGCAGCATGGTGAGTTCGGTCTCGATATCGAGGCCGTAGCCGGACTTGATCTCGACCGTGGAGACTCCTTCGGCGATCAGCGCGTCGATTCGCGGCAGGGCGGCGGCGATCAGCTCTTCCTCGCTGGCCGCGCGTGTCGCGCGGACGGTGGAGACGATGCCGCCGCCGGCGCGGGCGATCTCTTCGTAGCTCGCGCCCTTCAGGCGCATCTCGAACTCGCCCGCGCGGTCGCCGCCGTGGACGAGATGCGTGTGGCAGTCGATGAGCGCCGGCGTGACGAGGCGGCCGCCGAGATCGTGGTGCGGGAAGGCGGCGGTCGCGGCGGGGATCTCGTCCGCCGCTCCGGCCCAGAGGATGCCGTCGGGGGTCAGCGCCACGGCCGCATCCTCGATCAGCCCGTAGGGTTCGGGGCCGGACATCGTCGCGGCGCGGCAGTTCACGAGAAGGACATTCGGCTGGCGCATGGGGAGAGTCCGGCGAAAACGGTTGAGAACTCGATCATATGTCAGTCCGGATAATATGCCTAGACATAACGGCGGGGAATGATGTTCGCGAAGCGGGCGTTACGTGCCGTCAGGCCAGCTGAAGGTTGTGCGGGACTGAGCCGAAGGATTGCCGGCACCGTCGGGCGCCTCCGGCGGCGGTCTTCGGGCAGCGGGAAGATCAGGTCGGGATTTGTTCGAAAATCACGAGGATAGCCGGGAATATGGTGGTGGCTTGCGCGGTTCCATGTTCGAAAAATCCGACTGCGCCCGGCGGGATCGCGGTGCCGTCGACGACGGCTCGGGGGCCTGTCGCGAGGATCGCGTAGCGACGGCCGGGGACGGGTGGGCTTTCGTGGCGCTCGGTTCCGTCAAGGATCCGGACCGAGGCGGCGATCCGTTCGGGATCGTGAATCACGTTGAGATCGCGGACCGGCCCGGCGATGCGCCGGCAGTTTACCGGCAGGTCGCCGGAAAAGCCGGTGGGCGTGAAGGGCAGGGCGTCAAGCCGACCCTCCGGCGTGTCGAGGTGGAGCCCGGCGCCCTCGATCACGGTGAGGATGCGGGCAAGGCCCGGGAAGGCAGAGAACGGGCCGTCGGAGGCGACCTCGGCGACCGAAAGACGCCAGAGGAGGCGGTCGCCGGCGTCCTCGCGCGCGATTTCGTGGGTGACGCCGCCGCCGTTCTTCCACGGCTGGGTGCGGAAGGCGGAGGCGGGAATAATGTGCATGGCGCGGCCTTTTCGTTGGGCTAGAGGTCGATATGATCAGACAAATAACAGATTCCCGGGTTCCGTCCAGACGGCAAGCAGATGCCACGGAGACGACCGGCTATTTCGACGTGACGGCAGGAATTCTGCACCGCGTCAACCTTGCCGCCCTTCCTGAGGCGATAGTGCGGATTTCATGCCTGGCCAACTGCCGTGCTATCGTGGTGCCGTCAGAAAACCGACAGCAGAGGGATGGCATGGCGGGAAAGCTCTGCGCGATCATCGGATTTGGTCCGGGCCTTGGAGCAGCATATGCCGAAGTTTTCCGGCAAGCGGGTTACGATCTCGCCCTGTTGAGCAGGTCGGGCTCCACTCCGGGCGGGGGCACCGCTTCGGGCCCGGTTGCACGCGGCTACGCCAGCGATGCGGGTGAGTCCGGATCGCTTCGGGCCGCGCTGGAAACGGTCGAGCGTGACATGGGGGAGGTCGATGTCGTGATCTACAACGCCGATCTTGGCCAGTTCGGCACGCTCTCCGAAATCTCCGAGGATCAGTTCGAGCAAAGCTGGCGCGTCGGCGTTCTGGGGCTTTTTTCCACGGCGAAGATCCTCGGGCCGCGCATGACCGAACGCGGGTCCGGCACTATCATCGTTTCGGGCGCAACGGCATCCTTGCGCGGAAATCTCTGGACCACCGCTTTCGCCCCGGCAAAGGCAGCGCAGCGCATCCTGGCGCAATCGCTGGCCAAGCAACTCGGCCCAGGCGGAGTTCATGTAGCCTATCTGGTGATCGACGGCGTGATCGACACGGCAGACACGCGCGCGAATTTCGCAAAGGGCGCGCCCGACGAATTCTTCATTCGTCCCGACAAGATCGCTGAGACGGCCCTGATGCTGGCGGGGCAGGATCGGTCGGCATGGACCTTTGAACTGGACATCCGGCCGTTCGGCGAAAAGTGGTAGGCGATCCGCCTTGCCGGAGCATCGGGCCGTTCGCCGCGCGAATTGTCCGGGCCTGCGGGTCGTCTGGCCCTCTCCTCGGGTCCGATGAACGAGGCGGACGCATGGCGCACCGAGCGGCGCGGTCGCAGCGCCTGTCGGGCGGCTAGCCGCCTGCCTCGTCGATCAGATGCCGGACCCAGCGCGCCGCCAGCCAGGTTGCCGGCAGGCCGAGCGGGACCGACAGGGCCAGCGTGAGCAGCGGCGACAGCGCCGACAGACCCACCGCCTGTCCCATCAGGCCGAGCATGAAAAGGTTGATCGCCACCGCCGCCGCGACGAACGGGTAGAGCAGAAGCCCGAGTTTCCAGAGCGGCCAGCGCCCCTCAGTGGGAGGTTCCGTCCTCGAAGGTGATCTTGTTCCAGACATTGTACTTCCCCGAGGGTTTCTTCATCGGAAGCCGCTTTACCTCTTCGAGCGTCTTCGCGTCGTAGACGATGACCGCGCCGTCATCCTCCCAGATCGAGACGAGCGCATAGGCGCCGTCCTTCGTGAACTCGACATGGGCGACGGTCTTGCCGGGCGCCGGTCGGAGCGTCTTGACGATCTCCAGCGTGTCCTTGTCGATGACGTGCATCTCGTCCTTGTGGGGGCCGAAGAAGACATCGGCCCAGAAATAGGGCGAGGCGTCGTGGCTGCGCAGGAAGAAGCCGGGCCCGTCGGTCGGAATGGTCTTCACCACCTCCCAGGTCTTCATGTCGATGACGCTCAGGACGCCTTCGCGCAGATGCGGCGCCGCCATCACGCGGCGGCCGTCGCGCATCCAGCTGATGCCGGAACCGAGATGCGGCATGCCGGGCAGCGGAAGCTCCGCCACCTCGCGCCCGACGTCAAGATTGACGACGACGCCCTTGTCGCCCTCGCGGTTGGTGCCGATGAGGTTGCGGTAGCCGGGGTCGAAGAAGAAATCGTCGATCGGCGCCCCGATCACGATCCGCCGGCGGGCGAAAAGGCCCTGTTCGGCGGCCAGCCCTTCCTCCATCCCCTTTTCGTAGCTGTGGACGAAGCCGTCGTGATAGGGGCCCGCCTCCGGGTCCGTCGCGATCTCCCAGATCTCCGGCACGTCCTTGAGGGCGAGGACGAAGCTCTTGCGGTCGGGCGCCTGATAGACGGCCGAGACGCGGGACGGCGCCCCTTCGCGACCCGCGACGTCGAGCACCTTCGCCACGCTCAGATCCTCGGTCGAGAGGATCGTCAGGGTATTGGGCAGGTAGTTGGCGACGGCGAGCCATTTGCCGTCATGGCTCATCGCGATGTTGCGGGAGTTCAGGCCGGCACGGACCCGGCCCACTTCGTGGAGCGACCAGATATCGTATTTCTCAACCCAGCCGTCGCGCGACATGATGAAGACATAACGCCCGTCGGGCGAGAATTTCGGACCGCCATGCACCGCGAAGGGCGTCGGGAACCGGTCGAGCACCTCGAACGTGTCGCCGTCGAGGACGCTGACATGGTGGTCCCCGGTTTCCACGACGAGCGTGATGTTCATCGGATCGGCGGTGAAGACCGGGGCCGGTGCCGGAGTATAGTCGGCCCGCATCTCGCGCGTCGCGTCGATATCGGCGGGCTGCCAGTCGGGCCGTTCGGCGAGAGGTTCGCCGATATAGGCGGCGATGGCCACGATATCCTCGGGCGACAGGGTGTCGGCGAAGGCGGGCATCTGCGTTGCCACGCGGCCCTTCGCGATGATCTCCTCCAGCGCCTCGCCCTTGATCCGGCCGAGCGCTTCGGGGATCAGCGCCGGGCCCGTGCCGCCAAGCCGGGTCTCGGCATGGCAGGAGGCGCAGTGTTGAGAGAAAAGAGCCGCGCCCGAAGGCGCGGCAAGCGCCGGCATAGCGGCGAGGGAACTACAGAAAACGATGTGCCGGATCATGGCTCTTGCCTCGGAAGGGCGTGACGGTCAGCCGCGCGGCATCCTCGATGCCGATCTCGGCGTTGCTGAGATAGCAGGCCGGGTCCTCGGCCCAGGGATCGCCCGTGACCTGAAGCGCGCGGATACGGGTATTGCCGCCGCAGACGGGCTGGAAGGCGCAGGCGCCGCACCGGCCTTTCAGGGGGCGCGGCCGCTGGCGAAGGGTCGCCAGCATCGGGTCGGCGCCGGTCCAGAGCGCGGAGAAGGGCATCTCCTTCACCGATCCGACCGTGTAGTCGGACCAGTAGGTGTCGGGATGGACCTTGCCCTGCGGGTCGATATTGGCGACGCCGAGGCCGGAGGAATTGCCGCCCCAGGCTTCCAGATGATCGCGGACATGCGCCACTTTCGCGGCATCGAACCGGCCTTCCGCCCAGCGCAGGAACCAGACCGCGTCGGCGTCGTTGTTGCCGGTGACGATTTCCAGCGGTCGGCCGTTCTCGACGGCGTCCCAGGCCCGGTCGATGATGATGTCCATCGCCGCGCGCGTGCGGGCATGGGCGGTATCGTCGCCCCGGTGCTTGTCGCCCCGGCCCGCATAGACGAGGTGGGAGAGGTAGAACTTGTCCACCCCTTCCGCCTCGCAGAGGTCAAGCATGTCCGTGAGTGTGTGGGCATTGTCCTCTGTGATCGTGAACCGCAACCCGACCTTGATCCCCTTCGCCTTGCAGGCGCGGACACCGGCGAGCGCATCGTCGAATGCACCCTCCACGCCCCGGAACCAGTCGTTCACCGCGCCGATCCCGTCGAGCGAGATGCCGACATAGTCGAAGCCGAGATCGGCGATGCGGTCGGCGTGCTCGGCCACCCGCGTGCCGTTGGTCGAGAGGCTGAGGTGGCGGAAGTTCAACGCCCTCGCGCGTTCGGCCAGTTCGAAGAAGTCGAAACGGCTGAGGGGTTCGCCGCCGGACAGGATCAGCGCGGGAATGCGGAAGGCCGAGAGGTCGTCGAGGACACCCATCGCCTGATCATGGCTGAGTTCGCCAGGGAAGGGCACGTCGGCCGAGGTCGTGTAGCAGTGCCGGCAGCGCAGGTTGCAGCGCCGGGTCAGGTTCCAGATCACCACCGGCTTGACCGGCCCCGAGCGGCGGCGGACTGGCGTCGGCGCCACGAGTTCATGCATGTATTGCGTCAGTCGGAACATCGGTCAGCTTCCTTCCCTCAGCCGCAGTCCGGTCTTCTTGAGGATGCGGGTGGAATAGAGGATGTCGTTCGCCCGGCAGGCACCGCCCAGAAGCTCCGCGATCTCGGCGCGCTTGGCCTCCACCTCGTCGCGGTCGCGACCGTGGACCATCGCGAAGAGATTGTAGGGCCAGTCCGGCAGTGCGCGCGGCCGCAGATAGCTGTGGCTGACAAAGTCGAGCGCGCCGACACGGGCGCCAAGTGTTTCGGCGCGGCCATCCTCGACGTCCCAGACGCTCATGCCGTTGGCGGTGACACCAAGCGCGTAGTGATTGGGCGCGAGCGCGATGCGGCGGATCACGCCGCGCTCCTGCATGGATCTCATCCGGTCGATCACTTCGTCCTCGCCGAGGCCGAGCCAGCGGGCGACCTCGGCATAGGGCTCCGGCGTCAGCGGCAGGCCGCCCTGGGTGGCGTTGATGAGGCGCCGGTCCGTCGCGTCGATCGTCATGCCTTCACCCGGAAACCAATGAAGAATTCCTTCAGTTTCGGAAAACGCAGCACCGTGAGCCCGGTTTCGGCCTCGATCTCCTGCGCCATCCGTTCGATGCCCTCCGGCTGGTCGGTCGCAAGAACGAACCACATGTTGAGCCGGTGGGCGCGTTCATAATTGTGCGCGACTTCCGGATGGGCATTGACCAAAGTCACGACCGCGTCAAACCGGTCCTCGGGCACCGACATGGCGCAGAGGCAGAAGGCCCCGCCCATCGCCTCGGCGTCGAAGAACGGGCCGAAGCGCGTGATGGCGCCTTCCTCGCGCAGGTTCCTGATCCGGGCGATCAGGTCCTCCTCGCTGATGCCGAGCGCCTCGCCGGCCTTTGCAAAGGGGTGGGGGGCCAGGGGGAAACCGTCCTGGAGCGCGTTCAGGATCGCCCGGTCGGTGGCGTCGAGCGCGTCCGGGGAAAGCGCTGTCCGTCTCATGCCGCATCCGCCTTCAGAAGCGCGCCGGTCTGCTTGAAGCAGCGAAGCGAGAAGAGCGCCCGGTGCGGCGCGCCGGCAAGTTCGGGGAGTGCGGCGGCCTCCGCCAGGACCTCCTCGGCCTCGGCGCGGCTGCGGGCATGGATCATCGAATAGAGCGGAAAGTCCCAGAGCCCCGGCACGGTGCGCCGCTGGTAACACAGCGTCACGCCGCAAAGCCGTGCGAGGGCCGGGCCGGCGGCGGCGATCCTGTTCTCGGGCAGGTCCCAGACGACCATCGCGTTGGCCGCCCAGCCGATGGCGCGGTGGCGGACGATGACCCCGACACGGGTGAGGATGCCAGCCCCCGAGAGGGTGGCGATCCGGGCGATGACCTCGACTTCTGGCCGGCCGATCCGCTGCGCCACGGCGGCAAACGGGCGGGAGACGAGCGGCAGTCCCTCGGTCAATGCCTGAAGGATGGGTCGGTCCGCGGATTCGAGAACCGCAAGACGTGTCGCGCGGGACTCGGGCATCGCCGCGCGCGCGCGGGCGTCAAGGCGGAAGCCGAGGTCGATGTTGAAGGGGCGGACCAGCCGCAGGTCGAGGACGCGAAGGCCGCTTTTCGCGGAGATCCGGCCGAGCGATGCCTCGAGCGCGGCGGTGTCGGGCGCGGTGGCGACGAACCAGAGGTTCCAGTCGTCCTCGCGCAGGTAGGAATGGTTGACCCCCGGCTCGGCCCCGACGATGTCCGCGACCTCGTCGATGCGGTCCTCCGGCACCGCCATCGCGGCGAGGGTCGAGGCGCCGGCGGTGTTCGGCCGAACGGTGGCGCCGACCCGGGCGACCATGCCGCGCGCGCCAAGCTGCTCCAGCCGCGAGATCACCTCGTCCTCGCTGACGCCCAGTGCCGCCCCGATGGCGGCGAAGGGCTGCGGCACCAGCGGCAGGTCGCGCTGGAACTCGTCCAGAAGGCGGCGGTCGATGGGGTCGAGCCGGTCGAGCATGGTCAGAGCCCCGTCCGGTGCGCGCGCGCGGTGAAGAAGATGCCGGAAGGGCTTTCGGCCGCGATCTCGCCCGTCACCTTGTAGCTGTGGGTGTCGTAGATCATCACGCGGTTGTCGTCGCGGGCCGAGATCCAGACCTCGGCGCCGCGCGGCGCGAATTCCATGTGGAGGACGGCAGCGCCGGGGTTGAGGGTCTTCACAACCTCATGCGTGCGGCTGTCCACGACCTGAACGGTGTCATTGAGCGGGGTAGCGAAGTTCACCCAGACGTAAGGCGAGCCGGGCTGGGCGATAATGAAGACCGGCTGGCCATGAACGGGTGTCCGCGCGACCTCCTCAAGGCTCGTCCGGTCGACCCAGAGGAGTTCGTGCTGGCCGACGGCGGGAAGGACGTACTGACCTTCGGTGAAAGCCCAGCCCTGAAGATGCGGCATCTTGTAGACCGGCAGGTCGTCCTCGGTTTTGCCGTAATCCTTGAGGAATCGCACCGGTGCCGGTTGGTCGTCCCAAAGGTCGATGGCGGTCACGCCCTTTTCGCCGAAAAGCCCGATAAGGTACGTGTGGGCATCGTCGGTCAGGACCGCGTCGAAAGGATTGGCACCAACATCGCCGAGCTTGGTCAGCGCCATGTCGGGTGTCGAAAAATCCGCCATCCAGGCTTCCCCGGAATCCCAGGTCGACCAGACGAAGCGCCGGCCGGGCACGTCGACGAGGCCGATGGTCTTGGCGTTGAGCGGGATGTCGGCCACCGGGTCGAGCGTCTCCGCGTCGAAGACCTTCACGCCGCCGGGTTCGTAGTTCGATACCGCGATCAGCTTGCCGTCGTCGGAGATCGCCCCGCCGATGGAGTTTCCGGCCTGGACGATCCGCTTCGCGATGGTGCGGGTCAGCATGTCGACCTTGGTCAGCCCGCCGTCGCGGCCGAAGACATAGGCGAAACGCTCGTCGGGGCTGTAGGTGAGCGAGGCGTGGCTGAGATCCCCGAGCCCTTCGATCCGGCCGAGGGCCGCATGATCGGAGCGGTCGACGACCAGAAGCGATCCGGTCGCGCGCTCGACCACCAGCCCGAGATCGCCGGTGGCGCAACAGGGCTCGTCCGCGAGGGCAGGGGCGGCAGCGGCCAGGAGAAGGGCGGCGACAAGGGCTTTCATTCGGGGCGTCCTTTCAGATAGTCCGCGATCCAGAGCGCATCCTCTTCCGACAGGACCGGCCGCCAGCGCGGCATCGCGGTGCCGGGCACACCGTCGAGGATGATCGCGGCCAGACCTTGCGGTTCGGCATGGGCGAGCATGTCGGGCGTGAGCGCGGAGCCGAGCCCGCCCTTCAGCGTCAGCCCGTGGCAGGAGCCGCAATCCTGGATCACGATGTTTTCGAGTTTCGTCGCCCGCTCGGGGCTGACTTCCGCCACTGCCGGCAGACTCAGCGCGAGAAGGGCGACGAGGCTACGCATAGGCCGCCATCCCGGCGCCATCGCAGGCAAGCGCGTCGGCGAGTGCGACCTGATCGTAAAGCGAGACGACGTGGCCGATGACGAAAAGCACCGGCGCCTCCGGCGCGGTCGTGGCGATGTCGGTGGCGACGGTCCCGAGGGTGGAGACGATGCGCGCCTCGCGCGGGGTCGTGGCCGAGGCGACCGCCATGACGGGAAGCGAGGCGGGAAGCCCGTGCCGCATGAGCTGGAAGGCGATTTCCGCGATGTTGGCCGCCCCCATGTAGACGACGAGCGTCGTCTCCTCGCTCGCAAGCGAGGCCCAGTCGAGGTCGAGCCGCGCATCCTTTGCGCGGTGGCCGGTGACGTAGCGCACGCCGGTGGCGAGGCCGCGATGGGTCAGCGGCACGCCGGTCGAGGCCGCCGCCCCCTGGGCGGAGGTGATCCCCGGCACATAGGCGACGGGGATGCCCTCCGCCCGCAGGACCTCCGCCTCTTCGGAGCCGCGCCCGAAGATGAGGGGATCGCCGCCCTTCAGGCGCACGACCGTAAGGCCTTCGCGCGCGAGGTCGACGAGAAGCGCGTTGATGCCGTGCTGCGGCACCTTGTGGCGGCCGGCCATCTTGCCCACGTCGATCAGCCTTGTTTCCTTCGGGATCAGCGCCATGATCTCGTCCGAGACGAGCCGGTCAAAGACCACCACATCGGCCTCGCGGATGAGCCTGAGCGCCTTGAGCGTCAGAAGCTCCGGATCGCCCGGCCCCGCGCCGATGAGGAAGACTTTGCCTGTGGTAAGGTCTTTCATGACCGCCTCTCATTCCGTGGTCCGGTGTCGGGCGGAGGGGAGGCCGACAAAGCCCCCTCCGCCCGTTCCGCGAAGGCGTCAGTAGACGTCTTCCCGGGTGTTCAGGACGTTGAACTTGCCGGTCGGGGTCACAAGGCGCGGGTCCTTGATCACCTCCTTCAGCTCCAGCGTCTTGTCATCGACAATAACGATGGCGCTTTCCTGGGTCTTGCCGTTCCAGACGGAGAACCAGACCTCGGTGCCTTCCTTGTTGAATTCCGGCTGCACCACGCGCGGCTGGCCTTCCGCGATGCCGGCCCATTCGCCGATCGGCAGAGTCTGGAATTCCGGATCGGCATCGGCGGTCATCGCCGAGATCGTGAAGACCGCCACCGAGGCCGAGGTTTCCGCATCCGGGTTCAAGGGCGCGTCGACATAGAGGTGGTCGGACTGCGGATGGGTCTTGATGAACAAGGACCCGCCGCCGAGCGCATAGAAGCTGTCGACGACCTTCCAGGCCTCGTCGGGATGCCCTTCGGGATCGGTGCCGATCAGCGCCACCGTTTCGTCGCCGAGGTGCGAGGTCGACCAGACCGGGCCGAAAACCGGGTGCGTGAAGTTCGCCCCCCGTCCCGGATGCGGCGTCTGGCCCCCGGTCTCGACCAGCGCGGTCAGCTTGTCTTCCTTGGTGTCGACGACCGCGATCTTGCCGCGCGCGTTCGCCGCGACGAGGAAGTAGCGGTGCGTGCTGTCGAAGCCGCCGTCATGCAGGAAGCGCTCCGCCTCGATCTCGACCGTCTTGAGGTTCTTCAGGTCGGTATAGTCGACGAAGAGGATCTTGCCGGTTTCCTTCACGTTCACGATGAATTCGGGCTTGTAGTGCGACGACAGGATCGACGCCACGCGGGGTTCCGGGTGGTAAACCTGTTCGTCGTAGATATTGCCCCGGGTCGAGACGATCTTGAGCGGCTCCAGCGTGTCGCCGTCCATGATCACGTATTGCGGCGGCCAGTAGGCGCCGGCGATCGCGAACTTGTCCTCGTAGCCTTCGAACTTGGAGGTTTCGACCGACCGCGCCTCGATGCCGATCTTGAGCGAGGCAACCGTCGCGGGCGTCTCCATCCAGAGGTCGATCATGTTGACGAGACCGTCGCGGCCGATCACGAAGAGGTAGCGGCCCGAGGCCGAGATGCGGCTGATATGGACCGCGTAGCCGGTGTCGATCACCGCCTTGATCTCATAGGTGCCGCCGTCGATCAGGGCGACCTGGCCCGCGTCGCGCAGCGTCACCGACATCAGGTTGTCGATGTCGATATCGTTCATCTTCTCTTTCGGCCGATCTTCCGGCGCGACGATGACCTTCCAGCTTTCGCGCATCTCCGGCATGCCCCATTCTGGCGGCGCCGGCGGTTCGAGGAGGAGATAGCGGGCCATCAGGTCCACCTGCTCTTCGGTCAGCTCGCCCGAGGTGCCCCAGTTCGGCATGCCGGCCGGGGAGCCGTAGGTGATGAAGCTCTGCAGGTAATCGTAACCGTTCGCGCGGGTGATGTCGGTCGTGAGCGGCTTGCCGGTCGCGCCCTTGCGCAGGACGCCGTGGCAGCCGGCGCAACGCTCGAAATAGATCTGCGTGGCCGACTGGAACTCCTCGGCGGTCATCACCGGGTCGTCGGGCTTGCGGCCGGGAATCTCGACCTTCAGCTGACCGAGCGTGGTCATGGACGGTTCATACGCGGCGGCGGGGCCGTCGGCGTGGTCCTTGGGCTTTTCCTGCGCAAGCACGGGGCCTGCGATCAGGGCAAGCGTCAGGGCAGCGCTGCTCAGCAACACCCTCCTGGCGCGGTTGGCTCGGGATGTCATGGGTTTTCTCCGTCTGCTGGTGAGGCTGTGGCGACCTTGCGCGAAGCCGGCGCCGCGCTCCTTGACTTGTGTCAAGGCGGTGCGATGTGCGCCGGGCGAGGGTCCGTCGAGACTTCGAGACCCCTTATCATGCGCCTTTTCGGTCCGCTCATCGCAGCGCTGACGCTTCTCGCCGCTCCGGTTTTTGCCGGGGGGGTGGGGATTGCGCCTGACGCGATCGCTCCTTCCGTTCCCGATGCCGCGATTGCCGCCGAGATCTTTGGCGCGGGCGATCTGTCGGTGACGCGCGACGAGGCCGGTGTCCCCGGCTGGACCGTGCGGCGGGACGGCAGCGTCGTCGGCCATATCGGCTCGACCTGGGAAATCGCCGGGTCGGTCGGCTATTCGGGGCGGCCGCTCGACGTCCTTGTGGGGATTTCTCCGGATGCGCGGATCGCGGGGGCGCGGCTGATGCAGCACAACGAGCCGGTGCTGACGCTGGGCATCTCGGACGCCGACATCGCCGCCTACGTGAACGGATTCGCGGGCTACGACCTGACAGCGCCGCGCGATGTGGCGCTCGCGAAAACGCCGGGCCTTCCGGATGTGATCTCGCGCGCGACGGTTTCGACCGGTGTCATCCGCGATGGCATCCTCAGGACCGCCCGCACGCTTGCGATAGGGCGGGGTATTCTGGCTGCGGGGGGCGGAATCGACCGGTTGGGTTTTGTCCCTGCCGACTGGCCCGAGCTGGTTCAGTCCGGCGCGCTCGGCGAGGTCCGAGTCACCCTGAGCGAGGCCGCTGCGGCGCTTGCCGGCGCCAAGGTGCCTGTGCCGGAAGGCGAGGGGGATTTCCTCCACCTCTGGGGTGGCCTCGTCGATCCGCCCTCGGTCGGCCAGAACCTTCTCGGCCAGCAGGTCTTCACCTCGGCTATCGGCGCGATGGGCGCGGGCGAGACCGAGTTGATCGTGATCTCTTCGGGTCTCCAGTCCCATCGTGGCACCGACTGGCGCAAAACCGGGGTCTTCGACCGCGTGACCATCGTCCAGGGCGATACCCGTCACCAGCCGGACGAGGCGAGCTACCGGATGGTCAGGAAGCTGGCCGTCGAAGGCGCTCCGCCGGTGAAGGAGATCAGCCTGTTCCGCCTTCCGGCCACCATCGACCCGATGCAGCCCTTCCGCGTCGAGGTGACCGCGACCCGACCCACGGACAGCGGCGAGGTGGCGATGACCATCGGCGCGGATTACCGCCTGCCCGACGCCTACCGGCTTGCCCCGCCGCCCGAACCGGAACCCCTTTGGCGCGAGATCTGGGAGGCGAAGCGGGTTGAAACGGGGATCGTCGCGGCAATGCTCGCGGTCCTGACGCTGATCCTTTTTGCGCAGGAATGGATCACGCGGCGGCCGAAACTCTGGCTGATCGGCCGGGCCGGGTTCCTCGCGACGACGCTCTTCGTCCTCGGCTGGGGGCTGAACGGCCAGTTGTCGGTGGTTCAGGTCGTGGCCTTCGTCCACTCTCTCCTGACCGGCTTCCGGTGGGAGACCTTCCTGATCGAGCCGGTGATCTTCCTCCTTTGGTCTTTCACGGCGCTCGGCATGCTTTTCTGGGGGCGGGGGGTCTATTGCGGCTGGCTCTGCCCGTTCGGCGCGTTGCAGGAGCTGACGAACCTCGCCGCGCGCCGGCTTGGCGTGAAGCAGGTCGCCGTGCCGCAGGCGCTGCACGAGCGGCTCTGGGTGATCAAGTATACGCTCTTCATGGCGATCCTCGCGCTGTCGTTCTACTCGATGCACGATGCGCTGGTGCTGGCCGAGGCGGAACCGTTCAAGACCGCCATCTCGCTTCGCATGATGCGCGCCTGGCCCTTCGTGGCCTTCGTCCTCGTCCTTCTCGGCGCCGGTCTTTTCGTCGAGCGGTTCTTCTGCCGCTATCTCTGCCCGCTCGGCGCGGGGATCGCGATTCCGGCGAAACTGAAGATCTTCGACTGGCTGAAGCGGCGCCCGCAATGCGGCCGGGAATGCCGTCTCTGCGAGACGAAATGCACGGTCGGCGCCATCGACCCCCTCGGCCGGATCAACGCCAACGAATGCGTCCTGTGCCTGCGCTGCCAGGTCGTCATGAACGATCCCGGCACCTGTCCGGTCCTGAAGCGCCGGGCCCGCGCGGAAGCGCCAGGGGGCGGGCAATGACGGCGGTGCGGCGTTTTTTCGGCGAGGGCTTCCGGGTGTTCTTCCTGTCGGCCGGGCTCTACGCCCTTCTCGCGGTCGGTCTCTGGACCGTGTCCCTCGTCATGCCGGTGCCGCTGCCGTCCCGCGTTCCTTCGGTGGAGTGGCATGCCCACGAACTGATCTTCGGCTTCGGCGCCGCCGCGCTTGGCGGGTTCCTGCTGACCGCCGTTCCGAACTGGACCGGTGCGCGGGCGGCGCGGCACGTCTTCATTGTGGTGGCTGCGGGTCTCTGGCTTGCCGGGCGACTCGCCGTCGGGTTTTCGGACATGCTGTCCCCCGTCCTCGTCGCCGTGACCGATCTCGCCTTCCTGCCGGTTCTGGCGGCAAAGATCGCCACCCAGTTCATCCGCCGGCCGAAGCCGCAGAACGTCATGTTCCTCGGCCTGCTCGCCCTCATCTGGACGGCGAACCTCTTCGTCCATCTGGACTGGACCGGCCTCGCCACCGGCACCGCGCGCGTCGGGCTTTACGCCGGGCTCTACGGGCTGGTCGCGATGATCGCGGTCCTCGGCGGGCGGGTCACGCCGGCCTTCACGCGCAACGCGATGAGGCGCTCGGGCCGCGAGACCGGCCTGCCGCGGTCATTCCCGCGCCTTGACGCGGCGGCGATCGCGGCGGCGATCGCGCTCGTGCTCGCGACACTCGCGGGCGCGCCCGACAGGATTGTCGGCATCGTTGCGCTGCTCGCGGGCGCGGGCCAGATCGCGCGGCTTGCCTTCTGGCGCGGCGGATACACGCTTGGCCAGCCGATCCTCTGGTCGCTTCACCTGTCGTTTGCCCTGATCGGCATCGGCCTCGTTCTTGCCGGCCTTGCCGCCTTCGGTATCGGCGACCCCGTCGGCGCGCTTCATGTCGTCGCCATCGGCGGGGTCGGGGGCATGACGCTCGCGGTCATGTCGCGGGCAAGTCTCGGCCATAGCGGCCGGCCGCTCGTCGCGCCCGCTCCGCTCGCGATCGCCTACGGGCTTCTTCCCGTCGCGGCGCTCCTGCGCTGGGTCGCCGCGACCGTTCCCGACGTCTTCCGTGCCGCGACGCTGGCGGCCGGGGCGGCCTGGATGCTCGCCTTTCTGCTTTACGTAACGGCACTCTGGCCCGCCTTATGGGGGCCACGCCTGGCCCAATCCCCGGAGTAGGTCATGAACCGTCGTCGCTTCCTCACCGTCGCCGCCGCCACGCTTGCCGCATCCGCGCGGGGCGCAGACGCGGCGATGCCGGCGATCTGGACCGGGCGCGCGATGGGGGCGGATGCGCGGATCGTCCTCCACGGTGCCGACCCGACGCGGGCGCGGCACGTTTTCGGCCGGGTGGAGGCCGAGCTTGGGCGGGTGGAGCGGCATTTCTCGCTTCATGCCGAATCGGAGTTGCGGCGGCTGAACCGCGACGGTCGTCTGTCGTATCCGGCGCCGGAGGTGCTTGCGGTCTTTCACCTTTCGGATCGGGTGCATCAGGCAACGGGCGGCGCCTTCGATCCGACGATCCAGCCGCTCTGGCTGGCGGTGGCGACAGGCTGCGATACCGTGGCCGCGCGTCAGGCCGTCGGCTGGTCGCGCGTGCGGGTGGGGGCGGACGAAATCGCCCTCGACCCCGGCATGGCGCTGACATTCAACGGAATCGCACAAGGCCATGCCGCCGACCGGATCGCGGCGCTGCTACGGGCCGAAGGATTCGGCGACGTGCTGATCGACATGGGTGAGGTCATGGCGCTAGGGACCAACGACGCCCGGGACTGGCAGGCCGCCATCGCCGCGCCGGACGGGGCGGAACTTGGCCGCGTCGGGCTCAGGAACCGCGCGCTTGCCACGTCCTCGCCGATGGGCACGACGATCGGCGGCGGTGCCGGGCACATCCTGCACCCGAAGGGCGCACCGGCCCGCTGGTCGACGATCTCGGTCTCGGCCGGCAGCGCGGCCATTGCCGACGCACTTTCCACGGCCTTCTGCCTCATGGAACCAGCGGCAATCCAGCGCGCGCTTTCGGAATTTCCGGAGGCGCGGATAGAAGCGATGATCTAATCATGACCATTTGACTTAGGTTAAGGAGCCAGCCACCTCCCCGCGCCAGAGTGCGGCCACAATCAACCGCTCCGGGAAGGATAAAGCGCAATGCGCGAAGTCATGACCAAGAGCATGGCCCGTAACATATTTTATGGCGGATCCCTGTTCTTCATCCTCATCTTCGTCGGGTTGACGGTGCACAGCCACCGCTACATCACGACCACTTCAACCGACACTGCCGGGCTCACCGACAGCGTCGCGGCGGGCAAGCACATCTGGGAAAAGCATGCCTGCATCAACTGCCACACGATCCTCGGTGAAGGCGCCTACTTCGCGCCGGAACTGGCCAACGTCATGACCCGCTGGGGCGTGGCCGACGACCCGGAAGCCGCCTTCGACGCGCTGAAGGGCTGGATGGATGCCATGCCGAGCGGCATCGAGGGCCGCCGCCAGATGCCGCAGTTCAACCTGAGCGATCAGGAATACCGCGAGCTTGCCGATTTCCTCCTGTGGACGAACAAGATCCGTGCCCAGGACTGGCCGCCGAACGATGCCGGCTGAGGAGACAGAATCATGAAATACCAAACGCAGAAAATCGCGCTCGCCTACTTCGTCGTGGCGATGGCGCTCTTCGCGGTGCAGGTCTCGCTGGGGCTCGTCCTCGGCTGGATCTATGTCAGCCCGAACTTCCTGTCCGAATTCCTGCCTTTCAATATCGGCCGGATGCTGCACACCAACAGCCTGATCGTCTGGCTGCTTCTCGGCTTCTTCGGCGCCGCCTATTACCTCATCCCGGAGGAATCGGAGCGCGAGATCTACTCGCCGAAGCTCGCCTACCTTCAACTGGCGATCTTCGTTCTCGGCACGGCGGGCGTCGTCGTGACCTACTTCTTCAACCTCTTCGAGGGGAACTTCCTGCTTGGCAAGGAGGGGCGCGAATTCCTCGAACAGCCGAAATGGGTCAAGGTCGGCATCGTCGTCGCGGCGCTGATCTTCCTCTACAACATCACCATGACCGTGCTTGCCGGCAAGAAGACGGCCATCACCAACATCCTGCTTCTCGGCCTCTGGGGCCTCGCGCTGCTGTTCCTCTTCGCCTTCGTGAACCCGTCGAACCTGGCGCTCGACAAGCTTTACTGGTGGTACGTCGTCCATCTCTGGGTCGAGGGCACATGGGAACTGGTGATGGCCTCGATCCTGGCCTTCCTGATGCTGAAGCTGACCGGCGTCGACCGCGAGGTGGTGGAGAAATGGCTCTACGTCATCGTCGCCGCCGCGCTCTTCTCGGGCATCCTCGGCACCGGGCACCACTACTACTGGATCGGCGCGCCCGGCTACTGGCAGTGGATCGGCTCGATCTTCTCCGCGCTCGAAGTCGTTCCCTTCTTCGGGATGATGGCCTTCGCCTTCGTCATGGTCTGGAAGGGCCGCCGCGACCACCCGAACAAGGCAGCACTTCTCTGGGCGCTCGGCTGTGCCACGCTGGCCTTCTTCGGCGCGGGCGTCTGGGGCTTCCTTCACACGCTGCACGGGGTGAACTACTACACGCATGGCACGCAAATCACGGCAGCGCACGGTCACCTCGCCTTCTTTGGCGCGTATGTCGCGCTGAACCTCGCGATCATCTCCTACGCGATGCCGGTCCTGAAGGGGCGCGATCCCTACAACCAGGTACTCAACATGGCCTCGTTCTGGCTGATGTCGGGCGGCATGGTCTTCATGACCTTCACGCTGACCTTCGCCGGAACCGTGCAGACCCACCTCCAGCGGGTGATGGGCGAAGCGTACATGGACGTCCAGGACCAGCTGTGGATCTTCTTCGCCATGCGCTTCGGCTCGGGCGTGGCGGTGGTCCTTGGCGCGGTACTCTTCATCTACGCGATCCTGATGCCGCGGCGCGAGATCATCGAGCCCGGCCCGCTTGAGCGGGATCGCATCGAGCATGACGCAGACCATGTGGCGGCGGAGTGACGACCATGGACGGCACATATGACATCAAGGGGGCGGCGGACGCCCCCTTCTACCTGCCCCAAGGCGACGAATGCGCCGTGTTCACGGCGGCCTTCCAGAACAGCCTGCCGATGCTGCTGAAGGGCCCGACGGGCTGCGGCAAGACCCGCTTCGTGGCCCATATGGCCGCGACGCTCGGCCGGCCGCTTTATACCGTCGCCTGCCATGACGACCTCTCGGCCGCCGACCTCATCGGCCGCTACCTCTTGAAGGGCGGCGAGACGGTGTGGGTCGACGGTCCTCTGACCCGCGCGGTGCGCGAGGGGGCGATCTGCTATCTCGACGAGGTGGTGGAGGCGCGGAAGGACGTGACCGTCGTCCTCCATCCCCTGACCGATGACCGGCGCATCCTGCCGATCGACCGGACGGGAGAGGAACTGGAGGCCGCGCCGGGCTTCATGCTGGTCGCCTCCTACAACCCCGGCTACCAGAACATCCTGAAGACGCTGAAACCGTCCACCCGGCAGCGCTTCGTCAGCCTTGACTTCACCTTCCCCAAGCCGGAGCACGAAATCCCCGTCGTCGCCCGCGAAAGCGGCCTTTCGGAGGATCGCGTGAAGCCCCTCGTGCGGCTCGCGAACAAGTTCCGCGCGCTCAAGGGCCAGGATCTGGAGGAAGGCACCTCCACCCGCCTCGTCGTCTACGCGGCAACGCTCATCGCGCAAGGGATGACGCCCGATCGGGCCATCCGCGTCGCGATGATCGAGCCGTTGACAGACGACGACGACACCAAGCGCGGGCTCCTCGATCTCGTCACCGCCGTTTTCGGGTGAGGCCGGCAGATGTCCGGGATCGAAATCGAGCCATGGGAACCCGAGGAAACCGTCGGGAAACTGTGGCACGCCTATGCCAGCCGTCTCGACGCGCCAAGCGTCCACGACGGAGCCCGTGTCGGCCTTCATGAGGTCGGCGGACGGCTGGCAATTCTATTTCGCGGCCTCGGAGGGTCGCCGGCGGTGGAGATCAAGCCGGTGGCGCCGGAACACTCCGCCCACCGGCTGTCGCTTCGCCGCCGTCTCGGGGCGGAGACCGAGACCACGCCGCGCGCGAGCTTCGATGGCGAGGCATTGCGCCTGCCCGAGACGCTCGCGCTCTTTCCGGCGCGCGAAGCCAACGCCGCGCTCTATGTCTGGCTGACCGCCGCCGCCGCCCATGCCGGCGCGCCGCGCGTCGAGGACGATCCGCTGCGCGCCGACCTCGCCGCGTTGATCGCGGCGCAGGCGATGACCCGCGCGGCGCTCGCCGATGCGCCCGGCTTCGCGGGACTTCATGCCGATCTTTGCGCGGCCCATCTGGCGCTTCGCCGCGTTCCCCTGCTTCCCGAGGCCGAGCGCACGGTCGAAGCCGTGATCCGTGATCTTCTGGGCGATCCGGCGCCGCTTTCGCCCAAAGCCGCGCGCATGGCAAAGGCGGTCGAGACAGGTGATCTGTCCGCTTACCGCGCCCCGCGCGGCTACCGGCCGTTCCGCCCCGTGCCGCTCTGGCCCGATCTTCGTCCGCTCGCCTTCTCGGCCGCGACCGCCGTCGAAAGCCGCGCGACCGAGGGCACGCCCGAGGCGGGCGAAGGCCGCACCCACCGGGCGCGGCGGCGCAAGGCCGACCAGATCGAGCGCAACGACAGTTTCATTCTCCACAAGTTCGAGGCGATCCTGAGCTGGGCCGAGTTCATCAACCTCAACCGGAGGGTCGAGGAGGACGAGAACGACGACGCCAAGAAGGCGGCCGACGATCTGGACGAGATCGGCCTCGGCCAGATTTCCAAGGCCCCGGCGACCCGGCTCAAGCTGCATCTCGACCTCGCGCCCGAGGATGTCGACCGCGAGGCGCTGTCGGGCGAGGCGACCTATCCCGAATGGGACGCCCGCAGCGGCGCCTACCTGCCGGCCCATGCCCGTGTCCTGACCTCCTCCGTCGAGGCGAGCGAGGAGGAGCCGGCCTTCCGCAGCGATCCCAGGGCCGCCAAACGCATCCGGGCGGTCAAGCGCCAGTTCGAGGCGCTGCGCCCCGCCCGTATCCTGACGTCCGGTCACCGCGACGGGGACGAGCTCGACACCGACCGCGCGATCCGTTCCCGGATCGACCTTGTCGCGACGGGCGAGGGCGATGACCGCGTCTGGCTCCAGAACCGGACCGAGAAGCGCGACCTCGCCGTCTCGATCCTCCTCGACGTCTCGCGTTCGACGGAGGCCGCCGTGCCCGGCCACGGCCATGACGGCCGCGCGGTGATCGACATCGAGCGCGAGGCGCTTGCGGCCCTGGCCTGGGGTCTTGACGCCTGCGGTGACGATTTCGCCATCCATGCCTTTTCCTCGCTGAAGCGCGACCGGGTCTATGTCCAGACCGCGAAGCGCTTCGGCGAACCGATGAGTGCAGAGGTCGAATCCCGCATCGCCGGCCTCAAGCCCGGCTTCTACACCCGCCTCGGCGCCGCGATACGCCATGCCTCGGCCGGGCTGACGCGCGAGGCGCGTCGGCGCAGGCTGCTTCTCGTCATCACCGACGGCAAGCCCAACGACCTCGATCATTACGAGGGCCGCCACGGGATCGAGGACAGCCGCAAGGCCGTCGAGGAGGCGCGCCGCGCCGGCCACGCCGTCTTTGGCATCACCGTCGATCGCGACGGCAAGTCCTGGTTCCCGCGCCTGTTCGGCCAGGGGGGCTACGCTGTCATCCCGCATCCGGAAAAGCTGACGCAGGCGCTGCCGGAGATCTACCGGCAGCTCGTGGGCGCATGACGGACAGGGCAGAGGTCAATCGCGGTCCGTTCGACGATCTGCCCGGAGATCTGATGATCTGGGTGCTGATCGTCTCAGAGCTTCTGGTCTTCGGCGCCGGCCTTGCCGCCTTCCTTGCCGTGCGGATCACCGACCCCGCGGGCTTCGCCGCCGCGCAGGATCACCTCCACCGCGCCGCCGCCGGGATCAACACCGTGATCCTCGTGACCTCCGGCTGGCTTGCCGCCCTTGGTGCCGCCGAGGTGGAGCGGGGCCGGATCGGGCGCGGCCGCGCGCGCCTCGCCGCCGCCGCGATGCTCGGGCTCGTCTTCCTGGTGGTCAAGGGGGTGGAATATGCCGACAAGGCGGGGCAGGGGATCGGGGTGGAGACCCATCCCTTCTTCACCTTCTACTACCTGATTACCGGCTTTCACGCGGCCCATGTCGCGGCCGGGGTCGTCGTCCTCCTGCTGACGGCCGCGCGCGCCCGTCCGCGCGAGGTCGAGGCGGGTGTCGCGTTCTGGCACATGGTCGACCTTGTCTGGGTTCTCGTCTTCCCCGTGATCTATCTTCTGAGGTAGCCGATGACGCGCGTGACCAAGGCCTGGCTCCTCCTTCTCGCGCTGTCGGGTGCGTCGACCATCCTTTCGGTCGCGGTCGCGCGCGGCGGGCTGTCGGGAGCGATGGCGAGCCTCGGCGGGGCCGCGATCCTGACCTTGGCCTGGGCCAAGGCGCGGACGATCCTCAACGCCTATCTCCGCCTTTCGGAAGCGCCCGCCTTCCGCCGCGGTTTCGGCCTTGCCCTCGGCCTCTACGCGCTTCTCCTGCTTGGCCTCTACCTGTCCGCCTGACGCCGCCCGGTCTCAGGCATTGCGGTTCCAGGCCGCCGCGGGATCCTCCTCGGCGTAGTCGCGCAAGGTGTCGATATCGGCGATCTCGGCGTGGTTCTGACGGACGGTCACGCCATATTCTCTGAGTTTGGCGATGGCCCGGCTCAGGCTTTCCGGTTTCATGCCCAGCCGGCCGGCGATGAGCACCTTGTCGTAGGGCAGGGTCACATCACACCGGCCGGTCGTGCAGGGCGCGAGTTCCAGCATGAACTCGGCCAGCCGCTGCGCGCCTGTCTGCGCCTTCAACTGCTCGATCTGCTCGACCAGGCCGTGCAGATGGGCGAAGGTCGAGGACAGGATCGACAGGGCGACCCCCGGATCTTCACGAATGAGCCGCAGGAAGGCGTCTGCCTCGATCCGGATCAACTCGCAATCGGTCGCGGCTTCGGCGGCCACGGGATAGACATCATCGCGGAAGGCGACCGCCTCGCCGATGCTCCGCCCCTTGGTGAAGACGCCCATCACCGCCTCGGCTCCGTTCGGCGCGATCCGGTAAAGCTTTACCCAGCCGTCGACGACGATGTAGATCGCGCTCGCCCGTTCGCCCTGAAGGAAGATCGTGGCGCCCCTGTCGAAGCTCCGCAGGCGGGCCGTCGCGAGAAGACGGGCGGCCACCTGATCCGAAGCACCTCTCAGAATCAAGGATTTGCGCGCGATCTCGGCGTGTTTCGGCGTCATCTCCGGCCCCGTCTCTCACTGGTGTTGTCCATCAGTGCCACAGCCTGCCGCCGACGGCCAGCCATTCCGTTCGGACCGGGCTCGTGTAAGGGCTGCGTCGAAGTCGGCTCGTATGCCCATATTGGGACCCCGGCAGGTTCGGGCGCTCGGAGTCGCGGCATTTGGCGGTTGTCCGAACCCCGGCCTTCATTCGCTGCATGCTGCACCTTTCGATCCGTCGCCCGCCAGCGGTGCCCCACCCGCTATCCTGCCAAGTGTGGCGTGACCTTGTCTGCCCCCTCGATTAGGGCAAACCCGTTCGGGCCAAGGGTCAGGAGATCACCCGCCCGTTTGGCCGGGCCGATGCGGATGTCACCGCCGGCGCACGCCAGGTCGTGCGTTTGGCGTGACAGGTTGAACAGGCAAAGCAGGTTCCCGCCCCGACGGAATCCCAGGATCGGCTCCGGCAAAGCCAGAAACTCGGTCGCGCCTTCCATGAGGTCCGCGCTGCCTTTCCGGTAGGCCAGCATGTCGCGGTAGAAGGAAAGGATCGACCCTTCGCCTTGGGTATCGACGGCAACGGCCCGTTGTTCGTTCCGAACCGGGAGCCAGGTCTTGGCCGCCGTCGAGAAACCGGCATTCGGCGCCCCCCTTTCCCAGACCATCGGCGTCCGGCATCCGTCGCGGCCCTTCTCCTCGGGCCAGAAATTGATGCCCGCAGGATCCGTCAGTTCTTCGAAGGTCAGCTCCGTCTCGGTCTGCCCAAGCTCTTCGCCCTGGTAAAGGCAGATCGACCCCTGCATCGAAAGGAGAAGGGCCGCCGCCTGCTTCGCGATTGCCTCACGCCCTGCGGCATGCTTTGCCCATCGGCTGACATGGCGGTTCACGTCATGGTTCGAAAATGCCCAACAGGGCCAGCCCATCGGAGCGCCCGCAAAGAACTCCTCGATCTTCGACCGGAAATGGCTGGCCGAGAATTCCGGCCCGAGCAGTTCGAAGGAATAGCATTGATGGAGCCGCGCGCCGGTCGTGTATTCGCCCATCATGCGGATCGCATGGTGGCTTTCGCCCATCTCGCCGACAAGCATCCGCCCATCATACCGGTCGGTCAGCGCGCGCATGCGTTCGAGGAACGCGATGTTCTCGGGCTGGTTTTTCGAGAAGAGGTGGTACTGCATGTTGTAGGGATTGGTTTCGGGCTTGGTCTTGACCCGGAAATCCGCAGCGTTGTCGCGCAACAGGCGGTCGTGGAAATAGTAATTCACCGTATCGAGGCGGAATCCGTCGACCCCCCGGTCGAGCCAGAAGGCCATGTTTTCCAGATGCCAGTCCTGAACCTCGGGGTTGTGGAAATTGAAATCCGGCTGTTCCGGCAGGAAGTTGTGAAGGTAGTACTGATGCCTGCGCGCGTCCCATGTCCAGGCGCTGCCGCCGAATACTGCAAGCCAGTTGTTCGGCGGTGTGCCGTCGGGGCGCGGATCGGCCCAGACATACCAGTCGGCCTTCGGTCCGGTCCGGCCTGACCGGCTTTGAGCGAAGGCGGGGTGCAGGTTCGAGGAATGCGAAATTACCTGATCTATGATGACTTTCAGCCCGAGTGCGTGAGCGTGCTCGATCATCCGGTCGAAATCGCCAAGTGTGCCGAAGACCGGATCAATGTCACGGTAGTCCGAGACATCGTAGCCCATGTCCTTCATCGGTGACCTGCAGACCGGCGACAGCCAGACGACATCGACACCTAGATCGGCCAGATAGGGCAGCCGGCGCGTAATGCCCGGCAGATCCCCGATTCCATCGCCGTTGTCGTCCTGAAATGACCGCGGATAGACCTGATAGGTCACCGCTCCGCGCCACCACTCCCTCGTCATCTTGGATCCATCCTCGCCTGCCTGCGGTTAAACAATTGCCGTTGCCCCATGTCTTCATCCGTCTTCCTCGGGTGTGACGAAGACGGCGACCGACTGTTCCCCCAGCGCCACCATCCCCTGTTCTACACCCGAGCCGCCGCCCGAAGGCGCTCGGGTATCCAGCACACGCGACCAGCGGCCGGCGGGCAAACGGATCGTGATGTCGGAGCCTGCGTTGAAGAAGATGAAGACTTCCCGTTCTCCGCGAACGACAGCCTTCTCGGCAGATTCTCGAAGGTGCAGACCAAAAGCCTTCCAATCGGGATCATGCCAATCCGCGTCATCGGGTGGCGCGCCATCGGCCCGTCGCCATTCGATGTCCGGCAGATCATCCTCGTCCCGGCGCTTGCCGTGAAGGAAACGCCGTTGCGCGAGCACCGGGAACTTTCGCCGCAGCTCCGTCAGGCGCGAAACGAAATTGAGAAACTCGGGCGAGGCCCCGCGCCAGTCGATCCAACCGATTTCGTTGTCCTGCGCGTAGCAGTTGTTGTTGCCAGACTGACTGTTCCCAACCTCATCACCGCCAAGGACCATCGGCGTGCCCTGCGAAAGGAACAGCGTCCCCAGCAGGTTGCGGCGTCGCTTGTCGCGCTGCGCGATGACCTTCGGATCATCGCTTGGCCCCTCTACTCCGAAGTTGTCGGAATAGTTGGCGTTGTGCCCGTCCCGATTGTCTTCACCATTCGCAGTATTGTGTTTGTGGGCATAACTCACGAGGTCGGAAAGCGTGAATCCGTCGTGGCAGGTGACGAAATTGACCGATGTCGCCGCGCCGCGCCCGCAATGATCGAAAAGCTCTGCCGAGCCGAGCAGGCGCTTGGCGAGGTGCGCCGCGCCGTTCGGATCACCACGCCAATAGCGCCGAACGTCGTCCCGGAACCTGTCGTTCCATTCGAGGAAAGGGTAGGGGAACCGGCCGAGACGGTATCCGCCCGGCCCGACGTCCCAGGGTTCCGCGATCAGTTTCACGCGGGACAGGATCGGGTCCTGGCGCGTGGCGTCGAGGAATGCGGATTGCGGTTCGAATCCGTGCGGGCCGCGGGCCAGTGCGCTTGCGAGGTCGAAGCGAAAACCGTCGACATGCATCACCTCTACCCAATAGCGCAGCGAATCCATGACCATGCGCAGCACCATCGGATGATCGAGGTTCAGGGTGTTGCCCGTGCCGGTCACGTTCTCGTAGTGCCGGCCCGCCCCCAGAAGGCGGTAATAGCTGCGGTTGTCGATGCCGCGAAAGCTGAGGGTTGGTCCCAGCTCGTCGCCTTCGCCGGTGTGGTTGTAGACGACGTCGAGCAGCACCTCGATGCCCGCGGCGTGGAACCGCCGGACCATCGCCTGGAATTCCCAGACGGCGCCCCGACTCATGTAGCGTGGCTCGGGCGCAAAGAAACCGATGGTCTGGTAGCCCCAGTAGTTGCGCAGACCACGGGTTTCGAGAAAGCGGTCATTCAGGAACGTCTGAACCGGCAAGAGCTCGACAGCCGTCACGCCGAGCCTGGTCAGATGTTCGATCATCGGCTCTGAACTCATGCCCAGGAACGTGCCGCGAAGGGCCGGGTCCACGTCCGGGTGCATCATGGTCTGACCGCGGACATTCGCTTCGTAGATCACGGTTTCGCGCTGGTCGCGGAGTGGCGGCCGATCGTCGCCCCAATCGAAGCTGGTGTCGGCGACGACGCATTTCGGCATCGCGAAGGCGCTGTCGCGGGTGTCGAACGACAGATCGCTCGCCGCTCCGCCGGCGCGGTATCCCATCAGCGCATCGGACCATTTCAGGCGCCCGACGATCTGGCGGGCGTAGGGGTCCAGAAGCAACTTGTTCGGGTTGAAGCGATGACCGTTTTCCGGGTCGTAAGGGCCATGCACGCGAAGGCCGTAAATCGTTCCGGGCGTGAGCCCCTCGATATGGCCGTGCCAGATGTCGCCGTCACGCTCGGGCAGGCTCATCCGCGCGATCTCACGGCGGCCATCGGCCGTGAAGAGGCAGATCTCGACCTTCGTCGCGTGGGCGGAAAACACGGCGAAGTTGACGCCCGCCCCGTCGAACATGGCCCCGAGGGGCCAGGCCCGGCCCGCTGTGACCGCGCGATGAGCCAGCCGGCTGGGCGCTTTCGCGGATAGGGGTTTGGTCACGCCACGAGGCTCCGGTAGAGGTCTGCGTAGGCGCGGGCCGGCCCGGTCCAACTCACGTCCGCCTTCATCGCCGCGCGTATCATCGCGCTCCAGGTCCGGCGATCCGCATGAAGCTGCACCAGACGACGCAGGGCGCCGGCCAATGCTATTCCGTCCACCGGATGAAAGGTGATCCCGGTCGCGGCAGCAGCTCTGATGCTGGCCGGCGTCGCCCCGATGACGGTGTCGTTCAACCCGCCCGTCGCGGCGACGACCGGGATCGTGCCGTAGCGGAGCCCGTACATCTGGGTCAGCCCGCAAGGTTCGAACCGGGACGGGACGAGCACGGCATCTCCCCCGGCGAACATCCGGTGGGCGAGCCCCTCGTCATAGCCGATGCGGACGGCTACCCTTCCGGGCCAGCGCGCCTCGGCCGCCTGCATTGCCGCCTCAAGCGCATGGTCGCCGGTCCCGAGCAGCGCGAGTCCGCCGCCAGCGGAGATGAAGTCATCGGTCGCAGTCGCCAGAAGGTCGATCCCCTTTTGCGCTGTCAGGCGGCTTACGACGATCGCCAGTGGTCCGCCGATGTCACCAAGTCCCAGTTCCGCGCACAGCCGCTCGCGGTTCGCAGCCTTGCCCTTCAGGCTGCGCTTCGAATAGGGCGCGCACTCTGGGTCATCTTCCGGCGACCAGACGCTTTCGTCGACGCCATTGAGAATTCCGGTAAGATCGCCCGCGCGGGCGGCCAGAACACCTTCCAGACCCAGACCGAATTCCGGCCGCATGAGTTCTTCCGCGTAAGTCGGCGACACTGTCGTGATCCGGTCGGCTGTCACCAGACCGGCTTTCAGGGTCGAGATGTTGCCGTAGTATTCCAGCCCGTCGCTCGTGAACGCATGGCCCGGAAGCCGCAGCGCAGCCAATCGGGACGCCGGAGCAATCCCCTGAAACGCGACGTTGTGGATGGTGATCACCGTGCGGATATCCGTTGTCCCGGCGTAGTTCAGATAGGCCGGGGCAAGCCCCGCTTGCCAGTCATGCGCGTGCAGCACGCTTGGCCGCCAGCCGTCGGTTCCGCCACCCTTCGCGAGTTCGGCCGCAGCCCAGGACAGCGCGGCAAAGCGTTCGGGATTGTCGGGATGGTCCTTGCCGTCGACGGAATAGATGCCGCCGGGACGGTCGTAGAGATGGGGCGCGACGAGAAGCAACATCGTCGTGCCGTCGACGGTTCCCCGGACGACATGGGCCGGGCCGCCGAAAAGGTCCTCCTCCTCCCAGATCTTTTTGCGGTTGGCCAGTCGTGCCTCGAGTCCGGGATAGGCCGGCAGCAGGACGCGCATCTCCCAGCCCAGTGGCGACAAAGCCTTCGGAAGGGCGCCGACCACATCCGCAAGCCCACCCGTCTTCACGAACGGCACACATTCCGACGCTACCGAAAGAACCTTGCCCAAGCCCTCAGCCTTCCCGTCAAATCTAGCTCACTTTCGCCGCCCGGCGGTCCAGCATCTCTTGCGTGACAAGCACGATGCCCGCATCCGTCCGGCGAAACCACTTCGCATCCTCCTCGGGGTCTGCGCCAACCACAAGGCCCTCGGGAATGACGACCCCTCGATCCACGACGCAATTGCGAAGGTCGCAGCGCCGGTTGACCGTCACGTAGGGGAGGAGAACCGTGTATTCGAGCGTCGAGAAGGAATGCGCGCGAACGCCCGTGAACAGGAGCGAGTTCTTCACCTCGGCGCCGGAGACGATGCAATCGCCTGATACAAGGGACGACACCGCCGACCCGCGCCGGCCGTCCTCGTCATGGATGAACTTCGCGGGCGGCACGATTTCGGCATAGGTCCAGATGGGCCAGGCGTTGTCGTAGAGATCGAGCTTGGGAATGAAATCGGTCAGGTCGATATTGGCCTGCCAGAAGGCGTCGATCGTTCCAACGTCCCGCCAGTATGGTTCCTTTTCCAGCCCGGAGAAGACGCAGCTGTCTGAAAAGCGATGCGCCATCGCCTTGCCGTTCTTCACGATCTGGGGAATCAGATCGTTCCCGAAATCATGCGAGGAATTGGGATCGCTGGCATCGCGGATCAGAAGGTCGCGCAGGAACTGCCAGTCGAAGACATAGATCCCCATTGAGGCAAGCGAATGATCGGCGTCGCCGGGAATTGACGGCGGGTTCTTCGGCTTTTCGAGGAATGCCGTGATGCGACCGTTCTTGTCCACGTCCATCACGCCGAAGGCGGTGGCCTCCTGGCGGGGAACGGTGAGGCAACCTATCGTCACATCCGCCCCGGTTTCGACATGCTGGCGCAGCATGATCTCGTAGTCCATCTTGTAGATATGGTCGCCTGCAAGGATGATCACGTATTTCACGTCGTAGCTGTCGACGATGTCGATATTCTGGGTCACGGCATCGGCCGTTCCGAGATACCACTTCGTTTCGTCGACGCGCTGCGAGGCGGGCAGGATATCGAGGTATTCGTTCCGCTCCGCCCGGAAGAACCCCCAGCCGCGCTGCATGTGACGGATCAGCGAGTGCGCCTTGTACTGGGTGGCGATTGCCATCTTGCGGATGCCGGAATTCAGGGCATTCGACAGTGCGAAGTCGATGATCCTCGTTTTGCCTCCGAAATAGACCGCCGGCTTGGCGCGCTTGTCGGTCAGTTCCTTCAATCGACTGCCGCGCCCCCCTGCGAGAACGAAGGCCATCGCCTGCGACGAAAGGCGCTGGTTGGGTCTTGGCTTCATTTCGTCCTCCCTCGATAGCAGGTCATGCCTGTCTGAAAACGACGGCGCTCAGTGGCGGCAGAGTGATCGGCGCGGACTGGGACTGCCTGTGCCATCCCACCGCTTCTGTGGTCACGGCACCAGCGTTGCCGCGGTCGCCTCCACCATAGACCGCCGCGTCGCTGTTCAATATTTCCGTCCAGGTGCCGGGCGATGGGAAGCCGAGGCGGTAGCCGCGGCGTTCCACCGGCGTGAAGTTTATCGCCACGACCACGACGGGGTCGTCGCCCGCGCCGCGCCTTATGAAGGCATAGACCGACCGTTGGGCGTCGTCAGGCTCCAGCCACTCGAACCCGTCGGGCCGGCAATCGTTGCGATAGAGCGCCGGCGTCTCGCGATAGAGACGGTTGAGGTCGCGTACCAGAAGCTGGACGCCGCGATGCTGCGGATCGTCGCACTGGTGCCAGTCGAGGCCGGCAGAGTGGTTCCATTCACGGCCTTGGGCGAACTCCTGCCCCATGAAGAGAAGCTTCTTGCCGGGATGAGTCCACATGAAGCTGTAGTAGGCGCGCAGGTTGGCGAACTTTTCCCAGGCCTGGCCCGGCATCTTGCCGAGCATGGATCCCTTGCCATGCACGACTTCGTCGTGGCTGATCGGCAGGATGAAGTTCTCGGACCACGCATAGGTCAGCGCGAAGGTCATCTTGTTGTGATGATACTGCCGGTGGACGGGGTCCATCTGGATGTAGCTGAGCGTGTCATTCATCCAGCCCATGTTCCATTTGTAGCCGAAACCGAGCCCGCCGCTGTCCACAGGGCGTGAGACCGAAGGAAAGGCGGTTGATTCCTCGGCCACCGTCATGATCCCGGGATTGGCGCCGTATGCGAGCAGGTTCATGTTCTTGAGGAACTCGATCGCCTCGTAGTTCTCGCGCCCGCCGTCGCGGTTCGGCACCCATTCACCCGCGCGGCGGGAATAATCGCGGTAGAGCATGGAGGCGACGGCATCCACCCGCAGGCCGTCGAGATGATATTCCTCAAGCCAGTAAAGCGCGTTGGCGATCAGGTAGTTGCTGACCTCTGCGCGCCCGTAGTTGTAGATGAGCGTGTTCCAGTCGACGTGAAAGCCTTCCTTCGGATCGGCATGTTCGTAAAGGGCCGTCCCGTCGAACCGGCCGAGGCCGTGTTCATCGGTGGGAAAGTGCCCCGGCACCCAGTCGAACAGAACGCCGAGCCCGCGACGATGGGCGGCATCCACGAATGCCGCGAATTCCTCGGGCGTTCCGTGGCGGATCGTCGGGGCATAGAGCCCGATGGGCTGATAGCCCCAGGACCCGTCGAAAGGATGCTCGCTGACCGGCAGAAGCTCGATGTGGGTGAAGCCCATCCAGTCGGCGTAACCGACCAGCTCGTCGGCGAGTTCGTGGTAGGACAGGGGCCTGGTGCCGCCATCGGTGCGACGCCAGCTTCCAAGGTGAACTTCGTAGATCGAGATGGGGGCGTCGATCCCGTTCCGGCCCGCGCGGCCCGCCATCCATGCCTGATCGTCCCATCGGGAGGCGCCTGGTCGCCGAACGACGGATCCGGTCTGCGGCGGATGTTCGGATCCGAACCCCACCGGGTCGGCTTTCAGGGGCAAACGAACCCCGCCGATTCCACGAATCTCGAACTTGTAGACCGTGCCCTCTCCGATCCCGGGCAGGAAGATCTCCCAGACGCCGGTGGCACCCCTGCGCCGCATCGGGTGGACGCGGCCGTCCCACCGGTTGAAGTCGCCGACGACCGAGACGCTCGTGGCATTCGGTGCCCAAACCGCGAAATTTGTCCCCTCTACCGCTTCATGACGGATCATGTGCGCGCCGAGTACGCGCCAAAGCTCGCGATGGTTGCCTTCGCCGAGCAGATATTCGTCGATCTCGCCCAGCACCGGCCCGAACCGAAAGGGATCGTCAAAATCCCGCTCCTGGCCGTCGCCGCAGCGCGCGCGCAATCGGTACGGCCCGTCCGGAATCTTCTCCGCAATGAACAAGTCGCCGAACGTCGGATGGCGTTGCATCTCGACCGGGTTTGCGCGCTCACGAAGCAGCCACAAGGACGTGGCGTCCGGGACCAGAGCCAGAACATGGCCGTCGTGAGGGCCGAGCAAGGAAAACGGATCACCGTGCCGGGCCGAAGCAAGCGCGGAGAGCGCGCTCTCATCTGGCCAGTGAACGACCGACCTCGTTCGCTTCGACGCGGCCACCATTCCTCCCTTTCCCGATGCTCAGAGCATCGAGTCGGTGTTCCAAATCTCCTTCATGTAACCTCGAATTGCGCGATCAGAGGAGAAATATCCCATGCGGGCGGTATTCAATGCCGCCTTTCTCGCCCAGCCGTCTCCGTCGCGGTAGGCCTTGTCGACCTCACCCTGCGCATCGCAATAGGCCGCGAAGTCGGATGCGACCAGGAAGTAGTCATGGTGCCAGACCCGGTTCACGACACCGTGGTACCGGTCGGGCTGGTCGGGGCTGAAGCGACCCTCCGCCAGCATCTGAAGCACGTCTTGAAGGGCCTGACTGCTCAGGATCGCCTCGCGCGCATGGTCGTCGATGGCGCGGCGGGCGATTGCCTCGTCGGCCGTCATGCCGAACAGGAAGAAGTTCTCGGGCCCGACATGATCACGGATTTCAACATTCGCACCGTCGAGTGTGCCGATGGTCAGCGCCCCGTTGAGCGAGAGCTTCATGTTGCCCGTCCCCGACGCCTCCTTGCCGGCCGTCGAGATCTGTTCGGACAGGTCCGCGGCCGGGACAAGCCGTTCAGCCATCGAGACATTGTAGTTGGGCGGAAAGATGACCTTCAGAAGGTCGCCCACCTTCGGATCGGCGTTGATGACACGGGCCACATCGTTGATGAGGTGGATGATCTCCTTCGCGACTGCATAGCCGGGCGCCGCCTTGCCGCCGAAGATCTTCACGCGGGGCACATGGTTGCCACTCGGCGTTTCGCGTATCGTGTGCCATTCCGCGATCGTCTGAAGGATGTTCAGCAGCTGGCGCTTGTACTCGTGGATTCGCTTGATCTGCACATCGAACAAGGCGTCCGGACTGACGGCGACGCCGGTTGCTTCCTTGATCCAACGGGCCGTCGATACCTTGTTGGCGCGCTTGGCAGCCGCAAACGCGTCACGGAAGCCTTTGTCCTCGATATGCGGCTCAAGCTCGCTCAGCCGGTCGAGATGGTCTTCCCAGCCCGCTCCGATGGTTTCGCTGATCAGCGCTGAAAGCCTGGGATTGGCCATGCGCAGCCAGCGGCGGGGCGCGATTCCGTTCGTCTGGTTGATGATCCGGCCCGGATGCAGTGCATCGAGTTCCGGGAAAAGCCGCTGCTTCACGAGATCCGTGTGAAGCGCCGATACGCCGTTCACGCGGTGCGACATGATGAAGGCAAGCTCGCCCATGCGGACCTCGTGGTGCTTCACGATGCCGACGTAGTGCGGCCGCTTTGGGTGGGCCTTGAGGTGATGGTCATCAATGCGCTCGATGATCTGCATATGCCGGGGCAGGACGCTTCCCATCAGCCAGGTTGACCAACGCTCCAATGCCTCCGGTAGGAGCGTGTGGTTCGTGTAACCCAGACAGGCCCGGGCGATCTCCATCGCTTCGGCAAACTCGATCCCGTGGTGGTCCGTCAGAAGGCGGATCAGTTCGGGCCCGGCCAGCGCGGGGTGGGTGTCGTTCATCTGGATCGCGACCTTTGACGGCAGCGCACGCAGGTCGGAATGCGAGTCGAGGTAACGCCGCAGAATGTCCTGGAGCGTTGCAGAGGTCAGGAAGAATTCCTGCTTCAGGCGCAGTTCCTTGCCCTGATGCGTCGTGTCGTCGGGATAGAGGACGCGGCTGATGGTCCGCGCGAGCGTTTCGGATTCCGCCGCCGCAGTGTAGTCGCCCCGATTGAACCGCGCCAGGTCAAACCGAGAGGAGGGGAGCGCGCTCCAGAGCCTCAGCGTGTTCGCCCACCGGCCCGACCAGCCGATGACCGGCATGTCATATGCAGATGCCAGAACGCTTTCGTCCGGCCGCCAGACGGTGCGCCCGCCGGTTGTCTCGACGTTGCCATTGAAACCGATCGTATATGCGCATTCCGGGCGCTCGAACTCGAATGGGTGCTTCTGGGACAGCCAGTCTTCCGCCAGTTCGACCTGTTGCCCATGTTCGAATTCCTGCCGGAACAGCCCGTGCTCGTAGCGGATGCCGTAACCATAGGCCGGGCAGCCGAGCGTTGCCATGCTCTCCATGTAGCACGCCGCGAGACGACCCAGGCCGCCGTTCCCCAGTGCCGCGTCGGGTTCAGTATCGGCGATGAGGTCGAAGTCCTGGCCAAGATCGGAGAGCGCCGCAGCAGCCACCTCTCGCAGCCCGATATTGATCGCGGCATCCTCCAGGATACGACCGATCAGGAACTCCATCGAAAGATAATAGACCCGCTTGTGGTCTTCCGCCCATGTGCGCCGGGTGGCCTGGAACCACGGCGTGATGATTCGATCGCGCAGGGCATAGGAAAGCGCCATTCGCCAGTCGTAGAGGGAGGCGTGGGCGGCATCCTTGCCGACTGTGTACGACAAATGCCGGAGGATGTCCGACCGGAAGCCGTCCGTTGTGACGGATGCGGGTACGAAAGCGTTCATGGGAGGCAACTCTATTCAACTCGAGCGTTGGAAAAAAGCCATTGCGGCAAACCGCAGTCGCCCTTTCAGGCGCGGCATCCGGTAGCGCGGGCGGCATGCCGTGGAAATCGGCAAATTCAGGTCGAAGCGCTCATAGATCGGGCACACGGTTCTCACGTAATATCTCGGATTCAGACGCGTTGGCGCGGTCAATAACGCCATCAAAGCTATGTCGTTCCGCTTGTCGTCTGCTCCGTTCCGGTTTCGGGCATCGCGAGATGTCTCTCGAGATAGGAAATGTGACGCATTTTGAATGGTGCGTTTTCGGTTTCGACGGCATTCTCCCGCGCGAATTCTCACCTTCAACTTAGGTTTGCCGAGCATGATGTCCTCCTCCGACGTGCTATCCCTGCTGCTGACCCGCCGCCCATGGCATTCCCTCCCACAGGCTTTCTACAGGGACCATGCGGTCCATGAGGCCGACCTGGCCAACATCTGGTACAAGGACTGGATCTATGCCGTTGCCGGCCCGGAAGTGCCGAAGACCGGCAATTACGTGACCGTTCAGGTCGGAACCTATTCGGTCATCGTCGTGCGCGGTGCCGACGGAGTGGCGCGGGCGTTCCACAATTCCTGCCGCCACCGGGGCAGCCGCATCTGCTCGGCCGAAAAGGGCAATGCAGCGAAACTCGTCTGCCCCTATCACCAGTGGACCTACGAACTGGACGGCCGCCTTCTTTGGGCGCGCGAGATGGGACCGGACTTCAACCCGGCGGATCATGGCCTTGGCGCGGTCCATTGCCGCGAGATCCAGGGCATGATCTTCATCTGCCTCGGCCAGGAGGCGCCCGACATCAGCGCGCTCGAGGCGGAAGCCAAGCGCTACCTCGCCCCGCACGACGTGGCGAACCTGAAGGTCGCGCACCAGTCGAAGATCATCGAGAAGGCGAACTGGAAGCTCGTCCTCGAGAACAACCGCGAATGCTACCATTGCAGCGCCAACCACCCGTCGCTCTGCGTGACCTTCCCCGACGATCCGAACCTTGTGGGCGCGGACGACTCGACCAGTTCCAACCTCGGCAAGGCGCATGTCGATCGCTGCGAGGCTGCCGGCCTGCCGTCGAAATACGTGATCGCCCCGTCCGAACAGTGGCGCTTTGTGCGCATCCCGTTCCTGGGCGAGGGGGTCAGCTACACGATGGACGGCAAGGCGGCGGTCTCCAGGCGAGTCGGCACCGTGCCGTTCAACAATGCCGGGTCGTGCCTCTTCTTCCACTACCCGAACACCTGGAACCACTTCCTGTCCGATTCAGTGCTGACCTTCCGCGTATTGCCGATCGGCCCCGAGGAAACCGAGGTGACGACCACGTGGATGGTTCACAAGGAGGCCGTCGAAGGCACCGACTACGACCTCAAGCGCCTGACCGAGGTCTGGGTCGCGACCAATGACGAAGACCGCCGCATCGTCGAGGAGAACCAGAAGGGCATCAACACCCCGGCTTATATCCCCGGCCCGTACAGCCAGGTCGAGGAAGGCGGCGTGAATCAGTTCGTCGACTGGTATTGCCGGTCGCTCCAGGCCGGCCTCGTCGGCCGTGCCGCCATCGCTGCGGAGTGACCCGATGATCCCGATGCCCCGCGAAGATACGCCGGTCTGGAAGGACAGCGAGCCTCTGGAATGCGTGATGGTGATCCCCGAGGCGCCGGACGTGAAGACTTTTTCCTTCCGTCCGCCATCGGGCGCGACATTCGTCTACCGCGCAGGCCAGTTCATCACGCTGGACCTGCCGGTGCCGGGGGGGAACATCCAGCGCACCTACACGATCTCCTCGTCTCCGGTATCGAACGCCTATGTCACCGTCACGGTCAAGGCGCAGCCGGGTTCGGTCGCGACTCGGTGGATGCTGGATCATCTCAAGCCGGGGATGCAGATCAGGGCCTTCGGGCCGGCGGGTCTCTTCCATCTGCCGCGCCAGCCGGACGGCAAGTACCTGTTCATCTCGGCCGGTTCCGGCGTCACGCCAATGATGTCGATGGCCGCCACGCTCTTCGAGCGCGGCGAAGATCCGGACATCTGCTTCATCCAGTGTGCCAAACGGCCGGTGGAACTGATCTTCCGCCGCAAGCTGGAATTCATGGCGGGCCGGATCAGCGGGCTCCAACTGCATTTCGTCGTCGGGATGAGCGACCCCTACGAGGTCTGGACCGGCTATCGCGGCACGTTCAACCAGCTGATGTTGGGCCTGATGTGCCAGGACTACCTTGACCGCGACGTCTATTGCTGCGGGCCCGAGGGCTTCATGACCTCGGTTCGCGAGATCCTGATCTCGCTCGGCTACGACATGGGGCGTTATCACCAGGAAAGCTTCGCCGCGCCCGCCGAGACGGTCGAGGAAATCACCGTGTTCGACGACTTCGTCCCGGCCGACGAGGCACGCGCCGAAATCCGCTTCGCGCGCGCCGGCATCACGGTCGACTGCACCGAGACCGACACCGTGCTTCAGGTCGCCAAAGGTTCGGGCCTGCCGGTCCCCTCGGGATGCAACTTCGGCATCTGCGGCACCTGCAAGGTCAAGAAGATCTCGGGCGAGGTGCTGATGGTCCACAACGGCGGCATCAGCGAGGACGACATCGAGGCCGGCTACATCCTTGCCTGCTGTTCGAAACCCATCGGCACGGTCGAGGTCGACGCCTGAATGCGGACGGAGTTGCATCGGCCCGCAGTCGTTCAAGATAGTGTCGTTCGGTGGCCGATCGGCGAGACACCGAAGTGGCTCCGAAAGACCTTCGAAAAATGCGATGTGGAGTTGAACCCGCAAGCCATCGCGATCTCCGAGATCGACTGTTCGGTCTGAACGATCAGGTTGCGGGCCCGATGCAGCCGCATTTCCATGATGTAGCGCTTCGGTGAGGTATTGAGGTATTTGCCGAATAAACGGCATGCTGTCGCCCGTTGATTTCGAGATCAGACAGCAGAAACTGAAACAGGCAGGTGTTTAGGAAACGGGGGCCTCCTCACCATGCCGCTTCACTTGCACCTCGTGGTCGAGCGCCTTGCGCAGGAAGGCGACCGAGGCACAGGCGGGCGGAGGGTCTCCTCCCGGCTCTGCCGGAGACCCGCTCGACCCGGGGCGGCCTTGCCGGGCGTCGGTGGTCCCGCGGAGTTCTGTGGCACCAGCGTCGGCCGCCACCCCAACCGTTATCGTTCCTGCAATCCGCTATCTGGCCAGTTTCCCACTGGTAAATTCATGGGCGAACGGATCCGTTTACCCATACAGGCGCAATCAGCTATCCTCTCCAGTCCCCAGAAATGCGCTCTGCCGGCGAGACGCGCGAAGGTCATTGACGATCGGAAGGACGAGCAGAAGCACTGTCACGAGGATCAGCGTCAGGGCGATGGGATGTTCCGACGACCAGAACGCCAGGAAATTGCCATCCGTCAGGATCAGACCTTGGCGCAAGCTTTCCTCGAATATCGGCCCGAGCACGATACCGATGACGATCGGGGCGATCGGGACAGACACGATGCGCAGCGCGAACCCAAGCAGTCCGAATCCCATGCTTATCAGCACGTCGAGCATACGGCCCGAGGCCGAATAGGCGCCGACCGTCGAAAGAACCAGGACGACCGTGAGCAGAACCGGCTCTGGCATGCGCAGGATGCGCGTGATGAACGGCGTCGCAAGCACCGCAATGATGAGTAGCGCGAAATTGGCGAGGATCAGGGTCAGAAAGGCGGCATCCATCAGTTCGGGATTGTCCGCAAAAAGCCGGACGCCAGGCTGAATTCCCTGCATGATCAATGCCGTCATCATCACGGCCGTCACAGGGTCACCGGGAATGCCAAGGGCGAGTGTCGGCACGAGCGCACCGCCGGTCACGGCGTTGTTGGCGGTTTCGGCGGCCACGATCCCCTCCGGCTCTCCTGTTCCAAGCCGATCGCGGTAACGGCCCGAGCGTTTCGCCTCGGCATAGGCCATGAAGCTGGCGGTGGCTGCGCCCGTGCCCGGCAAAATCCCGACAAAGGTGCCGATCGCGGCGCTTTTCAGCGTCGTCTTCCATCGACGTGCGACTTCGATCGGGCGCGGAAAGCGAAAACCGGCGGCCGAAGGGGACGGAGCCGACTGGAACCTGCGTTCGGCAACCCGGACGAACACCTCTGCGAATGCGAAAAGCCCCACGACGACCGGCACCAGCTGAAAGCCGTTCGACAGTGCGAAAATGTCAAAGTTCAGCCGCACCATGCCGGTCATTTGGTCCGGTCCGATCGTCGCAATGAACAGGCCGAAGACACCGGCCAGCAATCCCTTCAGCAGGCTGCCATGCGAAACGCTGACGATACAGGTGAGCGACAGGCATATCAGGGCGAAGGTCTCGATCGAGCCGAAGCGCAACGCGAAGGCCGCGAGCCGCGGCGCGGCGACGATCAGCACTATGGCCGAGAACACGCCCCCCAGAAAGGATGCCAGCGTGGCCCAGCCGATCGCCATGCTTGCCTCGCCTCTGCGGGTCATTGCGAACCCGTCAAGCACCGTCGCCGCCGATTGCGGTGTGCCGGGCGTGTTGATCAGGATCGCAGTGATCGAGCCGCCGAAGACGGACGAACAATATACCGCAAGTATGAGTGCTATCGCCGGAACCTGCCCCATTGCGAAAGTGAAGGGCAGAACCATCGTAATTGCCAGGATCGAGCCCAGCCCCGGCAGGGCGCCGACCACGATACCGAATACGGTTCCGACCGTCAGGGCGACCGCGACCCAGGGGTCGGCGACGAGCATCAGCGCTGAAGCTACTTGATCCATTCGGAACCCTCTAGAATATCGCGAACCACGGCGAACGCGGCAGCTGGATTTGCAGAAGATGGACGAAGGTCAGCCAAACGGCGACCGGAACGGCAATCGACATGATCAGGATCACGGGCACATTTCGGTAGCCCAGCAGGAACGGCATCACGAGGACGAAGACCACACTGGCCAGAATAAAGCCGAGATAGACCATCAGGAAGAAGTAGGCGAAGGTTCCGGCGATCGTGAACATGGCCGGTTTCCAGTCGACAGGCCCGCCACTTGCCGCCGGCTTGAGCAACGCACCAAGCAGCAAGATCCCGGCGAGTACGGTCCAGAGCGTCAGAAGCGCGCGCGGAAACTGCAACGCGTTCAGGCCGAAGCCCTCGAACAAGGCAGATTCATAGCGCGAGTTGGAGGCTTCGACCCAGAATACTGCGGCAACCGCTAGCGCCCCGATTGAAAACACAAGATCCCTGGATCGTCTCATCCTGGCCCATCCTTTCGGTGAATGTGCGGCCGCCGTTTCCGGGCAGGACAGCGGCCGCCTCGTTTTACTTGGCCAGCAGTCCGACTGCTTCCAGAACCTTGCGGTTGTTGACCACCTCGGTCCGCATCGTAGCGTCGAAGTCGGCGGGAGGAAGATAGGCTGCCGTGATCTTCTGCTTCTCAAGCGCGGCAAGCAGTTCAGGATCGCTCATTGCCTGCTCCAAAGCCGAGGACAGCTTGTTCACAACCTCTTCCGGCGTACCGGCCGGCGCATAGAACCCCATCGACACCTCGACGACGGTTTCGATGCCGAGGTCCTTCATCAAGGGCACATCCGGATAATAGGCGCATGCTTGCGCGCCCCAGCAGCCGAGGGGGCGAAGTCCGAACTGTTCGGCGGACTGGACCTGTTCGGTCATGACCTGCGATTCACCGCCCAGCACGGCCTTGCCGACTTCCGCTGCGGCCTTGTAGGGGACCTGCTTGACCTTGACGCCGAGGTGTTGCTCGAGCGCCGCGACGGCCAGATGCGGCAAGGTTCCGATGCCGGTCGTGGCATAGGCGATCTTGCCGGGATCGGCCTTGGTCGCCGCCATAAGCTCTTCCATCGACCCGTATTCGGAATCTTGCGTGACCATCGACATATACGCCGCCGAGGAGGCGCGGCCGATCGCGGTGAAGTTGTCCAGAGAATACGGTACCTGGCGCAGTTGCGGCTGAACTGTCAGAACGCCCTGGGGCGTGAAGAAGATGGTATAGCCGTCGGGTTTGGCCGTCGCCGCCTCGGACGCACCGATCGTACCCGCGGCACCGGCAATATTGCTGACCACCATCGTCGCGCCGAGTTTCTCGCTCAGAACCGGCTCGATCGTCCGTGCCACCAGATCGGTCGCACCGCCGGCCGACCACGGAACGATGATGGTGACCGGCCTTTCAGGATATTCGGCACTGGCCAAGCCCGGCGCGAGAAACAGGCTCAGCGCGCCCAAGGCTCCCAAGAATCTAGATTTCATGACATTTTCTCCCTTTTAAGTCGTCGTGTTTCACGGTGCCAGTTACGTCCCTCAGGATGGCGTGGGCGTACCCCTGGCGGTTTCGTCGATCTCGCGCCGCAGCGCGTCCGATAGCGGCTGGAGAATGTGGATTTCGTCCTCGCGGAAGAAAGTACGCCCGTTCGGGCCATCCGCAGACAGGCTCACAAGCCGGCGCACGGTCGGATAGCAGGCTTCAGGAGGTTGCCCATCCGGCAGCGGCCGCATGGCGGTTATGGTCAGACCGGGAATGTAGCTGTTAATCAGCACGCCACTGCCCTCGAGTTCTCGGGCGATGGTGCCAACAGCGCTGACCACGGCAGCCTTGGAGGCATTGTAGCCAATCCGCCCGATCTTGCAGGTTTGCGCATTCCGCGACGCGGCGACGGCGATGCGCCCATATTTCTGCGCGCGCATGATCGGCGCGACAGCGCGGATCGCGTGCAGAACTCCGAAGATATTCACCCGGAACACCTTTTCGATGTCCTCCCAGGCAATCGCATCGAACCGGCCATCGACGGCAATTCCCGCGTTGGCGACCAGCCCGTCGATCCGGCCGAATTTGGCCATCACGGCCTCGACAAAGGTGGCCAGTTCATCAGGCTTGGTCACATCGCAGGAAGCCGCGAGGTGGCAATTGTCCTTGGCCGCCGAAAGGGCGTGAGGCAGGTCGCATCCCGCGACGTGCGCACCGTCGGCGGCGAAACACCTGGCAAGGGCAGCGCCGATACCCGCACCGGCCCCGGTGATCACGACCACCTTGCCCCGAACGAGTTCGGCGGGAAGCTGTGCATCGTCTAGTTTCATTTATTCCTCCCACCCAGGTTTGCCGGGCCCGGCTTGGCCCCGGCACTCTTCATCGCCCGATCGCCATCGCGTCAGGGCATTGTCAGGATCACTTTCGATGACTGTCGGCTCCGGCTCAGTTCAAAGGCCCGCGCCCCCTCGCGCAGCGGAACCCTGTGCGAGATCATCGCGGTAAACCGTTCCGGGCTCGCGGCAACGGTGGCGATCACCTGTTTCCATATGGCTGGCGGCGCGCGGTGGCTGCCGATGATGGATTGCTGATTGCGCGACAGGGTTGTCAGGTCCAGCGGAACGGCTCGCGCAGGCAAACCGGCGGTCACAAGGCACCCGCCATTCGCAAGAAGCCGCAAGGCCGGCTCGAAGATCTGGGGGGCGCCGACCGCATCGAAGACGACATCGAAAGGCGCATCCCCCATGCGAGCCCGGACCGCGCCATCGAGGGTCTCTGTCCCAATGTCGATCGTGGCGTCGAAGCCGTTGGCGTTCAGCGAAGAAAGGCGGACCGCATCGTCCTTGCCGGCAATCGCCACCATTGCGGCGCCGGCCGCCTCGGCCATCAGCGCGATCGAGTGCCCGATCGGTCCGGGACCGACTACCAGCACCCGCGCGCCCTTCGACAGGTTGCTCCGCGCGACTGCCTGCGCACCGATCGTCAGCGGTTCGATCAGTGCCAACGCCTCGTCATCTAGCGAGGTGGGTACGATCAAACAGTTTTCCACGGGAACCGTGACACGACTGCAAAAGCCGCCATCGCGGACAAAACCCAGATAGGCCTGTTTCTTCTGGCACGCTCCCGCATCGCCACGAGCGCAGTCGGGGCAATCGCCGCAGGATCGGAACGGCACGACCACGACACGGCTGCCTGGCGCCGGTGTCGCTGCCCGACCCGGTTTGTCAGGCCCCGCCGCTATGACGGTGCCGCCGAATTCGTGGCCAAGTGTCACCGGCAGTCGATCGGCCATGAACCCGTAGTTGGATGTCCACTCGTCGACATGCAGATCACTGCCGCAGACACCGGCCGCCGTTACGTCCAGCAGCACCTCACCGGCCGCCGGCACCGGGGCGGCAACCGGGGTGATTGCGATGCCAGGTCCAGCCTGGATCTTTCTCAGCGCACTCAACATAGTGAAGTCTCCACGGTGCGGCTTTCGTGCCGCCGCCAACTGGGCCAGCCGGCACTGATCCCGGCTTCTTCGATCAAACGCGCGGAACCGCTCACCATGGCTTGCGCGGCGGCAAGCGGGCCTTGTGCGCGCAAATCGGCGCTGAGCACCTCCACCTCGAAGAACGGATCTGCTCCCATGGCACGAATTGAGGCCAGATAGCCGAGAAGATCGGCTTCGCCGTCACCCGGCAGGCAACGGCCCGAACGCGATTCCTCGCGCACGCTGTCGAACTTGTCGGCTCGCGCGTCCGATATCTGCACGGTCTTGACCAAGCGGCCGGGTACCGCATCGAGATCGGCAGGCGTGACGCCGGTACGATGCATTTGCCACAGGTCGATAATTAGTCCCCCGTTTGCGGCGGCCGCACCGCAAACGATCCTCAGGGCATCCTCAAGCCCGGAAATGCCGCCGAACAGAAGAAACTCCAGCGCGCAGTCGGCATCGCACAGATCCCGCGCCATTTGACATAGCTGGCGAAATCCGGTGATGGCCAGATCGAAATCCGCCACTGGATCGAGAAGAGCGGCATTTACCGTGCACGGCCGGAAAATGTTTGCCATGTGGCGGAAGGCTTCGGCGTCTCGCAACCCGTCAAGCCCGGTGCTCCAACCATCCGCAAGCCCTATAGCGGTCATTTCAACGTCATGCTCGGTCAACATGGCCTGCATTTCGGCGTCCGAGAAGCCCGCCGCCCGGTCCTGAAGATAGTCGGTCGTGCGGTAGGATATGCCGCGAAAACCAGCGGCTGCGGCTGATTGCACCCGGGTCCGGAAATCGACCTCGCCCAGGCATTGGGGGCACATGACCAGATTATAGGGTCCGCGCCGGGACAAATCCGAAAACCTGTGCGAGGGCATCACGGCGGTTCCTCCCCGGCGTCAGCTAGAAGATCTTTGCCGCATCCGGCGAACGGACTGTCCTCCGACCCCGTAGTGGGTGGGCGCGATGTCATCGATGACCACCATGACCATCTCGCGCGGCTTATTCAGCGTGGTCGCGATCAGGTCGGTGACGCCTTCGATCAGCACTTCGCACTGCTCGTCGTTCGGTCCGGGTCCGGCAAGGCGGATGGATACATATGGCATTACGTGGTTTCCTTGATTTGTCTCAGGTGTTCAGAAGATCGCGCACGGCGGCCACGACATTGTCAGGCGACGGCAGCAAGGCCGCCTGCAGAACCGGCGAGGCCGGCATCCGCACATCGGGCGTCGCAAGTCGGGCGACACGGTCGATCCCGGCCTCGCGCAGCCTGAGCGCAAGTTCTGCCCCGACACCGCCGGTCATGTTGGCCTCGTGCACGACGAGGGCGGCCCGTCCCGAAGCCTCGACCGCTGCGACAAGCTCGTCCATCGGCAGCGGCGACAGCCAGCGCATGTCGATGACGCTTGCATCCACACCCTCGGCCGCCAATGCCTTAGCGGCGCGCTCCACTACGGGCATCCCCGTGCTCCAGCTGATCAGGGCAACGTCGCGTCCCGTGCGCCGCAGCGCCAGCCCTCCGATCGGCTGGACCGGGCCGCCGGTAACGATCTTCGCCGGCTCCTGATAGAACGTGCGGGATTCTATGAGAATGACCGGATCGTCATCCGCGATGGCCGACCGCAGCATATCATAGACGTCCTGCGCCGTGGACGGCAACCCGATCCGGATGCCCGGCACATGGAAGAACAGCGCCTCGAGCGACTGGGAGTGCTGCGCGCATGAGCCGGGCGTTACGCCCTGCTGCATCCGCACCACCAGCGGGGCGCAGCTCTTGCTGCCGGTGAGGTAGCGCAGGTTGCTCATCTGGTTGACGATCTGATCAAGCGCCACCAGGACGAAGTCGCCCCACATGATCTCGACAACCGGACGCAAACCCTTCATGGATGCGCCGAGCGCCGAGCCCAGGATCGCGTTTTCCGAGATCGGCGTATCGAAGACACGATCGTCGCCAAATCGCTTTTGCAGCCCTCTCGTGCAGCCGAATATCCCGCCGCCGCCAACATCCTCGCCGTAAACGACGAGGTTGTCCCGTGTCTCCAGTTCGACCGCCAGAGCTTCGCCAATGGCCTTGCCGTAGGTGGTGTCGATTTCGACAAGCGCGCCCGTGCCGGACGGCAACGGTGCCGAAGGTGCGCCATAGATATGCGCGCGTGCATCGGCGGGATCGGGCGCCGCAGCCGCAATCACCCGGGCGCGAAGATCGGCGAGGGTGCGCTCGGTATCCGCTTCTATACGGACAAGATCCGCCTCGGATGCCAGCCCGTCCTTCAGAAGCCGCGAACGGAACAGCGGCAGGGGGTCGGCCGCCTGCGCTGCGTCCCATTCCTCTTTGGTGCGATAATGCTGAAGGTCTTTGTTGTAGTGCCCCCACAGGCGTGGAACATTGAATTCGAGAAAGACGGGCTTGCCGCTTCGCAGAATCTCGTCGCGCGCGGCCGAGACGCTGGTGCGCACCGAAATCGGATCCTTACCGTCGACGGTCGCCGCAGTGATCCCATATCCGGACAAGCGCTTTGCCTGCCGCTCCACCGGGGAAACCGCAGCGCCCGGCGTCATTTCGGCCCAGCCGTTGTTTTCACAGATGAAGAGGACAGGCAGCTTGCGCAGGCTTGCGAAAACCAGCGCTTCGTGTACCGCCCCTTGGTTCATGGCGCCATCGCCGATGCTGACGACCGATATGTTCCGGCCCCCAGCATGTTTCAGCGCCATGGCGACGCCGTCGGCGATCGTCGTGCCCGCCCCGACGATCGAGTTTTCGCCGATGAAGTCGCGCTCCGGCGCCATCATCAGAGCCGAACCAGAACGGCCGCCATTCACACCGGTCGAGCGATGGGCGATCTCGCTCAGCACCTCGAAGGGGTCAAGGCCGGCCTCAATGGCCCAGCCGTGCCCCCTATAGGTCGCGGAAATACAGTCGCCCTCTTCCAGCGCCGCGCAAACACCTACCGGCACGGCCTCCTGCCCGGCGCACAGATGTACCGAGCCTGCCACGAGGGCACCCTCGCCGGAAGAAAGATCCTGACTGATCTGCTCGCAGCCGCGAATAAGCTGCATGCGGCGATAGAGGTCTTGTGCCGCACCGGCCTGGACATCTTGTTTCATCGTCTCTCGCGTATCATATAGTGATAATAGTGTCTTATTGTGATATTTGTCACAAATGGAAAATAAGATCAAGCCACTTTTGGCGGGCTTTGACTTCGCAACCGAATGCTGTCTTCCTGCGTCGGGCCAAAGCCCCTTGCGACTGGTCTGATGTCAGAAAATGAGGGGGAAAAGGGAGAAGTCATGAACGGTTCATCCACCACCCAGCGTGGCAGCAAAGAGGACGGAAAACCAAGAGTTCAGTCGGTTGCCAGGGCCGTGGATATTGTTCTGGCCGTGGCGGCGAGCCGCGACGGTCTGCGCGTCGCCGAGATACGCGAGGCACTTGGCCTGCCGCTGCAGGCGACCTATCACCTACTGCACACGCTCAGAGAAACAGGGCTGTTGCGCAAGAACGAGCAAGACCGGATCACGCTGGGGATTCGGGCAGGGAACATCGCCGACGGCTTCGCCCGCCAGTTTTCGGGACCGGACTACCTCCAGCAACTCGTGCGCGATCTGGCGCGGAGGACTGGCGAGACAAGTTATGCCGGTCGCTGGATCGACAAGGATGTCGTGTCCTTCGCCATGGAGCCGGGAACCAACCCTATCCATGCGTCAACGGACATGAGCGTTCGGGGCGGCGATCTGCACGCCAGGGCGTCCGCCAAGCTCTTGATGAGCTACCTCGACCCGTCCGAACTGAACAAAGTGATAAACACAATAGACTTTAGAAAAAGAACCGCGCGGACGATCGCAACCAGGGAAGGACTCCTGGAGGAAATCGACAAGGTGCGCGCCAGGGGCTACGCTTTGGACGAGGAAGAGTACCTTGACGAATTGTGCTGCGTCGCCGTTCCGATCAGGATTGCCGGTGAAGTCTACGCTCTTTGTACCTCCATGCCCGCAAAGCAGTATCAGCACAATCTCGACACGATTCTGAGCAAGATGCTTTCCGCAGCCAATGCATCAGGGGGCTTGGCTCTGGCAGAGTGACTTCACATGCGGGAGACTGGGGTCACATTATAAGAACCGGATCGGCCGGTCATCAGGGCGACGGACGACCAGAACGCCGCCATCCGGTCGAGATGCGGAGGCCAGTCGGCGATCCGGTCCTCGAAGATGGGGCCGAGTGCCGCGTCGGCGCGCACCCGGGTGTAGAAGCGGTGGACGAGCGTGGTCAGGATGTCGTCGTCGAGGCCGGTCCGCTCCATCAGCGCCGCGGTCATCGCCGGGCGGGCGGATCGCGCGACCGTTCGATCTTCGGCGGCGTCGTGCATCGTGGGCCTCCCGCTGTTCGGCTTGCAATTCTGTGTAGACCTGTTAATAGGTATTGTAAATACCGATTAGCGGGGGCCGCCCGACATGCGCCTGACATCCTTCACCGATTACGGGCTGCGCATGCTGATGCGCATGGCGAGCGCGCCGGGAACCGCCTTCTCGACCGCCGATCTGGCCGCGGAGTTCGGGCTGTCGCGCAACCATCTGACCAAGATCATGCAGCAGCTCGCGCGCGGCGGCATTGTCGAGACCCGGCGCGGCGGCGGCGGCGGGGCGGTCCTGTGCAAGGAGCCCGCCGAGGTGCGCCTTGGCGATGTCGTGCGGCTGCTCGAGGACGGCCAGGCCCTGGTCGAATGCTTCGGACGCACCGGCGGCGACTGCGCGATCGAGGGCTGTTGCCGGCTCAAGGCGCGGCTGCGCCACGCCGAGGCGCGGTTCCTGGAGGATCTCAACCGCTCGACCCTGAGCGACATCGCGCTTCCCGTCCGGGAGGCCGCGTGATGCGGGAGGACGCGGAGAGATGACCGGAACCCTGAGCATCCCCGAACGGCAGGCCGCCCTCCTGCTCGCCGCGCTTCTTCGGACTCACCCCTTTCCCGGGCGCCGCCGATGCGTTGACGAACGTGTTGACGACGCCCCGGGGATGGACGCTGATCGCGACAGGCACGCTGGTGGGCGGGCTGTTCGCGGCCTTCGCCTTCGCGGTCAGCGTCTTTTCCGTTCCCATGCTCGTGTCGCGGCGGACCGATGCGCGGGCCGCGATGGGCTCAAGCCGCGAGATTTCCACGGAACAACGAAGGAGGTTCCCATGACCGGCTGGCTCCCGACACTCAGAACCGCGACACCGGAGGAAGGCTATGACCTTGCCATCAAGCTCGCGCGCGTCGCGGTCAAGGCGACACAGCCCGACGCGGCGGTGCGCGACCGGCTAAGGCCCGAATACGCCGAGGATGCCGAAGCGCTGATCGCCGTCAGTCAGGTCGTGGCCACGCATTTCGCCACCGTTGCCGCGGCCAACGACTACTGGAAGATCCCCGGATGAACGGCATCGAACGCGACGGCGACGGCTTCGTGGTGGACGCGACGATCCTCTCCGCCGCGTTCGGCCGTCCGGCGCCCGAGATCAGGGCGTCGATGCGGGACGGCCGCATCACCTCGCGCTGCGAGACCGGCAGCGGCGCCGATGCCGGGCGATGGCGGCTGACCTTCTACCACGAGGGACGCGCCCTGCGCCTGACCGTCAACGCGGAGGGCGCGCTTTTGAAGCGGTCGGTCTTCGATGTCGCCCCGGTTCCGTCGATCATGCCCTGACACGCTGCCGCTGCGGCATGTCCCTTGCCCGCGAAAAATTTCCCGTTCGTGGGAACCTTTCCCGACCCTTCGCATCCAATGGGTCAGGTAGCGCCGATGGGGGCTGCCCTGTTCAGGAAAGGACGAGACATGAAAAAACTACTGCCGCTGGCCGCCGCGATGCTTGTCGCGACCACGGGCGTTTCCGTTGCGCATGACGAAAAGGCGCTGGAGCAGTCGCCTCCGGGCGCGCCCTACGTTCAGGTGAGCGATGCGCTTCCGCTGCCGGAATTCATCCCGGGCCTCGGGACATTGTTCGTCGATCCCGCGACCCTGCCGGCCGGCCCGTTCCTTGCCTACGACCACGATGGCAAGCTGTCGGCGACCGTCTACATGACGCCGCTGGAGGATCTTCAGGGCGGGACCGCCTATGACGGTCTCGGCGTGGGGGCGCACACCGTGGCGGGTGTCGACATCTACTACAACGCCGGCCATCCCGGCGTGGAAAAGCCGCATGCCCATGTCGTGCTCTACCACGACGACGAGGCGAAGGGGCGGCTTGCGGAATGAAGACGTCCCGACGCATGGTTCTGACCCTCGGGGGTGGCGCGCTCGCCACCCTCACGATGTCCGTCCGTGTCACGGCCGCACCCTCGGAGATCATCGAGATGCACGGCACGGCGCGCGGCGAACGGGTCTGGTTCGCGCCGTCCGGCCTTGCCGTCGCGCCCGGCACGACGATCCGCTTCGTGAACCGCGACCCGGGCATGAGCCACACGAGCACGGCCTATCACCCCGACTTCCTCGACCGGAAGCCGCGTATTCCCGAGGGCGCGCAACCCTGGGACAGCGACTTCCTGATGCCGGGCGAGAGCTTCGAGATCGACCTCACGGTTCCAGGCGTGTATGATTTCTACTGCCAGCCGCACGAGATGGCGGGCATGGTGGGCCGGATCGTCGTCGGACGACCGGGCGATCCCGGTTGGGACGGCCCGAGCGACGACACGGAGGATGTCTTGCCCGAGGTTCTGGCGGCGTTTCCGGCGGTCGCGGATATCCTGCGGCTCGGGCGCGTCGATGCGGAGGTGGAGGAATGACGGCCCGGACCCGGACCCGCGATCTCGGGCGCGACGCGGCCGCCGGCCCGGCGACCGCCGAAGCGGATCTCGTCGCCCTGGCGCGATCGGGCAGCGAAGCGGCGGTACGCGAGCTGATCCGGCGGCTCAACCCGCGGCTCTTCAGGGTCGCCCGCGGGATCGTCCCGAGCGATGCGGAGGCCGAGGAGGTCGTTCAGGAAAGCTACCTCGCGGCCTTTACCCGCCTTGACCAGTTCGGCGGGGCCTCAACCTTCTCGACCTGGATCACGCGGATCGCCATCAACGCGGCGCTCATGCGGAACCGCCGCACCCATCCCCAAGAGGACTATGATACAGTGACCGAGACCGACACATCGCACGTTCTCGCCTTTCCCGGCCAACGCCCGGAAATGCCGGACGCCGCCTTGGCCCGGGCACAGATCCGCAGCCTTCTGGAAAGGGCCGTCGCGGACCTTCCGCCCGATCTCCGGCTGCCCTTCCTGCTGCATCACGCCGAGAGCATGAGCATAAAGGACATCGCACGCGACTTGTCGCTGAATGCGATCACTGTCAAGACACGCCTCTTTCGCGCCAGGCGCCGCTTGCGCCAGGCACTGGAACGGCAAGTTCAAGGAGGGTTCGAGGCGATCTTTCCCTTCGACGGCGCGCGGTGCCGGGATATGGCAGACCGGGTCGTTTCGGGGTTGCAGGCCCGGGGCATGTTCTAAACCCGAAACGCATGCCACACCAGCGCCTCGGGATGCCGCGTTTCGCGCATCGGGCGTGACGTATCCGTTTCGCACGCGGATCCCGTCTGGACTTTTTCTCCCAGATGCAGTCTGTGTCGCGCCCGCGCGAAACGGGCCGGAACATGCCACATCAGGGAAACCAAACATCACGGTGGCACCGCCGGATCTCGGCGTTTGGTCCGGCGATTGGCCGGGGCGCTCTCCTCGATCTCGCGCGCGGGCCGCTCGGGGCGGGCCTGGCATTCGTCATCGTCGGGTCGGCGCTGCTCCTGCCGTCGCTCCATCATTGGGACGGGCTCTTCCTGATCGCGCCTTTCGGAGCGTCGGCGGTCCTGCTCTTCGCGGTTCCCAACAGTCCGCTCGCCCAGCCCTGGTCGGCCATTGTGGGGAACGGTATTTCCGCCTTCATGGCCGTTCTGGTGCTTTCATTCGTCAGAGAGCCTGTCAGCGCCGCGGCGCTTTCGCTATCCCTCGCGATATGCGCAATGCTGCTGTCGAGGTCACTTCACCCGCCGGGAGGCGCGGTGGCCCTGGTCGCGGCGCTCGATCCGCATCTGGTCGATCGCCTGGGATACGGGTTCGTGCTTGCGCCGGTCCTTGCGGGGACGGCTGTGCTCGTCGGGCTCGCGATCATCTGGCATCGACTGACCGGACGGGTGTACCCCTTTCGACAACCGGATGCCCTCGGCCCCCACGGCACCACGGACAAGATTCCTGGGCAGCGGCTCGGTCTTGATACGGATGATCTGCGGCAAATCCTCGATGCCAACCGCCAGTCGAGCAACCTCGGCGTCGCGGATCTTGGCCGGCTGATCGCCGCGGCGGAACAACTGGCGGCCGCGCACCACATGGATGCGCAGAAATGCGAGGAGTTCATGTCGGTCGATCTGGTGACGGTTTCTCCCGGCACGCCTGCCGGCCGCGTTGCCGCGCTTTTTCGAAAGCACGGCTTCACGTCGATTCCGGTTGTGACAGATGGCGACCGGCTGGAAGGCGTCATCTTCCAGATCGACCTGATCCGCAGCGCCCGCCGCGCGGCCCAGCGCCATCATAGCGGCTTCTTCGCGGCCCTGACGGAGTTGAGCGGCGCGGCCAGTCGCACGGCGCCGCGCGCCCGCGATATCATGTCGGTGGGCCTTCCTGCCGTGACGAAGGATACCCCGGTCGGCACATTGCTGCCCATGCTCGAAGATGGGCGCGCCGAAGCCGTCCCCGTCATGGACGGCGCCCGCATTGTCGGCATCGTCACCAGATCCGACCTGGTGTCGGCGCTGGCCCGCAACGCCGCTCGGTCGACAACGTCCTAGAACACCTGGCCGGGTTCTTGTCCGGGGCTCTGACGGCCGTCACGCGGCGTATCTGGGGCCTATGGCCGAAGAGCGCGTCGTCCGGCCCGTTCGGGCGCCCCGGTCCCGCGAGGCGCGAGATTGACAGCACGCCCTTTCCCGGGCGCGGATTTCCTGTCAGGGTCGGGGGTAACCGTTCCGACCGCGAAAGCCGATGCGCCCGATCCTGACCGTCACGCTGAACCCCGCGCTTGATCTCACCACATCGGTCGGAAGTGTGCGCCCCGGCCCAAAGCTCCGGTGCGAGGGGCTTCGGGTCGATCCCGGCGGGGGTGGCATCAACGTGGCCCGCGTCATCACCCGGTTCGGCGGCGCGGCGCGCGCCTTCGTCGCTTTGGGCGGTGCGACCGGCACACGGCTTGCCGGGGCCCTCGCGGCGGAGGGGGTGCCGACGGTGGCCTTTCCGGCCCGGGGCGAGACGCGCGAAAGCCTCGCCGTCACGGATCGCGGCACCGGAAAGCAATACCGCTTTGTTCTGCCCGGGCCCGACTGGACCGCGGCGGACGGGGAGCGGGCCATTGCGTCGATCGCCGACACGGTCGAGCCAGATGCGCTTGTCGTCCTGTCGGGCAGCCTCCCGCCCGGATTGCCCGATGATCTTCCGGCCACGCTTGCCGACCAGCTTGCGCCCCGTTCCGCCCTGCTTCTTCTCGATACGTCCGGTGCGACCCTGTCCCGAGCGGCGCGGCCCAGGCGCCCGGTCCACGTCCTGCGCATGGACGAGGCGGAGGCCGAGGCGCTGGCGGGCAGCCGGCTCAGGACCCGTGGCGACACGGCCGATTTCGCCGAACAGCTCGTCCGGCAGGGCGCCGCCCGGATCGTCATCATCGCGCGTGGCGCCGATGGCTCCGTCCTCGCCACGGCGGACGACCGCTGGTTCGCCAAGGCCGCCGATGTGCCGGTGAAAAGCAAGGTCGGCGCCGGCGACAGCTTTCTCGCGGCCTTCACGCTGGCGCTTGCGCGCGATGCGGCGCTGTCCGAGGCGCTTCAGCACGGTATGGCGGCGGCGAGCGCGACCGTGATGACGGAAGCGACCGAGCTATGCAGCCGTGACGATGCCCTCAAACTTGTCGACGCTTGCCCGGTCAGCCCGGTCTGACCTCTGGCCTATTCCCACCAGCGGTCGATTTCGGCGATCTCCTCGTCCGACCAGCCGAAATGGTGGGCAAGCTCGTGGATCATCACATGGGCAACGAGCTGCCCGAGCGTCACGTCGCCCCGTTCCGCCCATTCGTCGAGGATCGGCCGGCGGAACAGCCAGATCGTGTCGGGCCGGTCGACGACATCCATCACCGACTTCTCGGTCATGGGAATGCCGTCGTAGAGGCCGGTGAGATCGAATGCATTCTCGATGTTCATATCGTCGAGGATGTCATCGGGCGGGAAATCGGCGATGCGCAGAAGGATCGCGCCGGCCGGGCCCGCGAATTGCGGCGGCAGGTCCGCGACCGTCGCACGGGCCATGGTTTCGATCGTGTCGAGATCGGGCGCCGTGCGCCCCAGCCAATCGTTCATTCCGTTCTCCTTGCCCGGCCCATCATATGGACAAAATGCGTGTGCTGTGAAAGAGGGGGGCGCGCCCGAGGAGACTTCCCATGACCGTGACCCGTTTCGCCCCGTCGCCCACCGGCTTTATCCACGTGGGCAACCTGCGCACCGCGCTGATGAACTACCTGATCGCACGCAAGACCGGCGGCACGTTCATCCTGCGCCTCGACGATACCGATCAGGAACGCTCGAAGCAGGAATATGCGGACGGGATCAAGGAAGATCTCGACTGGCTCGGCCTGCACTGGGACCGGATCGAGCGGCAATCTCTCCGGCTCGAACGTTATGCCGAGGTCGCCGACGAACTGCGCCAGTCCGGCGACCTCTACGAGGTGTTCGAGACGCCGACGGAACTCGACCTCAAGCGCAAGAAGCTTCTGAACATGGGGCGGCCGCCGGTCTATGACCGCGCCGGGCTGGCGCTGTCGTCAGCGGAAAAGGACAAGCTTCGGGCCGAGCGCGACGGATACTGGCGCTTCAAGCTCGACCAGCAGCGGACCGAATGGACCGACGGCATCCTCGGCGATGTGTCGATCGACACGGCCTCAGTCTCCGATCCCGTCCTGATCCGGGCGGACGGGCAGGTGCTTTACACCTTCGCCTCGTCGGTCGACGACGTCGACATGGGGATCACCCATATCGTGCGCGGCGCCGACCACGTCACCAATACCGCGACGCAGGTGCAGATCATGAAGGCCATGGGCGGCACCCCGCCGGCCTTCGCGCACCATTCGCTCCTGACCGGCCCGCAGGGCGAGGGGCTGTCGAAGCGGCTCGGAACGCTCAGCTTGCGAGACCTTCGCGCGCAGGGCGTGGCGAAGGAAGCGCTTCTGAGCCTGATGGCGCGGCTCGGTTCCTCGCAGCCTGTTGAGCTGAAGATGTCGCTCGACGAGATCGCCGAGGGCTTCGATCTGTCGCAGTTCGGCGCTGCCCCGACGAAGTTCGACGCTGAGGACCTCTGGCCCCTCACGCGCGCCCGGAACCAAGCGCTTCCGTTCGACGCGGTGAAGGACCGCATCGCGGCCTTGGGCGTGCCGGCCGAGATGGCCGAGCGCTTCTGGCGCGTCGCCTCGCAGAACATCACCACGCTCGACGACCTCGGCGCCTGGTGGACGCTCTGCCGCGACGGGGCAGAGCCGGTGATCGCGCCGGAGGACGTGGAATTTGTGAAAGAGGCGATGGCGCTCCTGCCCGAACCGCCCTTCACCGAGGCGACCTGGGCAGAGTGGACCCAAGCGGTCAAGGAAAAGACCGGCCGCAAGGGCAAGGGGCTGTTCATGCCGCTTCGCCATGCGCTGACCGGCCAGCCGCACGGGCCGGAAATGGCCGACCTGATGCCGCTTCTGCAGAAAGTGCGCGCGAAGGGTTGAGGCAGCGCGCCTAGGCCCCGCGTTTCAGAAAGTTGACGGTCGTCGGCGGCTTCATGTCGCCGCCGAAGAGGTAGGCCCGCGCGCTCAGTTCCCCGTAAAGATGGGTCATCAGCGCCCGGACCCGCGCGGTATTCGTCAGATCACGATGCGTCAGGACCCAGAGATCGAGGTCGAGCGCCGCGATGGGGTCGGATACCCTGAGAAGCCGGTCATCCGCATCGCCGACATAGCACGGCAGGAACGTGATCCCGAGCCCCTCGGCCCCCGCGTTCTGGACGGCGCGGGAGGCGCGGCACTGGAACACGACTTGCGGCTCTCCGGCCTCCTTCGTCTTCCAGATATGCGGCACAAGCCAGCCGAGCGTGCCCTCGATCAGGCAGTAGCTGTGGGCCTGCAACGGCAGGTCGCCGGCTGTCGCCAGATAGCCTTCTGATGCGTAAAGCGCGAAGCGGAATTCGCAGATCCGGCGCCCGAAGGCGGTGTCGGGCGCGGCCCGTGTCGCGCGGATCGCCACCTCGGCCTCGCGCCGGTTGAGGTCGACGGCCCCGTGGCCGGGGACAAGGTCGATCTGGATCTCGGGATGGTCCCGGCAGAAACGCGCGACGATCCCGGGGGCGTGTTCTTCGGCAAAGGCTTCCGGGCAGGTCACGCGGATGCGGCCGCGCAGGCGCTCGTCCTGGCCCAGGACCTCGCGGCCGAGGGCCAGCACCTCGTTTTCGACCCGTTCGGCCGTCGCCATCGCCGCGCGCCCGGCATCGGTCATCACATAGCCATGCGGGAATCGGTCGAAGAACCGGACGCCGGTCCGCGCCTCGACCGCATTGATCCGGCGGAAGATCGTCGAATGGGTCTGGCCGAGGATCCGCGCCGCCCCCGACAGGCTTTCCGCCCGGCAGATGGCGAGGATCAGTTCCAGATCGTTCCATTCCAGTCGCGTCTGGGGGGGCAGGCGCTCGCGCAGGATCTCAGGCATCATCCTGTCCGTTTTTGCAAAATCATCCAGCCATATTGGCGGATCTTAATGCGAAAAGGAACAGGTTAGGGTGAATCCAGATCGGAAGGCCGATCCCGGAACCACCAACCTAGGAGAGAGAAGATGTTTATGCAGTTCGTCCAGTTCGAAACGTCACTCACCGAGCGTGAGGTTCTCAACATCGCGGAAGCACGCTCGCCCGAGTTCCGCGCGCTGCCCTCGCTGGTGCAGAAATTCTACCTGAAATCCGCGAAGCCGAACCATTACGGCGGGCTCTACCTCTGGGACTCCGCCGAGGCCATCGCCGAGTTCCGCCAAAGCGACCTCGCGAAGACGATTCCGTCTGTCTACAAGATCGTCGGGGCGCCAAATGTCGGAATCCACGAGCTTCTCTTCCCGCTTCGCGGCTGAACGTCCCGTCGCGTCTTGGTCGCGCCCGCACACCGCCGGGCGCGGCGCACATGCGAGGCCCTAGCGCCTCGTCGCCCGCTCCGCGATCTTCAGGCAAAGCTGCGTCGCCACCGCCATGTCCTGAACGCTGATCCATTCCAGCGGCCCGTGGATTTCCTGCATCCCGGTGAATAGGTTGGGGCAGGGCACCCCCATCTCGGTCAGCCGCGATCCGTCGGTGCCGCCGCGGATCGGGACCGAGATAGGCTCCACCCCGAGATCCCGGCAGGCATTGCGGGCAAGGTCCACCGGCGCCATGTCCTTTTCCAGCCAATAGCGCATGTTCCGGTATTGGGCGCGGATCGCGCAGGCGATCTCCGCGCGCGGCTCGGTCGCCTGCACCGTCGCGCAGACCTGCCGCAGAAGATCGCCCTTGGCCGCAAGGCCATCGAGTTCGAAATCCCGCAGGATGAACTTCAGCACGACCTCTGCCGCCGACCCCTTCATCTCGTAGACGTGGATGAAACCGTCGCGATCCTCGGTCGTCTCCGGCGTCATGGTGACGTGCGGCAGGGTCTGGACGATCTTCGCGCCGAGGTGAAGCGCGTTGACGAGCTTGTCTTTCGCCGTGCCGGGATGGATCGAGACGCCCTTGATCGTCACGACAGCCCCGTTGGCGGAAAAGCTTTCGTACTCGACCTCCCCCACCGCGGCGCCATCGAACGTATAGGCGAAATCGACGCCGAGATCGGCGGGCAGCCGTTCGTCGACGCCCTGGCCGATTTCCTCGTCCGGCGTGAAGGCGACGCGGATCTTGCCGTGCGGGACCGTGGGATGGGCCAGAAGGTGCCGCGCCGCGCTCATGATCACTGCGACGCCGGCCTTGTCGTCGGCGCCAAGCAGCGTGGTGCCGCTTGCCGTGATGATGTCATGGCCGGTCTTTTCGCCGAGACGCGGCGAGATCTCGGGCGAGAGCGTCAGCGCCGGCGCGTCTGCGAAGCTGATCGCGCCGCCGTTGTAGCTGCGGTGAACCACCGGTTTCACGCCCGTCGCGTTGAATTGCGGAGCGGTGTCGACATGGGCGAGAAAGCCGATCGTCGGGGCGTTGTCGGCAGTTGCCGGGATCGTCGCGAGAACCGCGCCATAATCGGTCAGCCGCACCTCCGAGGCGCCGATCTCGGCCAGTTCCGCCACGAGAAGACGCTGTAGATCGAGCTGGGTCGCGGTGCTCGGTTTCGACCCGGTGTTCTCGTCGCTCTGCGTGTCGATGGCGGTGTAGCGCACGAGGCGCTCTTCCAGTTCACGGTCGAAATCCGTTCTCATCTCGTATCTCCGGGATCAGGCCTTGCGGCGCGTCAGGCCAAGGGCGGCGGTGTGGTCGTCGACCAGCCGCCGCTCGACGGCGCTGGTGGGCTGGTGACGGGGATAGTGCGGCGCGGCGCGGTCATCGAGAAGCGGCGCCCAATCTGCCGTCGTCGCGAAGAAGCGCGTGACGCCCGCCTCTCCGAATTCTCTCAGGAACCCCTGCACCACGGTATCGAGATAGCTAAGAAGGATCGGATGCGCGTTCGCCGGCAGGGCGTGACCGTCGTCCACCGCGTAGATCTCGACCCGGTGCGCCCAGTGCGGCGCGGTCGTTATCCTGTCATGGGAGAGCGCGTGGCGCCGGTACGCCGCCTCGCGCCGGTCGAGGAGCGCCCAGTCGTCGCGCGGGACGGCGGCGACGAGGCCGTCGATCTCCGCCGTTGCCGGCTCGGCCGAAAGATAGGGCCAGTCGCGCAAATTTGTGTGCCGCCAGACCCGCCGCCACCCCGAAAGGCGCGCCGGTTCGCCGGGCGCGTAATCATGCGTCGCCCGGTTGACGAGCGAGCCGTAGCCGAAGAAGGCGGGATGGCGGTCGGCGGTCATCCTTCCTTCTTCGCGTGGTGGGGGAAGCAGCGCAAGAGGTGTCGGACCCGCACGGCAAAGTGTCGTATCCCATTGCATACCCTCTTGCCTAGACAGGTCGATCCGCGCTAACCAGATCCCGTCAGGATCGGGAGAATCCGGCGGGCGAACGCCCTTCCGGTGCCGAAGGAGCAACCGCCCCGGTAAACTCTCAGGCGCAAGGACCGTCCTGACAGCGAAACTCTGGAGAGAGGCCATGCGGCCCGCCGAAGGGATAACGATCTCAGGCGAAAGGACAGAGGGGGCGTCGGAATGGGAGGCTTCGGCCGCCCTTGGCGATGCCGGACTTTCAGGACCGGCCAGGATTAGGGGAGGACGGCAATGGCCGACCTGGAACGGACGGTTCTATACGATCTGCATGTAAGTCTCGGCGGCAAGATGGTCCCCTTCGCTGGGTACGAGATGCCGGTGCAATACCCGATGGGGGTGTTGAAGGAACATCTTCACACCCGCTCCGAAGCGGGGCTGTTCGATGTCAGCCATATGGGCCAGATCCTTCTGACCGCGAAGTCGGGACGGGTCGAGGACGCGGCGCTGGCGCTTGAGCGGCTGGTGCCTGTCGATATCCTCGGCCTCAAGGAAGGCCGCCAGCGCTATGCGATGTTCACCAACGACGCGGGCGGAATTCTCGACGACCTGATGGTGGCGAACCGCGGCGATCACCTCTTCCTGGTGGTTAACGCCGCCTGCAAGGACGCCGACCTCGCGCATCTGAAATCCGGTCTTCCCGATTGCGACGTCGGCATGGTCGAGGGGCGCGCGCTCGTCGCGCTTCAGGGGCCGAAGGCCGAAACGGCGCTTGCCCGGCTGGTACCGGATGTCGCGGACCTCAGCTTCATGGATGTGGCGATCCGGCAATGGGACACGGTCGAGCTCTGGATCTCGCGGTCGGGCTATACCGGCGAGGACGGGTTCGAGATTTCCGTGCCCGAGGCATTTGCCGAAACCTTCGTCCGCCGGCTTCTCGATATGGCGGAGGTTGCGCCGATCGGTCTTGGAGCCCGCGACAGCCTGCGGCTCGAAGCCGGCATGTGCCTTTACGGCCATGACATCGACGAAAGCACCTCTCCGGTGGAGGGTAACCTCACCTGGGCGATCCAGAAGGCGCGCCGCGCCGGCGGCGCGCGCGAAGGCGGCTTCCCGGGGGCGAAGCGCATTCTGAAGGAACTCGCCGAAGGTCCGTCGCGCCGTCGCGTCGGTCTGCGCCCCGAAGGCCGCGCACCGATGCGCGAGGGAACGGAGATCTTTGCCGAACCCGAAGGCGGGGCGGCGATCGGCATTGTCACGTCGGGCGGTTTCGGGCCGTCGATCGAGGCGCCGATGGCGATGGGCTACTTGCCTGCCGGCCTGAGCGAGGGGACGATGGTCTACGGCGAAGTGCGCGGCAAGCGTCTGCCGGCTGTCATTTCCCCGATGCCGTTCCAGCCGAACAACTACAAACGCTAGTCAACAGGAAAGAGACCGATGAAATATACCGAAGATCATGAATGGCTCCGCGTCGAAGGCGATCTGGTCGTCGTCGGCATCACAGATCATGCGTCCGAGCAGCTTGGCGACGTTGTCTTCGTCGAACTGCCCGAACCGGGCAAGGCGGTGTCGAAGGACGATGAGATCTGCGTGATCGAAAGCGTCAAGGCCGCCTCCGACATCCGGGCGCCCCTCGACGGGGAGATCGTCGAGGTCAACGGCGATCTTGCCGACAATCCCAGCATGGTGAACGAGGATCCGACCGGCAAGGCCTGGTTCTTCAAGATGAAGGTGGCCGACCTCTCCGCGCTCGACGGAATGATGGACGAAGCCGCGTACAAGGACCTGATCGGATAAGGACGAAACCCATGCCCTTCACCCCCACCGGCTATCTTCCCTACGACTTCGCCAACCGCCGCCATATCGGCCCGTCCCCGGCCGAGATGGAGGAGATGTTCAAGGTGCTGGGGGTGAAGGATCTTGACGAACTGATCGACCAGACCGTCCCCAAGAGCCTGAGGCAGGACAAGCCGCTCGATTTCGGCAAGCCGAAGTCCGAGCGCGAACTCTTGTGGTTCATGCGGCAGGTGGCGAAGAAGAACAAGGTCTTCACCACGATGATCGGGCAGGGCTTCTACGGCACCGTATGCCCGCCGGCGATCCAGCGGAATATCCTTGAAAATCCCGCCTGGTACACGGCCTACACCCCTTATCAGCCCGAGATCAGCCAGGGCCGGCTCGAGGCGCTTCTGAACTACCAGACGATGGTCTGCGACCTCACCGGGCTCGAGATCGCCAATGCCTCGCTTCTGGACGAGGCGACGGCGGCGGCCGAGGCGATGACGATGGCGCAGCGCGTGGCGAAATCGAAAGCGACCGCCTTCTTCGTCGACGAGAACTGCCACCCGCAGAACATCGCGGTGATCGAAACGCGGGCTAAGCCCCTCGGGATCGAGGTGATCGTCGGCAATCCCGACAAGATCGACGCGGAGACGGTCTTCGGCGCGATCTTCCAGTATCCCGGCACCTATGGTCACCTGACCGACTTCTCCGATCATATCGCGAGGCTCCATGCCGCCAACGCCGTCGGCATCGTCATCGCCGACCCGCTCGCCCTGACCATCCTCAAGGAGCCGGGCGCGATGGGGGCGGATATCGCGGTGGGCTCGACCCAGCGTTTCGGCGTGCCGATGGGTTTCGGCGGCCCGTCGGCGGCCTACATGGCCTGCAAGGACGAGCACAAAAGGTCGATGCCCGGCCGGATCGTCGGCGTCTCCATCGACGCGCAGGGCGGCAAGGCCTATCGCCTCAGCCTCCAGACCCGCGAACAACATATCCGCCGTGAAAAGGCCACGTCGAACGTCTGCACGGCGCAGGCGCTTCTGGCGAACATGGCGTCGTTCTACGCGGTCTTCCACGGCCCCGAGGGGCTGAAGGCCATCGCCCAGCGTGTACACCGCAAGGCCGTGCGCGTCGCGCGCGGGCTGGAGGAGGCGGGCTACAAGATCAGCCCGAAGCACTTCTTCGACACGATCACCGTCGATGTCGGGCCGATGCAGGGCGTGATCATCAAGGCCGCGCGCAAGGAGCGAATCAACCTGCGCAAGGTGGGTGAGACGAAGATCGGCATCTCGCTCGACGAGACCACGCGGCGCGATACCGTCGAGCGGCTGTGGCGGGCCTTCGGGATCGACCGGAAGGACGACGACTACACGCCGCGCTACCGCATCCCCGAAGCGCTTCTGCGTCAGAGCGGCTACCTGGCCCATCCGGTCTTCCACATGAACCGGGCCGAGACCGAGATGATGCGCTACATGCGCCGCCTCGCCGACCGCGACCTTGCATTGGACCGGGCGATGATTCCGCTTGGCTCGTGCACCATGAAGCTCAACGCGGCTGCCGAGATGATGCCGATCACCTGGCCGGAATTCTCCAACCTGCATCCCTTCGCGCCGGCCGAGCAGGCGCAGGGCTATGCCGAGCTTTTCCACGACCTGTCGGACAAACTGTGCGAGATCACCGGCTACGATGCGATGAGCCTTCAGCCCAATTCGGGCGCGCAAGGTGAATATGCCGGGCTTCTGACCATTCAGGCCTATCACGAGGCGAGGGGGCACGGGCACCGCGACATCTGCCTCATCCCGGTCTCGGCCCACGGCACCAACCCGGCCTCGGCCCAGATGGCGGGGATGAAGGTGGTCGTGGTGAAGTCGGCCGAGAACGGCGATATCGACGTCGAGGATTTCCGCGCCAAGGCCGAAGCCGCGGGCGACAACCTTGCCGCCTGCATGATCACCTATCCCTCAACCCACGGCGTCTTCGAGGAGACGGTGCGCGAAGTTTGTGAAATCACGCACAAATTCGGCGGTCAGGTGTATATCGACGGCGCCAACATGAATGCGATGGTCGGGCTCGTCCGGCCCGGCGATCTGGGGGGCGATGTCAGCCACCTGAACCTCCACAAGACCTTCTGCATCCCGCATGGCGGCGGCGGACCCGGCATGGGGCCGATCGGCGTGAAGGCGCATCTCGCGCCGCATCTGCCGGGCCATCCCGAGACCGGCGGCACCGAAGGGCCGGTGAGTGCGGCGCCGCACGGCTCCGCCTCGATCCTGCCGATCTCCTGGGCGTACATCCTGATGATGGGCGGGGCCGGGCTGACCCAGGCGACGAAGGTGGCGATCCTCAACGCCAACTACATCGCGAAGCGCCTCGAAGGGGCCTACGGCGTCCTCTTCAAGGGGCGGAACGGACGGGTGGCGCATGAATGCATTCTCGACACGCGGCCCTTCGCGGACAGTGCCCATGTCACCGTCGACGACATCGCCAAGCGCCTGATCGACAACGGTTTCCACGCCCCGACGATGAGCTGGCCGGTCGCCGGCACGCTGATGGTGGAGCCGACGGAATCGGAGACCAAGGCCGAGCTGGATCGTTTCGTCACCGCGATGCTGTCGATCCGCGACGAGATCGCGGCGATCGAGAAGGGCGAGATCGACCCCGAGAACAACCCGCTGAAACACGCCCCCCACACGGTCAACGCGCTGATCGGGGACTGGGACCGGCCCTACAGCCGCGAACAGGGCTGCTTCCCGCCGGGCGCGTTCCGGGTGGACAAATACTGGCCGCCGGTCGGGCGGGTGGACAACGTCTATGGCGACCGTCACCTCGTCTGTATCTGCCCGCCGGTCGAAAGCTATGCCGACGCGGCGGAATAGCGGTCCCACCGCCGTAGTTTTCGTGTAGTTTTTCCGTAGTGCATCCGTCCCTTCATGCGTAGGGGCGGATGCGGACAGCACCACCGCCCGGTGATCCGAAGTTGATCTTGGACAAGGTGCGGGCCGCGCCGTCATGATTTTCTTGGCGGGCAGGAAAAGCAAAGGAACAGCGCCGATGTTGGACATCGCCCCGGCCACGGTCGTTCAGGTCATCCTTCTGGCCCGTGAAGGATCCGTCGCGGAAGCGCAGTTGCACGAGTTCATCGCCGGCCTCAACACCGACGAGAAGGCGCAACTGACCGCCATCGCTTGGGTCGGGCGCGGCTCTTTCGAGGCGGAGGAGTTCGACGACGCGGTTGAAACCGCGGCGACCGAGGCGACGACCCCGACCGAGGATTACCTGATGGGGATGCCGCATCTGGCCGAGAATCTGGAGGCCGGCCTCGAGGCGCTGGGTATAGATGTCACGGGCGAGGAAGAGGATCTCCTCTGACCCTTGCGGGGCGGGGGCGGGCACCCAATATATTCCTCAAATCGAATATGAGGTGATCCGATGGCGGAAGCCGTGAAACTGATCTGCGCGACCTGCGGGCAGGCCAACCGCGTGCCGGCGGCGCGGCTTGCCGAGGGGCCGAAATGCGGCTCTTGCGGGGATCCGTTGGTGACGGGCAAGGTGGCGGAACTCGATCTCGCGGGCCACGACAAGCTGACGCGCGGCGACGAGTTGCCGCTGATCGTCGATTACTGGGCGCCCTGGTGCGGGCCCTGCCGGATGATGGCGCCGGAATTCGCCAAGGCCGCGCAGGCGCTGAAGGGTCGGGCGCGCTTTGCCAAGATCGACACGCAGGATCATCCGGCCGTGTCGCAGCGGCTTGGCATTCGGGGCATTCCGCTTCTGATCCTCTGGCACAAGGGCCGCGAAGTGGCGCGTCTGCCCGGCGCCCGTCCGGCGGCCGAGATCGAGGCGTTCGTCCGCTCGAAGGCCGGCGCGGCCGTCTGATCCCGCGCCACATCGCCCTCAGGGCGCTTCGTAGCCGGGCGTGTCCCAGGGCAGGCCTTCGCCGGGGCGCTCTTCCTCCCCGGCTTGGCGTCGGGCGAGGAAGGCGCGGGCGAAAAGCTGCTCCGCCTCTGACAACTCTGCCGCGACGGCGCGAAGATCCTCTTCGCTCCGAAGCGCATTGAGGCCAGGTTCGTCCGCCAGAAGCGTCGGCGCGACGATGAAGAGCCGCCCGCCCGCCGACTGGATCGCCCCGCGCTCTAGCCGCGCCCGCGCGCCGGCGGGGTCCTCGCCGCCCGGCAGGAAGACGAGGACCTCTTCCGTCATGTGGTTCCGGCCACCGCGCCGCCATGCGGGACGCCATTGTAGCCCAGATGCAGAAGCGTCGAGGCGCACATCGACCAGTCGTTCGACTTCATGATGCAGTCGACACCGCCGCCCGGCGCGCAGACCGCGCAGTTGGCATTCGGCGCCCCGAAGACGCCCCAGGACCCGCCGCAGTTGCAATTCGACGAGGCGTATTCATCGGGGGCGTTGAAGATGTGCCCGGTCTCATGCGCGAAGACCCGGTCGATCTGGTTGGAGCCCCAGCCGTCATTGCCGAAATGCATGACGAGCTTCGGCCCGCCAAGCCCGGCATAGGCAAAATGCTTGAGCTTGTATTTCGTGAAGAAGGCAACATAGGCCCAGTTGGTGCCAAGCTGGGTGCGCAGGTTTCGCGCGTGGCGGCGCGCGCCCGCGATGCCGGTCGGCAGGCCGAGCTGTTGCAGCGCGGCGTCGCGCCACGGCGCCTCGAAATCCTCATAGGTGGTGCCGCTGGTCACTTCCGGCACGTCGACCGTCACGACCCGGATGTCGTGCACGAAGGTCACGTCGCGGGCCGGTGACTGGCTGGCGAGGAACGACAGGCCGTTCTGCACCTCGGACACGACCAGCGTCTGGTCCTGCTGGCTGAGCCTGAGGCTCGGCTTGTCGCCGCTGACGAGGATGAGCCCGACAGCGACACGACCGGTGAGCCGGGCCGACAAGGGCGGCTCCGCCCCGGCCTCGGCCGCCGGGGCCGGGCCTTCCTGGTCGCCGGCTTCGGCGATCTCGTCGCCAGGTAGATGGACGGGCATCGGCCCCCCGGCGGTTTCCGCGCCCCAGGTCAGGCCCTGATAGGGCCGGTCGAGCTTCCGCGCGCGGGTCTCGGGCGCGTTGCGCAGATCGAAGGCGGCGCGGCCGAGGGTTTCGGTCAGCGTCGGCGCCCCGGCGAGGTCCGGCTCGCGCTCGGGCGCGCCGGCGGGGGCTTCGGTCTCGCCGCCCTCCGCGATGGCGAGGCGGCCGTATTCGTGGAAGACCTGCGCCATCTGGCGGCGCGGCGTGAGTTCGAGCGCTTGCGCCTCTTCGGCGAATGTGAGGAATTCTGCGGTGTTGAGATCGGCGGTCATGATAGGCAACTCCAATGACGTCATGAAAATGCGCGCAGTCTACCACAAGGCGAGATTCGCCGCCACGAGCACGACGGCCCCGGCGCGTGTCCCGCGCCGGCGCGAAGTTCAAAAAAATGTCGGCCAAGTCCGCTTGACAATATCGCGTCGCTGGGCCACATGAGCACCCGGTGCGGGGCAGTAGCTCAGTTGGGAGAGCGCGTCGTTCGCAATGACGAGGTCAGGGGTTCGATCCCCCTCTGCTCCACCAAATCTCTCAAGCTAAGATGATGAAAAGACGGAGAAACCAAACTCATGGTTTCGGCTGTCCCACCATCCAGCCCACCATGCGGCGCATCGTTTCAATCTTTCGTGTCATCCTCCGGTAGCGCTCGTGCGACCGGCCATCGCAACACGGAGTTTGGAATGCACACCCAACAAACAGCGATCGAGTCGACCTTTGAAGCCTGGGCCACATGGTCACGGAGTTCTCTGATCCAACGGCGCAGGTCACGGACGATGAGCTGGATGCGGCCTGCGATCTGATCCGCGTTCTCGAAGGCGATGCGCTGGGAAAGCCGCCGGCCACGGTTCTCGATCTCTACCGAAAGATTGTCATGGTGCTGGACGCGCCAGAGGCAACCGACATGACGCACGCGGCCAAACTGGCTCGCGAGGCGCTGGCGGCGCTGGGCTTGCCGGCAAACAAAGTCTGATCAAAGGAGGATGAAGGATGGCTACGTCTGATACGACCACGCTGGCAGCACAAGGAATGTCGGGCATCCCGGCAACGCAAACCAAATCGCTTTCCGACTGCCAAACCGATGCCATCTACCTTCACGGCCTGATGCAAGGCATCGAAGAATTGATGGACAGCGTGACGCTCTCGCTGTCACCTGCGGCGAACGCGACCCATGCGCTTATTCACGTCGCTGCGGAGAAGGCGGAGCAACTGAAGGACGGCTTGGAGCGCTTGGAGATGATGCAGCGGAACAAGGCTCGGTAGGGGCCATCGAGACGGAGGACGCCCGGCGCCGCGTTGGGTGCCCTCGACACCAGCGCACGAATGGCGGAATCGCCGGCCGCCTTGGGTAATGAAACCCCGCTTTCCCGACTAGCATGATTGTGTGAGGATCTGGCCGCGCTCACTACCGGGCGCGGCCTTTCCTATCCGTGCATGAAGGATGACAAGCGATCGAACGGCTGACGGCAAGGGGGCACCTCGTGATGTCGTGGCGCAACCGCGACGAACCTGTCCCATTTTGCTTGCTTCCATTCCCGCGAATGGATCGCACCATCAAACCATGGGATCAAGCACCTAGTTCAACGCAAGCGCGCGGTCCGGGTGCAGCTCTGCGACGATACCGGAATTGTCCCGCTCCCAGGCCTTGAACCGGCGGTATCCGGCCTGGCTCAGGGAAAGCCGTTCGGCGGGGGGGCGGATCTCGAAGGCGTCGCGCTCCTCGTCGGTCAGGAAGCTCAACTTCACGGTCTCGTAGGCCGCGAGGCAGGCTGCGAGTTCGGACCCGCTGAGGCGGTTCTCGATCACCGCGAGGTCGCAGCCGTAATAGAATGCGAGGAGGAAAAGAAAATCTTGCATGGTGCCCTCACTGTTGATGAGGGGCGGGAAAAACCTAAAAAAACAAGAGAAAACCGGTTACGTCTAACCCGTCCCGTGATGGTCTCGCTCAAGAGGCGGAGACTCATTTGCGCGTACTCGAATCGTATCAGACAGGCTGTAAGCCACGTAGTCCGGAATTCCACCGCTCGGCGGATGGGACGGTAAAGTAGTGACTCCGGGCATGGTTCTGATGCTCGGGTCGCAGCCAGCCGCGCGAGGCCTTCCTCGACAACATGGATCAGGCTGACGATGCTGTTGGCCTCTCTGTCGGGGCAATTCAAACCGTCGAAATCCCGCGCCAGAGCAACGAGCCCATTGACGCAGCCGACCACCATCGTCAGCGACAATGGGACAGAGTTCACTTCAACGGCGATCCTGTCCTGGTGTCAGCGGACGGCCACCCAATGCCACTATATCGCGCCCGGAAAGCCCATGCAGAACGGGTTCATCGAGAGCTTCAATGGCCGGTTCCGCGATGAATTCCTGAACGGGGTCCTGTTCTCGACCCTGACCGACGCCCGCACCCGGATTGCCACCTGGAAGGAGGGCTACAACCGTCACAGACCCCATTCCGTCCTCGGGAACATCCCACCGGCTGAATTTGCCATGAAGATCAGACTGGAAATGCTGGCAGCTTAGGACCAGAAATCACCCCAAGGACTCTCCCGATCCCCGGAGGGAAGACAGGGCTCAGGTCACAATCAGCGCGTTGTTTATTGTTCCGTCCTGCATGGGGATTCACTACAGGATTTTAGCGCGTTATGCTTGTTGCGCTTGATACATAATGCCGGAAATATCCTCGGGGTGAATGCGCTCCGAAGGACGCAGAGGGGGCCAACGGCCCCTTGCCCGGTTGACTTTGGGCGCGGCGCGGATGAGGAAGGCGCCATGATCCAGACCCTGCTTCAGGTGGCCCTCGGCGGCGCGCTCGGCGCCTCGGCCCGGTACATGACGAACGTGGCCGCGATGCGGCTGATCGGCCCCGGCTTTCCCTGGGGTACCGTCGCGGTCAACATCGCGGGGTCGTTCCTGATGGGCGCGCTCGTCGTCGTCCTCGCCCACAAGGATGCGACGCGGATGGCACCGTTCCTGATGACCGGCGTTCTTGGCGGTTTTACCACATTCTCGGCCTTCTCGCTCGACGCGCTCACCCTCTGGGAACGGGGGCAGACCACGGTTGCCGCCGCCTATGTCGCCGGCTCGGTGATCCTGTCGCTGGCCGCCATTGTTGCGGGAATGGCCGCGGCGCGGGGGGCGTTCGCATGAGCGGCGTCAAGACCCTGACGGTTTCGGTGGACGAAGGCGAAAGCCGGCTCGACCGCTGGCTGAAGCGGCGCTTTCCCGAGATCACCCAGGGCCAGGTCGAGAAGCTCTGCCGCACCGGCCAGATCCGCGTGGATGGCGGGCGGGTCAAGGCCTCGACCCGGGTGACACCCGGGATGCAGGTGCGGGTGCCGCCGCTGCCGAAAGCCGATGCGCAGGCGCCGAAGCCCGAACCCGGGATCAGCGCGGCCGACGCGAAGATGATCCAGGCGGCGGTCCTCTGGAAGGACGAGCATATCATTGCGCTGAACAAGCCGCCGGGCCTGCCGTCGCAGGGCGGATCAGGCCAGGGCAACCGCCATGTGGATGGGCTGACCGGGGCGCTGATGTTCGGCTACAAGGACCCGCCGAAGCTCGTCCACCGGCTCGACAAGGACACGTCCGGGGTATTGCTCCTCGCCCGCACCTCGCGCATCGCCCGCGCCCTGTCGGAGGCGTTCCGGGCTCGCACGACCCGCAAGATCTACTGGGCCGCGGTTGCCGGGGTGCCGTCACCCAAGATGGGCACGATCCGCTTCGGCCTCGTCAAGGCGCCGGGACACGGCGGCGGCGGCGAGGGCGAGAAGATGATCGCCGTCCACCCGTCGAAGGTCGATGTGACCGCAGGCGCCAAGCGCGCGACGACCGACTATGCCGTCCTCGACGCGCTCGGCACGCGCGCCGCCTGGGTGGCGCTGGTGCCGATCACCGGGCGCACTCACCAGTTGCGCGCCCACATGGCCGAAATCGGTCACCCGATCGTTGGCGACGGCAAGTACGGCGGATCGGGTCAGGAGAACCTTGGCGACGGCTGGGGCGCCCAACTGGGCGGTGAGATCAGCCGCAAGCTGCATCTCCATGCCCGCTCGATCTCTTTCGACCATCCGATTACCGGCAAGCGCATCACGCTCACGGCGCCCTTGCCCGATCACATGAAGCGCACCTGGAAGACGCTCGGCTGGTCGGAGGCGGACGTACCCGCCGATCCCTTCGAGGACGGGGCATGACGGACCACCCGAGGCTCGTCGTCTTCGATGTCGACGGAACGCTGATCGACAGCCAGAACCACATCGTCGCGGCGATGCAATACGCTTTCGACGCAGGCGGTCACGTCCTGCCGCCGCGCGACGTGGTCCTCTCCATCGTCGGGCTGTCGCTGCCGGAGGCGGTGGCGCAGCTGGTGCCGGACCTGCCGGCAGAGGCGCAGTCGGGCATCGTCGCCGCCTACAAGCAGAGTTTCGGGAAGCTGCGGGCCGGGACGCTCTCGCCGCTCTTCCCCGGCGCCGCCGACGCGCTCGGTCGCCTTCTGGGGCGGCCCGACTTCTTGCTTGGCATTGCGACCGGAAAGTCGAGGCGAGGGCTCGACCATATCCTGGCGGCGCATGACCTCGCCGGGTATTTCGCGACCGCGCAGGTGGCGGACGATCATCCGTCGAAGCCGCATCCGGCGATGCTCCTGTCCGCGCTCGCCGAGACCGGGGCCCGAGCGACGAACGCGGTGATGATCGGCGACACCACCTACGACATCGAGATGGGGCGTGCCGCCGGAATGGCGACGATCGGCGTCAGCTGGGGGTATCACCGGGCCGAGGCCCTGATCGCCGCCGGTGCCGGGCAGGTGATCCACGACTTCGAGGCGCTGCTTCCCGCGCTCGACCGGGTATGGGAGGTTGCATGAGCGGCTGGACGGCGAAGCGGTTCTGGAAGGATGTGCGCACCGAGGCGGTCGAGGGCGGCTATGCCGTCTATCTTGATGCGCGTCCGATCCGCAGCCCCGCGAAGCGTCCGCTTGTCTTGCCAACCGTGGCGATGGCCGAAGCGGTCGCGGCGGAATGGGCGGCGGTCGACAAGGTCGTCGATCCGGGCGTGATGCCGGTCACCCGCTCCGCAAATGCCGCCATCGACAAGGTTGCTGTCCAGTTCGGCGAGGTGGCGGCGCTGATCGCCGCCTATGGCGGTTCCGATCTTCTCTGCTACCGCGCTGAGGGGCCCGAAGAACTGGTCCGTGCGCAAGCCGAAGCGTGGGATCCGCTGCTCGACTGGGCGTCGGACACCTATGGCGCACCGCTCGTCACCACGGTCGGGGTCATACCGGTCGCACAGTCGCCCGAAAGCCTCACACGGCTCTCCGCGCCGCTCTTCTCGGCATCGGCATTCGAACTGACGGCGCTTCACGATCTTGTCAGCCTGACCGGTTCGCTCGTCCTCGGGCTCGCCGCGACATGCGACGCTTTTGAGCCGGAAACGATCTGGCGGCTGTCTCGAATCGACGAGGACTGGCAGGCCGCGCAATGGGGCGAGGACGAGGAAGCCGCGCATGCTGCGGCGCGGAAACACGATGCGTTCCTACACGCCCGTCATTTCTGGGAAATTTCCGCGCTCCGGGCCTAACAAAATTTCGTCGGGCTGGCGGAAATGCGCTGTCTGGAAACCGATCCGGGCGCTCCAGAAGGCGTCCTTGCGCCCCGCGAATGCGTTCTTGACGTTCAGGGTTCATCTGTCAACACTGCGTCCACTGGGGACCAAACCCGAAAATCAGCGCCAGGACCACCTGGCCCTCACACACCGCCCGGGGACGGGCGGTAACTCAGGAAGAGGTAAGCATGAAAAAATCCGTATTCCTCGGGACGCTTGCGGCGAGCGCCCTGCTGGCCGGCTTCGCGGCGGCCGCGACGCTCGATGACGTCAAGGCCCGCGGCGAACTGGTTTGCGGCGTGAACACCGGTCTCGTAGGCTTTGCCGCGCCGGACGCGAACGGCAACTGGCAAGGCTTCGACGTCGCCATCTGCAAGGCCGTGGCGGCTGCCGTTCTCGGTGATGCCTCGAAGGTCAAGTACGTGCCGACCACGGGCGAGACCCGCTTCACCGCGCTCGCCTCGGGCGAGATCGACCTCCTGGCGCGAAACACGACCTGGACCTTCTCGCGCGACGCCGACCTCAAGTTCACCTTCGTCGGCGTGAACTACTACGACGGTCAGGGCTTCATGGTCCGCAAGGATCTTGGTGTGTCCTCCGCGAAAGAACTCGACGGCGCCACGGTCTGCATCCAGACCGGCACCACGACCGAGTTGAACCTGGCGGACTACTTCAAGGTCAACAACATGGCCTACCAGCCGGTTGCGATCCAGACCAACGCGGAAGGGGAACAGCAGTATCTTGCCGGGGCCTGCGACGCCTATACCACGGACGCTTCGGGCCTTGCCGCGACGCGCGCGATCTTCGCCGACCCGGAAAACCACATCATTCTGCCGGAGATCATCTCGAAAGAGCCGCTCGGGCCGCTCGTCCGTCAGGGCGACGATCAGTGGGCCGATATCGCCCGCTGGACGCTGAACGCTCTGATCGCCGCGGAAGAGTACGGCATCACCTCGGCCAATATCGAAGAACTGGCCAAGGGCACGAACAACCCGGAAGTCAACCGCATGCTCGGCTCCGAAGGTGATCTCGGCGCGATGCTCGGGCTCGACAAGGAGTGGGCGAAGCGCGCGATCGCGGCCTCCGGCAACTACGGCGAGGTCTTTGCCGCCAATATCGGCGAATCCACCCCGATCGGTCTGGCACGCGGCCTGAACGCGCAGTGGACCCAAGGCGGGCTGCTCTACACGCCGCCCTTCCGCTGATCTGGAACCATTCGAGGCGCGCGGGATCCCGCGCGCCTCTTTTGCAGCCTGGAATGATCTGAAGGCGGGGGCCACAACCCTCAAGAGACGGCAAAGCCGCACACGCCTTCGGCAATGGGGATATAGCAATGGCAATAGTCGCGGACACGCCGAGGGAATCCTTTCGGCTCGGGATGCTTATCTACGATACGCGGTATCGGTCGATCACGATCCAGATCATCGTGCTCGTCCTCTTTCTGCTCGGACTCTGGTGGCTTCTGGACAACCTGTTCAGCAACCTCGCGGATCGTGGCAAGGATCTGAGTTTCTCGTTCCTGTGGAATCGGGCCGGCTACGACATCAACCAGACGCTCATCCCCTATACCAACGACGACACGCATTTCCGCGCGATGCTCGTCGGTCTCGTCAACACCATCCTCGTTGCAGTTCTCGGCTGCATCGGCGCGACGGTGATCGGGGTTCTGGTCGGCGTTCTCCGGCTTTCGAAGAACTGGCTCGTCTCGAAACTTATGACGGTCTATGTGGAGACGTTCCGCAACGTGCCGGTGCTCCTCTGGATCCTCGTCGCTTTCGCGGTCTTTACCGAGATCACGCCGGCGCCGCGCGACTTCAAGGTGACGGACGAGATGATCGCGGCCGGGCAGGAACCGGCCGCCTCGATGGTTCTCTTCGATTCCGTTGCCATCACCAATCGCGGCACCTTCATTCCGAAGGCGCTTTATGATCGGTCGCTGGGTGAGTTCAATGTCGGGTTCCTGCCGATCAGCCTGAACACGATCGCCATTCTGGCCGTCATCGTCGGCAGCATCCTTGGCTACCGTGCGATCAAGCGAAACGCGACGGCGGTGCAGGAAGCGACCGGCGTCCGTCCCACGACCTGGTGGAAGAGCCTACTGGTGATTTTCGGCCCGATCGTCGTGCTGCTCCTCGCCTTGGGTTTCCATCTCGAAATCCCGACGCTCGGCGGCTTCAACTTTTCCGGCGGCATTCTCGTCTCGAACTCGCTGATGGCTTTGTGGCTTGGCCTGACGCTCTACACAGCGGCCTTTATCGCCGAGATCGTGCGGGCCGGGATCATGGCGATCTCGAAGGGGCAGACCGAGGCTTCCTATGCGTTGGGCCTGCGTCCCGGCCGCACGATGAGCCTCGTGATCCTGCCGCAGGCACTGCGTGTCATCATTCCGCCACTCATTTCCCAGTACCTGAACCTGACGAAGAACTCGTCGCTCGCCATCGCGGTCAGCTACATGGACCTTCGCGGCACGCTGGGCGGCATCACGCTGAACCAGACGGGGCGCGAACTGGAATGCATGCTCATCCTTATGCTGATCTACCTGGCGCTCAGCCTGATGATCTCGTCCGCGATGAACGTCTACAACAACGCCGTCAAGCTGAAGGAGCGCTGAGATGAGTGATCTGCACGCGCATTCCGCGCGCTATGTCCGCGACAGCATGCTTCCGCCCGAGGCCCCGCCGGCCCTCGAATCCGGGGCGCTCAAATGGCTCCGGGAAAATCTCTTTTCCGGTGTGTTCAACTCGGTCCTGACCGTTCTCGGCCTTCTGGCGGTGGTCTACCTGCTGCAACTCGCGCTGCCCTGGTTCCTGCACGGGGTCTGGAACGCAAACTCGCTCGGCGAATGCCGCAGCATCATCGCGGCGACCTGGGGCGAGGGGGCGCATGGCGCCTGCTGGGCGATGATCCGCGAGCGCTGGAACCAGTTCCTGTTCGGCTTCTATCCGTCGAGCGAGTACTGGCGGCCGATCCTCGCGCTGCTGCTTCTCTTCTACGCCCTTGCGCCTGTGCTCTTCGACGAGATGTCGAAGAAACTGATGGTCGCGATCGGCGTCGTCGCGGCGCTGGTCTTGTGGCTGGCGGCCGACAACGGTCAATGGATGCCGGTGGCGATCCTGGTCATCGTTGCGGGCGTCACCGCGCTCATGGGCTCGAGGGGCAGCCACTGGCCCCATAATCTGATGTGGTTCTCGCTGGTCTTTCCGGCGCTGGCCTTCTGGCTGCTCTGGGGCGGCTCGATCTGGCTGCCGATTGTGGCCCTTCTGGGCTTCGTCGTCGCGGGCCTTGTCCTGAGGTTCGCCACGCCGGCGATCGGGCTCATGCCGGCACTCGCGGTCGGGGTCGTGGCCGCTTTCCTCTGGTGGTACTTCGCCGCCGCGCCGTTGACCGATGCGCTGACAGGCATGACCGGCCGCAGTCAGCCGTTCTGGCTTCACGTCGTGAATTCCGATGAGTTCGGGGGCTTCGTCCTGGCGTTCACCATCGGCCTGTCCGGTATCGCCATTTCGTTGCCGATGGGCATCGTGCTGGCGCTGGGCCGGCAGTCCGACATGCTTCTCGTGAAGGCGCTTTGCGTGGGCTTCATCGAGTTCATCCGGGGCGTGCCGCTGATCACGCTTCTCTTCACGGCGTCGCTGCTCTTGAACTACTTCCTGCCGCCGGGGACCAACTTCGACATCATCCTGCGGGTCATCATCATGGTCACGCTTTTCTCGGCGGCCTATATCGCAGAGGTGATCCGGGGCGGCCTCGCCGCCCTGCCGCGCGGGCAGTACGAGGCGGCCGACGCGCTCGGCCTCGACTACTGGAAGGCACAGCGGCTGATCATCATGCCGCAGGCATTGAAGATCTCCATCCCCGGCATCGTGTCGTCCTTCATCGGTCTCTTCAAGGACACGACGCTTGTGGTGTTCGTGGCGCTCCTCGATCCCCTGAAAGGCATCACCGACGCCGTCCGCGCTTCCATCGAGTGGAAGGGCATCTACTGGGAGCCGTACATCTTCGTCGGCGCCATCTTCTTCATCATCTGCTTCAGCATGTCGAGGTACTCCATGTTCCTCGAAAACAAGCTGAAGCGTGAACACCGTTAAGGAGTGCCCCATGTCGGACCCACATGCCGTCACCCGTGAAATCGACCGCAGCCAGATGCAGGTCAGCGACGAGGTCGCGATCCAGATCACCAACATGAACAAGTGGTACGGGAGTTTCCACGTGCTCCGCGACATCAACATGACGGTGAACCGGGGCGAACGGATCGTCATCTGCGGCCCGTCAGGTTCGGGCAAGTCGACGCTGATCCGCTGCATCAACCGGCTGGAGGAGCACCAGCAGGGCAAGATCGTCGTCGACGGAATCGAGCTGACCAACGACCTCAAGAACATCGACAAGGTGCGCTCCGAGGTCGGGATGGTGTTCCAGCACTTCAACCTCTTCCCGCATCTGACGATCCTCGAAAACTGCACGCTGGCGCCGATCTGGGTGCGCAAGGTGCCGAAGAAGGAAGCCGAGGCGACGGCGATGCACTTTCTTGAAAAGGTGAAGATCCCGGAACAGGCCAACAAGTATCCCGGCCAGCTTTCCGGCGGTCAGCAGCAGCGGGTGGCGATCGCGCGCTCGCTCTGCATGAAGCCGCGGATCATGCTTTTCGACGAGCCGACGTCGGCGCTCGATCCAGAGATGATCAAGGAAGTGCTCGACACGATGATCGAGCTTGCCGAAGAGGGGATGACGATGCTTTGCGTGACCCACGAGATGGGCTTCGCCCAGGCCGTGGCGAACCGGGTGATCTTCATGGACCAGGGCCAGGTCGTCGAGCAGAACGAGCCGAAGGAGTTCTTCAACAACCCGCAGTCGGACCGGACGAAGCTGTTCCTCAGCCAGATCCTCGGTCACTGACGGCACTTGGCGAACGCGAAAGGCCCCGGCATTGCCGGGGCCTTGTCCTTTCCGGGGCGCTCAGTCTCGGCCCGACGGAACGAAGAAGTCCAGAACGCTGCCGGCGCCCGGCCGCAGGTCAGACCAGCTCGCGATCTCGAAATCGACGACCAGAGTCGCGGCGGTGGGATAGCGCTGGAAATCCGGATCGACCGGCCGGCGCGCCGGCAAGAGCGCGGCGAATTCCGCGATGCCGGGATTATGCCCGAGCATCAGCACACAGTCCCCGGTCGCGCCTCGAAGGATGTTCAGCATCACATCCGGCGAGGCATGATAGAGCGCATCGACAAAGTCCACCTCGGGCGTGACTTCCAGCGGGGCGGCGGCGATCCGTGTCCAGGTTTCACGAGTCCGGTTGGCGGTGGAGCAGAGCACCTGGTCCGGCTCATAGCCGCGCGACCCCAACCATTCGCCGAGCTCGAGCGCGGCCCGGCGCCCCCGCCCGTTCAGCGGCCGGTCATGGTCGGCGGTCGTCGGGTCGTCCCAGGAGGACTTCGCATGGCGGGTCAGGATCAGTCGGCGGTGGCCGGCAGGGGTCATGTGTGAAAGAGCCTCATATGATAGGCGGATTGTTCCGGCAGCCTGCCATAGGCCTGCGACACCGGGCAAGCGCGACGAACGAGGCAGCCGGAAGAAAGGCAATCTTCGCCTCGCGCAGTGTCCAGAAAGGCGTGGCAGGCAGGAACGTCGTATCCTTTCGCGGAAAGCGCGCCCGCGGGGCAGGCGGAACGGCAGGGTTGACCGGGGCAACTGGCGCAGGGCGAGGCCGGCGGCGGCGGTGGCAGGTCGATTTGCGCCGGCAAGAGGAGGGCGCCCCTGTACGAGGCGAACAGCCCCGCCCGGTCATGGACGAGCAATGTCACCGGCGACGCCCAGGCCCGCCCCGACCGGAGCGCCCAGCGGTAGAAGGGATGATAGGGAGGACCGCCGAAGGGAAAGAGCGCGGAGCCGCCGAAAGTCGTGGCGAGATCGCCGATCACCCGCGCCGACCAGCGGTCGAGCGGATCGGACCGCCCGTCCAGCCATTCCGGCGTTGCCGTCACATGCGGCCAGAAGCCGGGTTCGGCCGGGCCGAGGAGGAGGACCGTTCCGGTTCCGGGTGGCAGGCTGTCGCCGGCCCCGGGATGAAAGCCGCCGAAGACCGCGAGCCGGTGCGGCGCGGCTTTCGCCTCGACCTCGGCAAGAGCCGTCACTTTCCGCGCGGCTTCACGCGCGGTTCGGTCGAGCGGATGATCGAGCCGGCGCCGTGGTCGGTGAAAAGTTCCAGAAGGCACGCATTGGGCTGGCGCCCGTCGAGGATGACCGTCGCGCGCACCCCGCCCTCGACGGCGGCGAGCGCGGTTTCGACCTTGGGGATCATGCCGCCCGAGATCGCGCCCTTCGCGATCATGTCGCGCACGTCGGCGGGGGTGAGCTGGGTCACGACCTCGCCGTTTTCGTTCTTCACGCCCGACACGTCGGTCAGTAGCAGAAGGCGATCCGCCTTCAGCGCCGCCGCAATGGCGCCTGCGGCCGTGTCGCCGTTGACGTTGAACGTCTCGTTCGCCTCCATGCCGGTGGCGACGGGGGCCACGACCGGGATGATTCCGGCCGCGAAGAGATCGCGCAGGACCTGCACGTTCATCTCCACCGGCTTGCCGACGAAGCCGAGCTCCGGATCGTCTGCGACACAGACCATGAGGTCGTCGTCCTTGCCCGACAGGCCGACGGCACGTCCGCCCTCGTCCATGATCGCCTGGACGATCCGCTTGTTGACGAGGCCCGTCAGCACCATTTCGACGACCTCGACGGTGGCTTTGTCCGTCACCCGCTTGCCGCGCACGAATTCCGACTTGATGCCGAGCCGGGACAGGAGATCGTTGATCATCGGCCCGCCGCCGTGGACGACGACAGGGTTCACGCCGACCTGGCGCATGAGAACGATGTCGCGGGCGAACTCGGCCATCGCTTCCTCGTCGCCCATCGCATTGCCGCCGAACTTCACGACGACGACGGCCCCGGCGTAGCGCTGCAAGTAGGGCAAGGCTTCGGACAGTGTCTTGGCGGTGGCGATCCAGTCACGGTTCATGTCTTGCTTTCTCATCGCGCGGGGTCCTCGTTGCGGTTTCCGTGTTATCCGCTCGGCCGGCCCCTGCCAAGGCCCGTGCGCTGTTGCCTTCCGCCGCCGAAGGCTTAGCTTCAGCCGCAAGCGACCGGAGGCCGAGCCGATGACAAGCGAGACGAAAACCCTTCTGCTGACCGGCGCGTCGCGCGGGATCGGCCATGCCACGGTGATGCGTTTCGCGCGCGCGGGCTGGCGGGTAATCACCTGTTCGCGCCAGCCCTTCCCCGAGGAATGCCCCTGGGGCGGCGGGCGGGAAGATCACATCCAGATCGATCTGGCCGATCCGAGTCGGACGATCGCGGCGATCGAGGTGATCCGCGCCAAGCTGAACGGCAGGCTCGATGCGCTCGTGAACAATGCCGGCATCTCACCCAAGGCACCGGGAGGCGGGCGGCTCAACACACTGGACACGGATCTCAAGACCTGGGGCCATGTCTTCCACGTCAATTTCTTCGCCTCCATCGTCCTCGCCCGGGGGCTGAGGGAGGAGCTGTCGGCGGCAAAGGGAGCGGTCGTCAACGTCACCTCCATCGCTGGGTCGCGGGTGCATCCATTCGCGGGTGCCGCCTATGCGACGTCCAAGGCCGCCCTGAAGGCGCTCACGCGCGAGATGGCGCATGATTTCGGGCCCCTGGGGGTGCGCGTCAATGCGATAGCGCCGGGCGAGATCGAGACCTCGATCCTGTCGCCGGGGACGGAGAAGATCGTCGAAGGCCTGCCCCTGCGCCGGCTCGGCCAGCCGTCCGAGGTCGCTGACGTGATCTGGTTCCTCTGCTCCGACGCCTCGTCCTATGTCACCGGGACCGAGATCGAGGTGAATGCCGGGCAGCATGTCTGACGCTTTCGCCCCGGCCGCTTCCGAGGTGCGTCGACCGCAAGGGTGAGTGGCTATTCGAGCGTCGCGATGATGGCGCGCAGCGTCTCGATTCCGTCGCCCTTTTCGGACGAGGTGACGACAAGCTCGGGGAAGGCGGCGGGATGCTTCTGGAGCGCTGCGCGAACTTGGGCGATGGTTTTTTCCTGATCGGCGCTCTTCACCTTGTCGGCCTTGGTCAGAATCACCTGAAAGGTCACGGCGGAGCGGTCGAGCAGGGTCAGGATCTCCTCGTCCACCGCCTTGATGCCATGGCGCATGTCGATCAGCACGAAAGCCCGGCGCAGGGTCGAGCGGCCGGCAAGGTAGGATTTGAGCAACCGCTGCCACTTCGCGACGACCGCAACCGGCGCCTCGGCAAAGCCGTAGCCGGGCAGGTCGACGAGGTAATGGCTGTCACCTGCGGCGAAGAAGTTGATTTCCTGGGTCCGGCCCGGCGTGTTCGAGGCCCGGGCGAGCGCCTTGCGGCCGGTGAGCGCGTTGATGAGGGAGGATTTCCCGACATTCGACCGCCCGGCGAAACAGACTTCGAGCCGGTCGGCGGGCGGCAGCCCCTCCATCGCGACGACGCCCTTGAGAAAGTCGACCGGCCCCGCGAACATCAGCCGTCCGGCTTCGCGGGCAGCGGTTTCAGGCTCCGGCGCGAGCGGGAAGGGTTGGGTCACGGCAAAAGCTCCACCACGTCGCCGGCTGAGACCGTGCCCGCCTCGATCACCTTGGCGTAGACCCCGAAATCCTGATCGTCGTGCAGGGCGCGGAGCGCCTTCAGCGTGTCGGCATCGCGCGCCCCGGTCGCGGGGTTGGCTGTCGTTGCGAGGCAGCGAACCTGCGGTTCCACGACCTCGATCACGGCGGTCCCAAGCCGCAGCCGGCGTCCGATCCAGCCGCGTTCCTCGAACGGCCTGGAGCCTTCGATCCAGAAGTTCGCCCGCCATCGCAGCGGCGAGAGGTCGAGCCCCATATATTCGCCAAGCGCCCGGTTCGACGCGAGCGAGATAAGCGAAATCGAAGGGTAGTCGGTATCGGTCATGCCGCGATCCGCAACCGAGTAGATCCGCGCCGGGCGCGCGCGCTCGGGCGGGCAGAGCGGCCCGACCCAATCGAGGAAACGCGCGGCATCCTCGGCGTCGTCCGGGCGGAAGACGATCTCTGCCGCATCCGGGTGGTGGAGCGTCAGCGTCCCTGTCGCCTCGTCGAGCCGCGCGTCGATCGCCGTCAGTTTCGGCGCCTTCGATCCGATCGAGAAATTCGCGCAAGGGCCCCATTCGCCTTCGGTCAGCTTCGCCGCCTCGTGCGCGACCGCCCAGTGCCGGTCCCAGGGCAAGCCCCGGCCCGGCACGAGGGTAACTGCGGAAAGCGCCTCGCGTCCGTGCGCCTTCAACGGATGCCGCTGAATGGAGGCGACCGACGGCGTCACTTCGCCGCCGGCTTTTTACGTTTGAAGCCGGCCCGGATATTGCCGAAGAGGTCGGGGCGTTTCCCGTGCATCGACATGATCGTGTACTGCTGGATGAAGGTGATCGTGTTGTTGGCGATCCAGTAAAGGACGAGGCCGGATGCGAACGATCCCAGCATGAACATGAAGATCCACGGCATCCAGGCGAAGATCGCCTGTTGGGTCGGATCAGTCGGCGCCGGGTTCAGCTTCTGCTGGAACCACATCGAGATGCCGAGGAGAATCGGCAGCACACCGAGCGAGAAGATGAAGAAGATCGAACCGTGTTCGGGCGTGGCGTAGGGCAGGAGCCCGAAGAGGTTGAGGATGGAGGACGGATCGGGCGCCGACAGATCCTTGATCCAGCCGAACCACGGTGCGTGGTAAAGTTCGATCGTGACGTAGATCACCTTGTAGAGCGAGAAGAAGATGGGGATCTGGAGAAGGATCGGCAGGCATCCGGAGGCGGGGTTGACCTTGTTCTTCTTGTAAAGGTCCATCATCCCTTTCTGCATCTTCTGCCGGTCGTCGCCGGCGGCTTCCTTCAGGGCCTCCATCTCGGGCTGGAGTTCCTTCATCTTCGCCATGGAGATGTAGGATTTGCGCGCCAGCGGGAAGACGATGAGCTTGATGATGACGGTGAGCGCGATGATCGCCCAGCCCATGTTGCCGATGGCGCCGTGGAGCCAGTGAAGAAGCCGGAACATCGGCTTCGTGAGGAAGAAGAACCAGCCCCAGTCGATCGATTCGATGAAGCTCTTGATGCCGGTCACGTCCTGATAGCGCTTGATGACCTCCCATTCCTTGGCGCCGGCGAAGAGCATGGTCGTCGCTTCGGCAGAGGTGCCGGGGGCGACCTCCATCACGGGAAAACGCGCTTCGGTCTGGTAGATATCGGCGCCGGGAACGTATTTCGCGACGGACGTGAACGCCTGGCCGGGCGCGGCGACGAGCGTCGTCATCCAGTACTTGTCGGTGAAGCCGATCCAGCCATCGCTCGCGACGGCGACACTCTCGGCCGGTGTCCCCTCGCGCGGGTCGGTGTCGAGTTTGGGGATATCCTTGTACTTGATCTCCTCAAGCGTTCCGTCGGACTGTCGCACGATACCTTCATGCAGAACGTAGATGCGGCGCTCGTCGGGAATGCCGTGGCGGGCGACGATGCCGTAGGGGGCGAGCCGTACCGCAGCGCCTGTCGTGTTCTCTACCGACTGGGCGACGGTGAAGAGATAGGTGTCGTCGACCTCGATGCGGCGGTGGAAGACCAGGCCGGCGCCGTTGTCCCACCGCAGCGTGACCGGCTGACCGGGGCCGAGGGTGGTTCCGGCCTCGACCTCCCACATCGTCCTCGCGTTCGGCACGAGGGCCGCGTCGAGCCCGCCTGCGGGCAGCCATCCATAAACGGCATAGTACGGACGGGCGGCATTCAGCTCGGTTCCGCCGATGGGGGCGAGGAGGCGCACGTTCGGCGAGCCTGCGCCGAGCGAGACCTTGTAGTCCTTGAGCGACAGGTCGTCGATCCGGCCGCCAAGAAGCGAGATGGAGCCGCCGAGGCGCGGCGTGTCGATGGCGATGCGCGGCGCGGCGGCAAGCTCGGCCGCGGCGGCGTCGACTGCGGGCGCCGGTGCGGCGGTTTCGACATTTCCAACGGCGGGCGCGGGCGCATCGGCGCTTTGCGTGGTTGCGGCTGGCGTGTTGGGATCGCTCGTCGTCTCGGGCGGCGGGAAGAGCGTGAACCAGATCAGGATCACGAGGAACGACAGCACCGTCGCCAGTATGAGATTCTTGTTCTGATCGTCCATGAGGGACTTACCACCCGTCCTGCCGAAGTCAGGGCAGGTTCAACAGAACGGGCAGCGAAAGGTCAAGCGGTTTTCCCGTGAGCGGGGCCGGGCGGGGCCGCTGGAATGCGTCGTCGTGGCGGTGACCGGCGACGTGGAACAGGTGTTATGCCGCCGTGCGGGCTTTTCGTCCCCTTGACGGCGCGCGCGCCCCACAGCTGGCAGCAATTCCTTGGGGGGGAAGCGATCAGCCCGCGCGACGCGCGAGGTCCGGTGTCGCGCCCAGCTTGGCACGGTGCTTTCCGAGCCAGTCCTCCGTTGCCGCGAGCGGCATCGGCCGGGCGATCGCGAAACCCTGGACATGGGTGCAGCCAAGCTGCGCGAGATGCGCGTGCTCGCCGATCGTTTCCACGCCCTCGGCGAGGGTCTGAAGGCCCAGCCGCTCGGCCATCGACAGGATCGCCGCGACCATGCGCTGCTGCGACTGGTCGGTGTCGACCCGCGTGACATAGGAGCGGTCGATCTTGATCCGTCCGACGGCGAAGCGGCGGATCGAGGACAGGGAGGCGTGCCCGGTGCCGAAATCGTCGAGATCGATTCCGCAACCAAGTTTCGCGAGCGCGTTTATGTTGCGCACGACGACGTCGTTGTCCGTCTCGGCCACGACCGACTCGAGGATCTCCACCGTCAGCCGGTCGGGTGTGAGGTCGAAGCGGTCGAGTTCCCATTTCAGTTTCGCGGCGAGGTTCGGGTTGCGCAGCTCCACGCCCGAGAAGTTGACGGAAATGGAGGGCACGCGGAGCGCCGCCCGGTCCCAGCCGCACAAGGCGGCCAGCGCTTGTCCGAGAATGATTTCGCCGAGACGCTCGCCAAGACCGGCGGAAAGGATCGAGGGAAGGAAATGGCAGGGTGTCAGAACGCCACGTTCCGGGTGCTGCCAGCGCGCCAGCGCTTCGAACCCGGCCACGTCGCCGGTATCTGTCGAGAGCTGAGGCTGGAAATAGGCGACAATCTCTCCGCGTTCGAGCGCGGCTTCGACCTGGTCGCGCAGTTTGTCGCGTTCGGTCGCGGCGCGGGCGATGTCGGCGGAGAACGCGCGGATGCCGCCGGGTCCGTTGCGCCGCGCGTCCTCGTAGGCAAGGCTCGCAGCCTCGAAGGCGCTCTCGCCCGTGTGCTCCGGCGCCCGGCCGGTCAGGCAGAAGCCGACGGAGGCGCTGACATAGACCGTCATCGCGTCGATGCTGAACGGCTCCCCCACTGCCGCCTTCAGCCGTCCGGCAATCTGGATGACCGCCTCGAGATCCATGCGCCGCGCCGGCGCGAGGGCGATGGCGAACAGTGCGCCATCGACACGGCCGAGGACGTCGCGTTCGCGCAGGACGCCGGAGAGTCGCTCTCCGACCTTCGCCAAAGTCTTGTCATAGGCCTCCTGGCCATAGGTCTCGATCAGCTTCGTCGGTTCGTCGAGGCCGATGACGAGGCAGGCAGAGCTTCGCCCGGTATCCTCCTGCGTCTCATGGCTCCGGTCGAGCGCCGCGGTCACGAGGTGGCGGGGAGGCACCGGCACGGCATACTCGCCTTCGTGGAAAGCGATCGGTCCCGCCAGGCTGCGGCGTCTCTGCGCCAGAATGGCCAGCGGAACCCCCGCGACCCCCGCGACGATCGCGCCGCGCGGACCGAACCACAGAAGCGCGAATGCCAGCGCCGGATAAAGCGCCAGGAATTCCGGCTGGATCAGCCGCAGGGCCTCGCGGTGAAGAGCGGCAGCGATGTCTTGCCTGAGCATGGCGGACCCCTTCCTGTGCGGGCCGCAATCCGACCCCGTCGCCTGAACGCTAGGGTCTCGTCATGACCGGAAGGTTAATCCTCGTCGCGCGCCAGCCGCGGAATTTCACTAAAATCCGCACGGTTTGCCGGTCCGGTGGCCAAGCCGGCGAAATCAAAAAGCCTCGGGTCGAGAAGGTGCGAGGGCCGGGCGTTCATCAGGGCACGGAACATCACCTGGCGGCGCCCGGGACTCCGCGCTTCCCAGCCGTCGAGGATCTGCTTGACCTGTTGCCGCTGAAGCCCGTCCTGCGAGCCGCAGAGATCGCAGGGGATGATCGGGTAGTTCATCGCGCGCGCGAACCTCTCGCAATCCGCCTCTGCCACGAAGGCCAGTGGCCGGTAGACGAAGAGGTCGCCGTCCTCGTTCACCAGCTTCGGCGGCATCGTGGCAAGGCGCCCACCGTGAAAGAGGTTCATGAAGAACGTCTCGAGGATGTCGTCGCGGTGATGGCCGAGGACGACCGCCGAACACCCCTCTTCGCGCGCGATGCGGTAGAGATTGCCGCGCCGGAGCCGCGAGCAGAGCGAGCACATCGTGCCGCCCGGCGCGATCTTGTCGGTGACGATGGAATAGGTGTCGGCATATTCGATCCGGTGGTCGACACCCATCTTTGTCAGGAACTCCGGCAGCACCGTTGCCGGAAAGCCGGGCTGGCCCTGATCGAGGTTGCAGGCGAGAAGATCGACCGGCAGAAGCCCGCGCCATTTCAACTCGTGCAGGACGGCCAGGAGCGTGTAGCTGTCCTTGCCGCCCGAAAGGCAGACGAGCCAGCGCGCGCCGCGTTCGATCATGCCATAGGCGTCGATCGCCTCGCGCACCTCGCGCACGAGGCGTTTGCGGAGCTTCTTGAACTCCGTTGTCGCGGGTGCTCCGTGGAAGAGCGGGTGGATGTCATCGGCCTCGTCGAGCATGCTCACGCCATACTGGAGCGCCGCGCCACGGGCAAGCTGTCCGCGGCGAGCGGCCGGTCGCCCAGGTGACGGAGCCGGTCGAGCGCGGGCGCGACGTCGCCGATGCAGCGTGCAACCCAGTCGGGGTCGTAATAGGTGTCGAGATAGCGCCGGCCGCTGTCGCACATCAGCGTGACGATGGAGCCTTGTCGGCCCGCCGCCATCATCTCCTGCGCGACGATAAACGCGCCCCAGAGGTTGGTGCCGGTGGATGCGCCGGCCTTGCGGCCGATGACCTCCTCCAGCCAGAGGATCGTCGCGACACTGTCGGCGTCCGCAACCTGGATCATCCGATCGACGACGTCATGCTGGAACGACGCCTCGACCTTTGGCCGGCCGATCCCCTCGATCCGGCTGGAGCAGGCGCGGCGCAGCGTCATGTCGCCGGTCCGGTAGCTGTCGAAGAAGACGGAATTTTCGGGATCGACGACGACAAGCTCGGTCGGGTGACAGCGATAGCGGACATAGCGGCCGAGGGTTGCCGATGTGCCGCCGGTCCCGGCACTCATGACGATGGCGGCGGGGATCGGGTGCGGCTCGCGTGCCATCTGGCTGAAGATGCTGTCGGCGATATTGTTGTTGCCGCGCCAGTCTGTGGCGCGCTCGGCATAGGTGAACTGGTCCATGAAATGACCGCCGAGCTGGTCGGCGAGGGCGACAGCCGCGTCATGCATCTCGGGCGCGCTGTCGACGAAGTGGCACTGGCCGCCATAGAACTCGATCATGGCGATCTTGCTGCGCGCCGTGGATTTCGGCATCACCGCGATGAAGGGCAGGCCGAGCATGCGCGCGAAATAGGCCTCGGACACGGCGGTGCTGCCCGAAGATGCCTCGATCACCGGGCGGCCTTCCTTCAGCTTGCCGTTGCAGAGCGCATAGAGAAAGAGCGACCGCGCGAGGCGATGCTTGAGGCTGCCGGTCGGATGCGTGCTTTCGTCCTTAAGGTAGATGTCGACACCGGTGATGCCCGGCACGTCGAGCCGAAAAAGATGAGTGTCGGCGGAGCGTTGGAAATCCGCCTCGATCCTGGCGATCGCCTTGTTCATCCAGGCGTGCATTCGGTCCTCCCCCTATGGTTTGCCCGCCATTGGAAGCCTTGGGCGCCGCCGCCGCAAGACTTGCGTCAGCGTTTCCGCTCGGGCACCGGGTCATAGCCGCGGCCGCCGAGCGGATGACAGCGCCCGATGCGCCGTGCGGCGAGCCAGCTGCCCCTGAACGCGCCGTGCTTTTCCAGTGCCTCCAGCGCGTAGGCCGAGCAGGTGGGCTGATAGCGGCAGCCATGCCCGACCCACGGGCTGAGAATGAGTCGGTAGGCCCGGACGGGCAGGGCGACGATATGGGCGAGCGGGCTCATGTCTTGTCCGCGTGGATGCGTTCGAGGGCGCGGACGAGGTCGGACTGCAGATCGACGAAGTCGCGTGTTGCCGTCGCGTCGGGGCGCCCGACAAGGACATAGTCCCAGCCGGGGCGTCCGTGAAGGCGCAGGATCAGCCGGGCAATCTCACGCAGGCGTCTTTTGGCGCGGTTGCGGGCCACCGCGTTGCCGAGTTTCTTCGAACAGGTATAGCCGATGCGGATCGCGTCCGCGTCTGCTTCGTCCGGGCGGCGGCGCCGCGCTTGCAGAAGGAAGCCGGGCATGCCCTGACGGCGGGCCTGGGCGGCGCGCAGGAAGTCAGCGCGCTTTGTCAGCGTCAGGCAAACGGAAACCGCCGGAGGCGTTTCCGTACCCAGGCCATCCTGGCCTTGCACGGTCGCCTCCGGCGGTGTCATGCCGTGTGCCTCGGTCTTCGGCCTTAGGCCGAGAGAACCTTGCGGCCCTTCGCGCGGCGTGCGTTGAGCACCCTGCGGCCGCCCTTGGTCGCCATGCGGGCACGGAAGCCGTGCCGGCGGGCGCGAACGAGGTTCGACGGTTGGAACGTGCGCTTCATCGCTTCAACTCCGGGTTCGGGCAGCCCAAACCCTTACGGATTCGAAGGCCGCTGTCATTCGAAGCCCGGCTATTAGACGGGCCCGCCTGCCAAGTCAACTCGTCGGAGCGCGGATTTTTGCATTCTCCTGCAGTCCCGATCGCATGGCCCGGCGGCCGGGAATTTCATGCAGCGTTTGCGGACGAACGCGCGAAGAAGGTTTAACTGCCGGAGCCGAGTGATTATTCTCCGCAAGGACAGACGGGTTTGCAATGGGCCGGGTGACGGGACGCCCGCCCGCCGGGATGGGAAATTGATGCTCTTCAATACACTGTCCGGCCGCTTCCTGCTTCTGACGATGCTGTTCGTCATGCTGGCCGAAGTGCTGATCTTCGTGCCCTCGGTCGCGCGGTTTCGCGAGGATTACATCCTGTCGCGTCTGGAGCGCGCGCAGATCGCCTCGCTCGCGCTTCTGGCCACCGACGAGATGATCGACGAGACGCTCGAGAAAGAGCTTCTCGCCAATGCCGAGGTCTACAACGTCGTCCTGCGCCGGGACGAGGTGCGGCAACTCGTTCTCTCCTCTCCGATTCCGGCGCCGATCTATCGCAGCTACGATCTGCGTGACGCCCCCGCCTGGGAGCTGATTCGTGACGCCGTGGCATGCCTCGTCGATCCGGAGGACCGCGTGATCCGGGTGATCGGCGATCCGGTGAAGCGGGCGGGACTTCTGATCGAGGCGACGATGGCGACGGCGCCGCTCCGGGCGGCGATGATCGACTACGGGCTCAGGATTCTCGGGCTGTCGGCGCTGATCTCGGCGGTGACGGCGGTGCTTCTCTTCCTGGCCGTGCGACGGCTTCTGGTGGTGCCGATCCGTCGGGTCGTCAAACACATGAGCGCCTATGCCGAGGCACCCGAAGATGCCCGGCGCGTCATCGAGCCACAGGCCCGAGTAGTGGAACTTCGAGACGCCGAGGAGGCGCTGCAAAGCATGCAGCGCCAGCTGACCGGAGCGTTACGGCAGAAGGAACGCCTGGCCCAGCTGGGCGGGGGTGTCGCCAAGATCAGCCACGATCTGCGCAACATCCTCACCACGGCCCAGTTGCTGGCCGACCGGATGGAGCGGAGCGACGATCCCATGGTCAAGCGCGCGGCGCCGAAGCTCGTCGGCTCGATCAGCCGCGCCGTCGGCTTGTGCGAATCCACGCTCGCCTTCGGCAAGGCGGAGGAGCCGCCGCCGTCCCTTGCGCGTTTCATGCTGGCGGGCCTTGTCCGCGACGTGGTGGAAAGCGAACGGCTGGCCGTCGGCGATGCCGAGGTCGAGTTCATCAGCGACATTCCCGGCTCGCTCTCGATCCGGGCCGATCACGAGCAGTTGCACCGCGTGCTGACGAACCTCGTCCGCAATGCCCGCCAGGCGATCGAGGCGACCCATGCGCCCGGCACGATCGAAATCGGCGCCGGCGAGGAGGATCAGGGCTGGTGGATCCGCGTCGGCGATACCGGCCCGGGCCTGCCGGAGCGCGCGCGCGAGCATCTCTTCCAGCCGTTCCAGGGCGGGTACCGCAAGGGCGGGACCGGGCTCGGCCTTGCGATCGCCGCGGAACTCGTGCGCGGCCACGGCGGCCGGCTGGAGCTTCTGAAAACCGATACCGGGGGCACCGAGTTCATCATCCACCTGCCGCGCGAACTGATGCCGGCAGACGCCGCGCATCCCGCCTGACATCCACGGCGGCCCGCGTAACGCGCCGTCAGGTTTTGCCCTTGCAATGCGCCACGGGGGCCGCTAAATGCCACCCGACGCACCCGTAGCTCAGCTGGATAGAGCACCAGACTACGAATCTGGGGGTCAGGAGTTCGAATCTCTTCGGGTGCGCCACTAATCTCTGAAATAATCTAGTATTTTCAGATTCTTGATGGCTCGTTTGTGTTGCTGGGGTGACGCAAGGGGTTACACATGGGCGTCACGATCCGCGAATCCGGAGCTTACTTGTTGAACGCCAAATACCTCGAACTCAGGGACAACACCTGGTACATCAGACGCAGAATCCCCGCCGACATCCGAGGCTACTATCCGAACAAGCCGCTTCAGATTTTCGTCTCGCTGAGGCGCTGTTGCCCAAATCCGGGTCTTTGCGCAGTTTCCCTTTCCCCAGACGGACCTATCCTACGGGCACTGTGACAGGTATGCCAAGGGCGGTGTAGCCGTTGAGCACGGCGATACGCACCTGCAGCTCAGCGACCTGGCGCTCGAAGTCTCGGGCCATGAGGGATTGGCCGAGCAGCTTGATGCAGTTCATCTTTGACGCGACCCGGCTCCGGCGGTGGTAGCCGCTCCATCGTCGCCAGATGGCACGGCCCAGGTAGTTCGAAGCGCGTAGCGCTTCGTTCGTGCGACGGCCCCCGGGCTCGTCGGTTTCCACGGTTTGGCGTTCTTGCGCGGAGGGATGACTGCGACCGCGCTTCGGGCCGCGATCGCCTCATGGCATTTGCGGGTGTCGTAGGCGCCGTCGGCTGTCACGGACCCGATCTGCTCGTTTGCGGGGATCTGATCCAGAAGGTCAGGCAGAATGGGCGCATCGCCGATGTTGCTGCCGGTGACTTCGACGGCCCGCACCTCCAGCGTTTCTTCGTCGATCCCGATGTGTATCTTGCGCCAGATGCGACGCTTGGGGCCGCCGTGCTTGCGAGCGTTCCACGCGCCTTCGCCCTCGGCCTTGATGCCGGTGCTGTCGATCAGCAGGTTCAGCGGGCCCGTGCCGCCACGGTACGGGATGCTCACATTCAGCTTCCGCTGGCGGCGGCACAAGGTGCTGAAGTCCGGCACGGTCCAGTCCAGCCCGACCAGCCGCAGGAGGCTCTGCACGAATCCGGTCGTCTGCCTCGGCGGCATACCGACGAGCACCTTCATCGTCAGGCACGTCTGGATCGCGGCATCGCTGAAGCTTCGCTGCCGGCCACGCTTCCCGGTTGGGGGCGGCCGCCATATCATCTCGGGATCAAACCAGACCGTAAGCGACCCGCGTCGCTTCAGCGCCTCATTGTAAGCCGACCAGTTCGTGGTCTTGTACTTCGTCGGGGCCCAACTGCTCATGCGATCCAGCTATCACACTGGATTCACGCAGTGAATCCCTCAACCGATCTCTGCAACAAAGCCGCATCCAGCCTTTCGGGCGTCATCGGGCCGTCACTGGCAATCCTTGCCTGTGTGTCTTGCCGGAGGTGTCGGAAGTGCTCTCGGACGTGTTCTCGGATTTCATCGTACCGAATGCGTTGGAGTGATGCTTCGGTTGTTTGCCTTTGTCCAGCAAGGGCGAGGCGCCGGGCGAGGCGCCGTACTGCCTCCGGGCAACGTGTCCCGAGAGAGACCTTCACGTCCGACCACTTGCCTGCCGGATGAAGGTCGGGCGGAAGGGGCCAGCGGAAGTAGAATATGCCGTGCCGGGAAGGGCTTAGATACGCGGAAAGGCGCATGCCATTGTCTCACCAGTTTGTCGCACCGGCGAGATGAACGCTATAAGCACTTGATCTTAAAGGGAATGGTGGGCGACCCTGGAATCGAACCAGGCATGGGTCTCCCCGGCGGAGTTACAGTCCGCTGCCGCACCTTGCAGCACGTCGCCCGACGCCGGGGCTGATTACTGTGCCAGCCGCGACGCGTCAACCGCGAATCACCGATCCGAAACGGTTGTGGCGCGGGCGAGGGCACTTCGCCTTTCACGTGGCTTGATCCGTTTGAAACCTGCGCGGAACAAGTGGCGAGATTGTGTGCTTTGAGGAGGACGAGACGGCCCGATGCCGGCCCGTGCGTAAGCCGTGCCGGGGTGGGTTCCGCTTGCGCGGCTTGGAATTCCCAAGAGTTGCGCGTAGGTGGAGGCGTGCATGCTTGGCAACCGAAAGGCCGGTCAGTTGAAGAAACCCACCTGGGTGATCGAGAAGGAGCGCGCCAAGCGCGCCGCCGCGGCGGAAACGGTCTGGCTTTTCGGGCTTCATGCGGTGCGCGATGCGCTGACGAACCCGGCGCGCGATAAATTGCGGCTCGTCCTGACCAAGAATGCGGCAGACCGATTGGGGCCGGATGTGCTCTCGCTGGGACCGGCGCCCGAGATCGTCGATCCCCGGAAGTTCGACACCCATGCGCCGCTCGCGCCGGACAGTGTCCACCAGGGCGCCGCGCTGGAGGTAAAGCCGCTGGCCTGGGGTGGACTTGAAGAGGTCTGCGCGGGCGGCGAAGGGGCGGCGCTGGTGGTTCTCCTCGACCGGGTGACGGACCCGCACAATGTGGGCGCGATCTTGCGCTCGGCCGAGGTCTTCGGCGCGCGCGCCGTCATCGCGCCGGCGCGGCATTCCGCGCCGGAGACCGGTGCCCTGGCCAAGACCGCGAGCGGGGCCCTCGAACGCCAGCCCTATCTCCGGGTCGGCAACCTTGCCGAGGCGATGGAGCGGCTTCGGGCGATGGGCTATGTCCTTCTTGGCCTCGACGGCGAGGCGGACGTCACGCTCGCCGGTGCGCTGGCCGAGGCCGGCACACGGCCTGTGGCGCTCGTCCTTGGCGCCGAGGGGCCGGGACTGCGCGAGAAGACGCGCGAGACCTGCGACCGGCTCGTGAAGATCCCCTTCGCCGGCGCGTTCGGATCGCTGAACGTGTCAAACGCCGCGGTGGTGGGCCTTTACGCCGCGTCGACGCGCTGACGGTCGGTCATCCTTTGCCCACGCCGGATCACGCTTGCGGGAGGTATCTTTCGCAGCGGGCAGGGCGGTGTCATGTTGCTCAAGGAGGCCGCCCCGAGAACCGGCCTTCGACCGGAATGGAGTTATGATGAGCCTGACCCGACGTGCCTTTTTCGTTGCCGCGCTCGCGATTCCGGTCGCGGGCACGATCCTGCGGCCTGCCTTCGCGAACGAACCGGAGGTCTTCGCGCCGGGCGGCGTGGCGATTTCAGGCTACGACCCGGTTGCCTATTTCACCGAAGGCAAGCCGGTTCCCGGCCAGATGGACCACGCGCTGATGTGGCGCGGCGCGACGTGGTATTTCGCGAGCGCCGAAACGATGGAAGCATTCGAGATGAACCCCGCCGCCTATGCGCCGCAATATGGCGGCTATTGCGCCTATGCGATGACGAAGGGGGCCATCGCGTCGACCGCGCCGGAGGCGTTCACGGTCACGGGCGGGCGTCTCTATCTCAACTATTCGACCGAGGTGCGGGCGATCTGGAGCGAGGATGTCGCGAAGAACGTCGCGCTCGCGGACGGCTTCTGGCCGGCGGCTCTGAACACTAAGTGATCACAAAACCGCGACCCGGCCTTTTCACGTGGTCTTTACATTCCCACATCAAGATACGGAAGCACGGCTTCGGAACCGCCGCGCTTCAATTCACTGTCCCTCGTTCCGCACTGGCGCCCGGCCTCTTGGTTCGGGCGCCTTTTTCTGGCAAGTCATGGCGCCATGACAGACTATTCCGATACTCTCCTGCGTGACATCCTGACGACGACCCGCGTGATCGCGGTCGTGGGCGTGTCGCCCAATCCGGTGCGGCCCTCCTATTATGTCGCGCGCTATCTGGCGCTGAAGGGGTTCACCGTGATCCCCGTCAATCCCGGCCACGCGGGGCAGGAGATCCTCGGGCACAAGGTCTATGCCGATCTCGCGTCCATTCCGAAAGGGATGAAGGTGGACATGGTCGACATCTTCCGCCGCTCCGAGGCGGTGCCGGGGATCGTGGAAGAGGCGCTGGCCGAGCTTCCGGACCTCAGGACGATCTGGATGCAGATCGGCGTCAGCCATCCTGAAGCGGCGGCAAGGGCCGAGGCGCGGGGGATCAGGGTCATCCAGAACCACTGCCCGAAGATCGAGTATCAGCGGCTGTTCGGCGAATTGCGGATGGGCGGATTCGCGACCGGTTTGATTTCCTCGAAACTCTGAGCCAAGCCGTCGCCGCCGGATGCCTCCGGCGGGGATATTTCCGGCAAGATGAAGGGAGATTCAGCCGCGCGCGGCTTTCTCGGCGAGGCCCGACTGGCCTTCGCGGCGGGCAAGTTCCGCCTCGATATCGGCCAGTGTCACGTCCCGTGCAGCGCACATGACGAGGAGGTGGTAGAGGACGTCGGCGGCTTCGGACGCGAGGCGGGCGCGGTCGCCCTTCACCGCCTCGATGATCGCCTCGACCGCCTCCTCGCCGAACTTCTCGGCACATTTCTCGGGGCCCCTGGCGAGGAGCTTCGCTGTCCAGGAGGTGTCCGGGTCGGCGCCCTTGCGGGCGGCGATGGTGGCGGCGAGGGTTTCAAGCTGGGTCATTCGACGTCTGCCTTGTCGCGGGCAAGGCGCGAGCGCAGATCCGCGAGCAATGCCCGTTTGTCGGCTTCGCTCGCGAAGGCCCTGTCCGGAATGGGGATGAATTCCATATCGCCCGGAAGGACAAGAAGTCCGTCCTTGCCCTCGACTATATCGGCGATGCCGGACCAGAAGAGGGTCGAGCGCGAACCGTCGGTCGAGAAGGTCATGCCCTCGTCATCGACAGTCAGAGTCGTCGTACCCCTCCGAGCGGGTGCGTCCGCAAAGGCAGCCCAGAGCCGAGCCTGACGCCGCCGGAATGCGGCGATCCAGACGACGAGAACCGCTGCCAGAAAGGCCGCGACAGCGTAGCCGCCCACGCTGTATCCGAGGCGCGCTCCTATTAACTGGCCGACCCAGAAGAGGAGCAAGACGGCCAGAAGGATCAGAAATGCGTGGCGTTGGTGGCGGGCGGGCAGGAGCCTCCGGGTCAGGAGGCCGCAAGCGGCGCCGTAGTCGTAGCCGGCGAGAGGGTAGCTCAGTTTGAGCGGCGATTCCGTCATTCGAGCCTCATCGGTATGCCGGCGGCGGCCATGTGTTCCTTCGCCTCGCGGATCGTGTAATCGCCGAAATGGAATATCGAGGCGGCGAGGACGGCGGAGGCGCCGCCGATGGTGACGCCTTCGACAAGGTGGTCGAGCGTGCCGACGCCGCCGCTCGCGATCACGGGGATATCGACCGCATCGACGATGGCGCGGGTCAGCGGCAGGTTGAAGCCGGCGCGGGTGCCGTCGCGGTCCATCGAGGTCAGGAGGATCTCGCCCGCGCCCTTTGCGGCAACGGTCCGGGCGAATTCGACGGCGTCGGTGCCGGTCGGGCGCCGGCCGCCATGGGTGAAGATCTCCCACTTGCCGGGGCTGACGGTCTTGGCGTCGATCGCGACGACGATGCATTGGCTGCCGAAGCGGTCGGCGGCCTCGGCCACGACTTCGGGGTTGGCGACGGCGGCGGAGTTGAAGCTGACCTTGTCGGCGCCGGCGAGAAGGAGGGCGCGGACATCCTCCTGCGTCCGCACCCCACCGCCGACGGTGAGCGGGATGTAGCACTGCTCGGCCGTGCGGGTGACGAGGTCGTACATCGTGCCACGGTTCTCGTGTGTGGCGTGGATGTCGAGGAAGCAAAGCTCGTCCGCGCCGGCCGCGTCATAGGCTTTCGCGGCCTCGACCGGGTCGCCCGCGTCGATCAGGTTGACGAAGTTCACGCCCTTGACCACGCGGCCATCGGCCACGTCGAGGCAGGGGATGATGCGGGTCTTGAGCATGAGCGGGCTCCTTCGGCGCCTACATAACGCGGGCAGGGGGGCAGCGCCAGATTGAACGACGACGCCCCGGAGCGTTGCGCCCGCCGGCCGCGCATTTGAAACGACATCACCCCGTGCGCGGGACGGCTGAGGTTCAGTGTGGAAAATCGCCCCAAAACCGGAATTGCCATGTTCCGCCTTGTCCTCCTCCTCGCGCTCCTTCTCTGTCCGTCGGTTCTTCGTGCCGAGAACCGCGTTGCCCTCGTCATCGGAAACGACCGTTATGCCGAGGTGCCGATGCTGGAAAAGGCGGTGGCCGACGCGACCGCGATGGCCGCGCGGCTGTCGGGGGTGGGGTTCAGGACACAGCTCGTCACCGATGCGGGGCGGCGCGAGATGAACCTCGCGGTGGCCGAGTTCACGGCGCGGCTGCAGCCGGGCGACACCGCCGTCGTCTTCTATGCCGGTCACGGGGTGGAGATCGACGGCGAGAACTATCTGCTGCCGGCGGATATTTCGGCGCCGAGTGAGGTAGGACCGGCCTATATCGAGGGCGAATCGATCGCGCTTTCCCGGCTTCTGGACCGAATCCGCGCCACCGGCGCACGCACGACGCTGGCGGTGATTGACGCCTGCCGGGACAACCCTTTCGCCGAAAGCACCGGGCGCTCGATTGGAAGTGCGCGCGGCCTTGGCCGGATCGCGGCGCCGGAGGGGACGTTCGTCGTTTTCTCCGCCGGGGCCGGGCAGCAGGCGCTCGACCGGCTGAACGCGGGTGACGGTAACACCAACTCCGTCTTCACGCGCAGCCTTCTGCCGAAGATCGGCGCGCCCGGGCTGGAGCTCAGGCAGATGATCTCCGAGGTCCGGGTCGAGGTGCGCAACCTTGCGCTTGGCGAGAACCACGCGCAGTTTCCGGCCTATTACGACGAGCTGCTGGGAGAGTGCTATTTCAGCACCGGTGCCGCTCTGGCAGCACATGCCGCGCCGCTCACCGAGAGCGCCTCGATCCGGGTGGATTTCGATCTGGCGCGGCAGGTCGGCACGGAGGCGGCCTTGCGCGCGTTCCTCTCAACATATGCCGACCGTAAGGATGATTTCTCGGTTCAGCTCGCTGAGCGGATGCTGGAGGAGACGTCCGTCACGGAGGCACCGGAACGGGTGGCCACGGCAGATCCGGCCCCGAAACCCGCTCCCGTTCAGCCGTCAGCGGACGATCGCCGCGAGGTCATGCGCGCGACCCAGGCGGAACTGAACCGCCTCGGGTGCTACGCCGGCGGTGTGGACGGGATTGCCGGGCGGCGGACGCAGGCCGCATTCGCGCGTTTCATCGCGCAGACCAGTGCGGCGCTCGCGCAGCGCGATCTGAGCAGTGACAAGGCCCTGGCCATGCTCAGGGCGGCCCCCCCGCAGGCCGCGCCCGCGCAGCCGGCTCCGGCCACGGCGCCGCAGCTCAGCCTCGTTGGAAGCTGGGCGTACGTCGCGACCTGCCCACTTTTCGTGAAGACGATCGGCTCGGTGACATACCGTGCCAGTGGCGGAAACGGTGTCATCGGCAACTGGAACGATTCCATTGACCAGCGGGGCACGAGCAGGGGCACGCAATCGGGACGGACCTTCCTCGTGAAGGGCAGCGTCGGGCTCGTGCCGTTCTCGGAGACGGGGACCGTCAGCGCGGACGGACAGAGCTACACGTCGACGTCGACGATGGGGTGCAGGGTCGCCGCCAACCGGATGTGACGTGGCGAAACGCAGCGCCTGTCGGCCGGAACGCGCTGCTTCAAGTCCTTAAGGTTGCCCCCTGCGCAGTGCGACGTCCGATCGGTATGTTGGCTCCCCGGCAAGGGCGTTGGTGTGCCCGGATCCTCGCAACGGAATGATTGGTTGCCCAGGCCGGGGCGCGTCGGGAATTCGGATTGTTTCGGATCGGTCGGGCAGCGTGATTGGAAAGCGGCCGCTGCTTCGCCTAATTTGGCCGCCGATTCGGTGCCGTGCCGCCGGGGTGATCCTTTTCCGGAGACTGAAGCTGGCTATGCACACGTCATCAACGGCCCGGCCCGATCCCCTGCCCGCTTCGGGCGAGGGGCTGGTCGCCTGCCCGGTCTGCGACGTTCTGCACCACGAGGTGGGGATCGCCGAGGGCGCGCGGGCCCGGTGTCGGCGCTGTGGCACACTTCTTTACGCACCGCGCCGGAGCGCGATGACGCAGATCGTGATGCTGGCGGCGACGGCCGCCATCCTGATGGTCGCCGCGATCTTCTTTCCCTTCCTCGAACTGCAGGCGGGCGGGCTTAGCCGGCAAAGCTCGGTCTTCGACGCGGTCCTGGCCTTTTCCGAGGGGATGATGGTGCCGCTTTCGGTCGCCGTCGGCGCGCTGATCGTGGTTCTGCCCTTCGCGCGCCTCTGTGCGATTGCCTACGCGCTGGCGCCGATGGTCTTCGGGGCCCCTCCCGCCGCCCACGCGGCGACCGCCATGCGCTGGGCCGAGGCGGTCCGGCCCTGGGCGATGGCCGAGATCTTCATCGTCGGCGTCGCGGTGGCGCTGGTCAAGGTCGCGGGACTCGCGAAGGTCACGCCGGGGCCGGCCTTCTGGGCGTTCGCGGCGCTCGTTCTCGTCACCGTCCTCAAGGACAACCTCATGTGCAAGTTCACGGTATGGAAAACGCTCGAAGAACGCAGAACTTCCTGACCGCGCGCCGCGCCGGTCTCGTCGCCTGCACCCGCTGCGGCGCCGTGCACGCGCCGGGCGTCGGCGATTGCCGGCGCTGCGGCGGCGCACTCTCGAGCCGCGACGAGGCAAGCCTGCAGCGCGTCTGGGCCTGGCTCGTTGCCGGGCTCGTCGCCTATGTGCCGGCAAATCTCTACCCGATGCTCGTGACGTCGACCTTCGGCACGACGCGCGAAAGCACCATCATCGGCGGCGTCATCGAACTGTTCGAGCACGGCTCCTGGGGGGTGGCGGCGATCGTGTTCACCGCGAGCGTGATCATCCCCATCGGGAAGTTTATCACCATCGCCTATCTCGCATTGTCGACGCGATTTCCGGTGACGATTCGCGGACATGGGCGGCAGCGCCTTTACGAAATCGTCGAGTTCATTGGCCGCTGGTCGATGATCGACGTGTTCGTCGTGGCGATCCTGTCGGCATTGGTGCATCTCAGTTTCGTGGTGAACGTGAATCCCGGAATCGCCGCCGTCAGCTTCGCGCTTTCGGTTGCATTCACCATGCTCTCGGCGCAGAACTTCGACCCCAGATTGCTCTGGGACGCATACGAGGCTGACGATACGTGACCGAACCGCATCCCTCCGAGCTTGACGTGACCTTCGCGAGGCGTTCGCCGTGGCGCAATCTGTCGTTCGTCTGGGCGGTGCCCCTCCTGGCGCTGGTCATTTCGCTCGGGCTGGCGTGGCAGAGCTTTTCGCAGCGCGGGGTCCTGATCGAGATTACGTTCCAGAACGCGTCGGGTGTGACGCCGGGGGAAACCACGCTGCGCTATCGCGATGTGGTTATCGGAACCGTGGAGGACGTGACCTTCACGCCAGACCTGAGCAAGGTTCTGGTTCGGGCGCGGGTGAACAAGGACGTCGCACCCTTCCTCGATGCGGCCACCGATTTCTGGGTAGTCCGTCCCAAGGTCAGCACACGCGGCATCTCCGGCCTCTCGACGGTTCTTTCCGGTGTCTACATCGCGGGCGCCTGGGATCAGGAACTGGGCGAACAGAGATGGCAGTTCGACGGGCTGGAAGAGCCGCCTCTGGTCCAGCCGGGCCGCGCCGGAAAGCGCATCACGCTTGTCACCGACGATGGCAGCCTCATCTCCGAAGGGGCGCCGGTCTTCTATCACGGGATCGAGGTCGGCCGGCTGGAGCGGCCGCGCCTGACCGTGTCCTCCGACGCCATCGTCGTCGATGCCTTCATCGAGGCCCCGCATGATCGCCGGTTGAACGCCGCCACTCGGTTCTGGGACACGTCCGGTTTCTCCGTCTCGCTCGGCGGTGCCGGGCTGACGCTCGACTTCGACAGCCTCGCGTCGGTCGTCGCCGGCGGGGTCGAGTTCGACTCGGTCTACGAGGGCGGGGAGGCGGTGAGCCCCGGTCATGTCTTCAACATCTATCCCGACGAGGCGGAGGCGCGCAGAAGCCTCTTTGCGCGGTCATTCGCCGATACGGTGCCGATCGCGGCCGAGTTCGGTGAATCGGTCAGCGGCCTCGAACCCGGAGCCGCCGTCCAGTATCGTGGGCTTCTGGTAGGCGAAGTCTCTGCGATCTCGGCGCAGGTTCAGGAAACGGGGGCGGGCACCGACATCCGGATCATGGCCAATCTCGCCATCGACCCTTCGCGCCTCGGGTTGCCGCAGGGCGCCGGATCAGAGGATGTGCTCGATTTCTTCGACTCTGCCGTCGCGAACGGGCTCAGGGCCCGGCTGGCGACGGCGAGCCTCTTCAGTTCGGCGCTGGTCGTCGAACTGGTCGAGGTGCCGGACGCCGATCCGGCAAGCTTCGACCGCGCGGCCGAACCGCTGCCGGTTCTGCCTTCGGTGCCCTCGAACCTGCCCGATTTTACCGCGACGGCCGAGGGCGTGCTGGAGCGGATCAATCAGTTGCCCATCGAAGAGCTTATTGATCAGGCCATCCGCCTGATGGCGAGTGTCGAGACGCTGGCGAGTTCCGAAAGCACGCGGGCAACGCCGGATGCCGTCGTTGCGCTTCTGGAAGACACCCGCGCGCTCGTGAATGACGAGGCGACGCGCGCTTTGCCCGGCGACATCCGCGCCGCGGTCGCCGAATTGCGTTCGGTCGTGACCGAACTCAGGGAAGGCGGGACACTGACGACCCTTGCCTCGGCGCTGGAGCGGGCGGATGCGATCGCGGCCAATCTCGAAACCGCATCGGCCGATTTCCCGGCGCTCGTCGACGACCTGCGGGCGGTGGCCAGGAAGGCGAACGCGCTTGAAGCAGAAGAGCTGATGGCGGCCGCGACCCGCGTCCTCGACAGCGCTGACCGGGTGATCGGCACCGAGGCGGCGCGCGAACTGCCGCCGGCGTTGAACTCTGCGCTCGACCAGGTTCGTGCCACGCTGGCGGAGCTTCGCGACGGCGGCGCGGTGGAAAACGCCAATGCCACGATGGCTTCGGCCCGCGACGCCGCCGATGCGGTCGCGGAGGCCGCAGAAGGGCTTCCGGAGCTTTCGTCGCGGCTGGAGCGGTTGGTGCGGCAGGCCGAGGGCCTTATCGCGACCTATGGCGAGCGTTCCGATTTCAACGACGAGACTGTCTCGGCGCTCCGCGAGGTGCGCGCCGCGGCCCGTTCGGTGAGCCAGCTTGCCCGCGCGATCGAACGCAACCCCAATTCCCTTCTGACAGGTCGGTAACATGATGATGCGTGCCAGTCTCCTCCTTCTCGCCCTCCTTCTCGCCGCTTGCGGCGGGAACAATTCCGCGCGCTACCTGGTCGATGCCCCGGCGAGCGACGGCGTTCGCAACGTCAGGGTGCGGAGTATCGAGGTCCGCGACGTTGTGCTTCCCGCCTATGCCGCCGCGATCGAGATCGCGCAGCAGGACGAGACCGGCGCGCTGCGCAACGTCCCCGACACGCTCTGGGCGGACGAACCGGTGCGCGGCATCACCGCCGAATTGGCCCGCAGCCTCGATATCGGATCTTCTGCAACCGTTGCGGCAGAGCCCTGGCCGCTCGACACGCCCGCCGATGTCCAGTTGACGGTTCGGGTCGAACGTATGGTTGCCGGTGCCGACGGGCATTTCACGCTATCGGGCCAATGTGCGATCGCCGCGCCGGACGGGGTGGTGCGCGAACGGCTGGTGCGCTTCGACATTCGCATTCCGCTGAAAGCTGCCGACGCCTCCGCTATCGCGGCGGCGACCGGGCAGGGGATCGCCGCGCTGGCGGACGACATCATCGCAACGCTCTCGCGGTAAGCCGGACGCGGGCGCCCCGCGTGTCAGAACGATGGCGGGGTGCAGGCCGAGACGATGGTGCAGGGCTCGTCGCCGGTATTGCGGAAGCGGTGTGGGACGCGGCTGTCGAACAGGTAGGCGTCGCCGGGGCCGAGAACGGCAACCTGATCGCCAACGGTTATCTCGATCAGGCCGGAGATGACGATGCCGGCCTCTTCGCTGTCATGCGTGTACCGCTCCACACCTGTATCGGCGCCGGGATCGTAGCATTCGTGCAGCATCTGGATCGCGTGGTGGGCGGTATCGCCGACCTGCCGGAGCGAGATGCCGTCTGAGGCGACAAAGCTCCGGAACACCTTCTGGGGGTTCAGTTCGCGCAGCTCGGTCGCGCGGAAGAAGATCTGTTCGCGGTCGGCGAATTCAGGGGCGAAGAACTCCGAAAGGCTGAGCGGGATCGCGTCGAGAATGCGTTTCAGCGACGCGACGGACGGCGATGAGTGATTCTGTTCGATCTGCGAAATCAGGCCGTTGGTGACGCCGGACTTGCGCGCAAGCTCGCGTTGCGACAACCGCCGCGACGTGCGGACGGCCTTCAGGCGTGCGCCGATGTCGATCTTCGGTTGTGTCGCATTTTCGGACACTTGTGCCTTCCTGTCGGTCATCGATCCAATTGGCCGCACCGCGGAATTTTAGTCCTGAACGGTTCGGCTAAACAAGGTTGATAATAATTTTAAACGAGGCTACCGTAACGAGGATGTTAAGAGTCTGCACGTTGAATTCGACGGTTCGCGCATGCGCGGCCAGGGTCGGCCCGGGGCAGGCGTTCAAGGGCAAAATCGAAATCCGGGCGTCCGGCCCGACAACGGGATGTGGCAAGCGCCGCGCCTGAAAGGAAGTGCGTTCGGAAGGCCCGAGGGCTGAACAAGGCGACCAGCCGGGGCACAAAGATCCCGGGAGTCATCGAGCATCACAGGATTCGTGACAGGGAGAATGACGATGACCTACCTCAAGACCCTATCCCTCGTTGGCGCGATGGCGCTGGCGACGGGTGCCGCCGCAGAGGAGCGGTTCATCACCATCGGCACAGGAGGCCAGACCGGCGTCTATTTCGTCGTCGGCCAGTCGATCTGCCGGCTGGTAAACCGCGATACCGCCACCACCGGCCTGAAATGCACCGCGCCATCGACCGGCGGGTCCATCGCCAACATCAACGCGATCGCGGCGGGTGACATGGACATGGGCGTTGCCCAGTCGGACTGGCAGTACCACGCCTATAACGGATCGTCGGAATTCGAGGGCAAGAAGGTCGACAAGCTCCGCGCCGTCTTCTCGGTGCATGGGGAGCCCTTCACCGTCGTCGCCCGCAAGGACAGCGGCGCGACCACCTTCGACGACCTCTTCGGCAAGCGCGTGAATGTCGGCAATCCCGGCTCGGGCCAGCGCGCGACGATGGAAGTCGTGCTGAACGCGATGGGCAAGTCGGACGCCGACTTTGCACTGGCCTCCGAGCTGAAGCCAGCCGAGCAGGCCGCGGCACTCGGCGACAACAAGGTCGATGCCATCATCTACACGGTCGGCCACCCGAACGGCTCGATCCAGGAGGCGACCTCGACGGTCGATGCCATCCTGTTGCCCGTCACGGGCGAGGCGATCGACAAGCTCGTCGCCGACAATGCCTATTACGCCAAGGCGGTGATCCCGGGCGGCATGTATGCCGGCACCGACAACGATGTCGAAACCTTCGGCGTGAAGGCGACCTTCGTGACCTCGGCCGACGTTCCGGACGATGTGGTCTATGAGGTCGTCAAGGCGGTCTTCGACAATTTCGACCGCTTCAAGGGCCTGCACCCGGCCTTCGCGAACCTCAAGGAAGAGGACATGATCAAGGACGGGCTTTCTGCCCCGCTGCATCCGGGCGCCGAGAAGTATTACAAGGAACGCGGCTGGATGTAAGCCGCTCCGCCGTTCCGTGCCCGGCGCGGAACGGCCCGCCTCCGGCGCGGACAGCGTGTCCGCCCGTCGCCGGACGCATTCAATCTCCGACCGGATCAGTGGCTCGCGTCAGCGACCAGGGGGGACATCATGGCAGACAAGGACCAGCAGCAGGCCGCCGCCGGCGAGATGGAAGCCGCTGACAGGGGCGGGCTGAGCCAAACCGAACTCGACGAACTCGTCGCGTCGTCCGACACCGGTGCGCGCGGCACCACGGGCAACGTCGGCTTGTTCATCACCATCGTTGCCCTTGCCTGGTCTCTCTTTCAGCTGTGGATCGCCTCGCCCGTTCCGTTCATGGTCGGTTTCGGCGTCTTCAACGACACCGAGGCGCGGTCTATCCACCTCGCCTTCGCGATCTTCCTCGCCTTCGCCGCCTTTCCCGCCGCCCGCACCCCGGTGCAACTTGGCCTCGGGATTGCGGTCCCCGTGATCCTCGGCATCCTCTTCTTCATCTCGGCGAAGGAGGGGACGTCGGTCTGGTGGATTCCGCTGATCTCCCTCGCCGTTGTGGCCGCGATCCTGCTCGGTTCGCCGAAGGACCGCATCCCGGCCTGGGAATGGGCGCTCGCGGTCGTCGGTGCGCTGACCGCGCTTTACCTCTACATCTACTACAAGGACATCTCCTCGCGCGTTGGTGCGCCGATCCTGCAGGATTTCATCGTCGCCGTCGCGGGCATCACCATCCTTCTGGAGGCGACCCGCCGCGCCCTTGGCCCTGCGCTGATGATCGTCGCGTCGGTTTTCCTCGTCTATACGATCCTTGGCCCCTGGATGCCGTCGATCATCGCCCACAAGGGCAACAACCTGTCCGAGATCGTGAACCACCAGTGGATCACGACCGAGGGCGTCTTCGGCATCGCGCTCGGCGTCTCGACCTCGTTCGTCTTCCTCTTCGTGCTCTTCGGTTCGCTCCTCGACAAGGCCGGGGCCGGGAACTACTTCATCCAGGTCGCCTTCAGCCTCATGGGCCACATGCGCGGCGGGCCGGCGAAGGCAGCGGTCGTGTCGTCGGCGATGACCGGCCTCATCTCGGGCTCCTCCATCGCCAACGTGGTGACGACCGGCACCTTCACCATTCCGCTGATGAAGAAAGTCGGCTTCTCGTCCGAAAAGGCGGGCGCGGTCGAGGTAGCCAGTTCCGTCAATGGCCAGATCATGCCGCCGGTGATGGGCGCGGCCGCGTTCCTGATGGTCGAATACGTGGGCATCCCCTATTTCGACGTTGTCCGCCATGCCTTCGTGCCGGCGGTGATTTCCTACATCGCGCTTGTCTACATCGTGCATCTCGAGGCGATGAAGGCCGGGATGGAGGGCTTGCCGCGTGCCTATACGCCGAAGCCCATCGTGCAGCGGCTGATCGGTATCGCCTTCACCATCGCCGCGATCTGCGCGATCTCGCTGGCCGTCTACTATGGCATGGGCTGGATCCGCCCGGCCTTCCCGGCGACGGCGGGCTACATCATCTTCGCCTTCCTGACGGCGGTCTATGTGGGCCTTCTCTGGGTCGCGTCGCGCGAGGAGCCGTTGCATCTCGACGATCCGAATGCGCCGGTGACGTCGCTGCCGCTGCCGGGGCCGACGATCCGCGCGGGTCTGCACTACATCCTCCCGGTGGTGGTGCTGGTCTGGGCGCTGATGGTCGACCGCCTGTCGCCGGGTCTCTCCGCGTTCTGGGCAACGGCCTACATGGTGTTCATTCTGCTGACGCAACGTCCGCTGATGGCGATGTTGCGTGGGGCGGGCGAACTGGGGGAGGCGGCCCGTGAAGGGGTTACGGACCTGATCGACGGCCTCGTGACCGGCGCACGCAACATGATCGGCATCGGCATCGCCACCGCGACCGCCGGCATCATCGTCGGGGCGGTCAGCCAGACCGGCGTGGGTTCGGCCCTTGCCGATGTGGTCGAGGTTCTGTCGGGCGGCAATATTCTCGCCATCCTTGTCCTCACCGCCGTCCTGTCGCTGATCCTCGGGATGGGCCTGCCGACCACGGCGAACTACATCGTCGTCTCGGCGCTGCTGGCCCCGGTGATCGTGACGCTCGGCCAGCAGAACGGGCTGATCGTTCCGCTGATCGCGGTGCACCTCTTCGTCTTCTACTTCGGCATCATGGCGGATGTGACGCCGCCAGTGGGGCTCGCGAGTTTCGCCGCCGCCGCCGTGTCCGGGGGCGATCCGATCAAGACCGGGGTCGTAGCGTTCTTCTATTCGCTCAGGACCGCCGCGCTGCCGTTCTTGTTCATCTTCAACACCGAGCTTCTGCTCATCGACGTGACCTGGGCGCAAGGCGTCTTCGTCTTCATCATCGCGACGATCGCCATGCTTCTCTTCGCGGCCGCGACGCAGGGCTGGTTCCTCGCCAGGAACCGTATCTACGAAACGGTGGCGCTTCTGCTCGTGGCCTTCACGCTCTTCCGGCCGGGATTCTGGATGGACATGGTCTTCCCGCCCTTCGCCGAAGCGGCGCCGGCCAATATCGCCGAGGCGGCGGGCAGCACACCCGCGGGCGAGGATCTGCGGCTGCGCGTCGCCGGCGTCAACGACCTTGGCGACCCGATCGAATTCGTCGCGCTGGTGCCGATGGGCGAAGGTGCGACCGGAGAGGAGCGGCTTGCCGGGGCAGGACTCGCCTTCCGGCAGGACGGCGAGAAGATGATCATCGACGACGTGGCCTACGATTCCGCCGCGCAGAAGGCCGGGCTCGACTGGGACCAGGAGGTGTTGCGCGTTCTCCAGCCGGTTTCGGCCCCGTCGAAATACTGGATGTTCATCCCGGCGCTGCTGCTTCTGGCGCTGGTGGTGATGCTGCAACGCGGACGGGCGCCCGGCGCGCGCCGGGCCGAAGCCTGAGGAGGCCGCCATGTACAAGACCATCCTCCTGACGATCGACGTCAATGAACCCGCATCCTGGAAAGACGCGCTGCCGCGCGCGGTGGAACTGGCAACCGGCTGGGGCTCCAGGCTGCACGTCCTCAGCGTGGTGCCGGATTACGGCCTGCCGGTGGTCGAGGGGTTCTTCCCGGTCGATTTCCGCGAAAAGGCGATCCGCCACGGAGGCGAGGCGCTCGAAAAGCTCGTGGCGGCGGAGGTGCCGGCCGAGTTGAAGGCGGAATCCCACATCCGCTACGGCACGGTCCACGACGAGATCCTGCATGCGATCGACGCGGTCGGTGCCGACCTTGTGGTGATGGCCAGCCATGCGCCCGACAAGATGCGCGAGTTTCTCATCGGCTCCCAGGCGGACCGCGTCGTCCGGCGTTCGCCTGTTTCAGTCCTCGTTGTGCGGTGCTAGGCAACAGGAGGCGGCCCGCCGACGGGCTGTAGGGAAATCGAATCAGGACCGCATATGACTCCTTTCGCAATCGCCGGCGTGCAGATGTACGTCAACGCGCTGCAGCCGAACACTGACGGCATGCTGCACCGGCTCGACATCCTGATGGCGCGTTTCCCGTGGACACAGATGGTGCTGTTCTCGGAGCTGGCCGCGTTCGGACCCCTGCCGAAATTCGCGCTGCCTTTCCGCAACGACAGCCTCTCCCGGCTGCAAGCGGCCGCGCGCAGGCACAATGTCTGGCTGATCCCGGGCTCGATGTTCGAGAAGGCCGAGGATGGCCGGATCTACAACACCGCGAGTGTCATCAATCCCGACGGCGAGATCGTCGCGAGCTATCGCAAGATGTTCCCGTTCCGGCCCTACGAGACCGAGGTCGAGGCGGGCACCGAATTCTGTGTCTTCGATGTGCCCGATGTCGGCCGCTTCGGCCTGTCGATCTGCTACGACATCTGGTTTCCGGAAACCACGCGGCAGCTGACCGCGCAGGGGGTCGAGGTGCTTCTGCATCCGGTCCTGACCGGCACGACCGATCGCGACGCGGAGCTGGCGATCGCGCGGGCGACGGCGGCGCAGTTCCAGTGCTATGTCTTCGACGTGAACGGTCTTGGTGCCGGCGGCAACGGTCGTTCCTGCGTCGTCGATCCCTCGGCCACCGTGCTGCACCAGTCGGCGGGGCAGGAGGACATGTTCCCCATCGAAGTCGATCTCGACCTCGTCCGGCGCCAGCGCGAGACCGGCATCAAGGGCCTCGGCCAGGTGCTGAAAAGCTTCCGCGACCGCTCCGTCGATTTCTCGGTCTACGACCGGACGAGCGGGGCGGACGCCTATCTGCAGGACCTCGGGCCGCTTGAGATGCCGCGGCAGGGCTCGCGGGCCGGGATCAACCTTCGCGACACCTCGGCAACGGGTGCCCTTCACAAGACGATGGGGCCGCCGTTCCGCGACGACGATGGCACGCCACCGCTGGCGGGCCGGATATCCACGGGCTGAGCCGACGGCAGGGACCGCCCCCGGGCGCTCGTTGATCTGTCTGCCGGCCGCTACGAAAGGTAGGACCGATGCAGTCGATGAGCGATTACTACTCGGCCGTGCAACTGCGCGCGGACCGCTGGAGCGCCCTTCGGGAAAAGCTCGAACTCCTGCATCGGGAACCAGAGGGCAAACGCGTCAAATCCGTTCATGCCGAGGCCGGAATACTGTTCGAGTCGCTCGCGGTCATCGAACGTTATTGGGCCTTTCCGGGGGTGGCGGCCTTCGAGCACATGCGACGGCAGTTCGAGACCGGGCACATGGCCGAACTGGTCTTCGCCGTCCGCCGCGCGACGCGGGCCCTGACGACGGGCGCCTACCGGCGCCGGCTGATCCCGCTCGACCGCGACGGCTTCGACGAGGACCACGACGAGGAGGCGCTTTTGCCGCCCGAGGCGCGGGCGCTGACAAAGCCCTATTTCGAAGTGATGATCGTCGATGACGTGAACGAGCATCAGGAGCGTTGGCTCAAGGCCAACATGACCTCGATGCGCCGTTCGGAGGACGCGTTCATCTACGAGCCGGTCGTCGTGCCAAGCCTCAAGGACGCGCTGATCGGCGTTCTGTTCAACCACAACATCCAGGCCATTGTCGTCCGTCCCGGTCTGCGCATGGAAAGCGACGTCGATCTGCCGATCCTGACGCGCTACCTCAACCGCGCCGGCGGAGAGGAGACGATCGAGGATATTCCGCCAGAGGATTACGGACCGGAACTCTGCCGCCTGATCGGCCGGGTGCGCCCCGAGCTTGACGCCTATCTCGTCACCGACCGCTCGGTCGAGGATATTGCCGGGCTCGACCTCGGCATCTGCCGGCGGGTCTTCTACAATCAGGAAGACTTCATGGAGTTGCACCTGAACATCCTTCGGGGCGTTCAGGCCCGCTACAAGACGCCGTTCTTCACCGCGCTCAAGGAATATTCCAAGCAGCCCACGGGCGTCTTCCACGCCATGCCGATCAGCCGCGGGAAGTCGATCACGCGGTCGCACTGGATCCAGGACATGGGCGCCTTTTACGGGCCGAACATCTTCCTCGCGGAAACCTCTGCGACCTCGGGCGGCCTCGACAGCCTTCTGGAACCGCACGGCCCGATCAAGGAGGCGCAGGAGCTTGCCGCCCGTGCCTTCGGCGCCAAGCAGACCTTCTTCGCGACGAACGGAACCTCGACCTGCAACAAGATCGTCGTGCAGGCGCTGGTGCGGCCCGGCGACATCGTGCTGGTCGACCGCGACTGCCACAAGTCGCACCATTACGGCATGGTTCTGGCAGGCGCGCAGGTGCGCTACCTCGACAGCTATCCCCTGAACGAATACTCGATGTATGGCGCGGTGCCGCTGCATGAGATCAAGCACCAGCTTCTGAAGCTGAAGGCGGCGGGAAAGCTCGGCCAGGTCCGGATGCTCCTCCTGACCAACTGCACCTTCGACGGCATCGTCTACAACGTCGAGCGGGTGATGGAGGAATGCCTCGCCATCAAGCCCGACCTGATCTTCCTGTGGGACGAGGCTTGGTTCGCCTTCGCCCGCTTCGGGCCGACCTACCGGCAGCGAACCGGGATGCACGCCGCCGGCGTGCTGCGGGAACGGCTGAAATCAGAGGCGCATGCAAAGGCGTATGCGAAACAGACCGAAAAGCTGAAGGATGCGGATGAGGCCACGCTCCTCAAGACGCGGCTTCTCCCGCCGCCGAACGCGCGGGTGCGGGTCTATACGACCCAGTCCACGCACAAGACGCTGACCTCGCTCCGCCAGGGCTCGATGATCCATGTGAACGACCAGGATTTCAAAGGGGAGGTCGAGGCCTCGTTCCACGAAGCCTACATGACCCACACCTCGACGAGCCCGAACTACCAGATCATCGCCTCGCTCGATGTCGGGCGGCGGCAGGTGGAGCTTGAAGGGTTCGAATTCGTCCAGCGCCAGGTCGAGGCGGCGATGTCGATGCGCCGGGCGATCTCCACCCACCCGCTTTTGCAGAAATACTTCAAGGTGCTGACGGCGGGCGACATGATCCCCGACGATTTCCGCGAAAGCGGGGTCGAGAGCTACTATGATCCCGAACAGGGCTGGACCGATATCTGGAACTGCTGGGAGAAGGATGAATTCGTCCTCGACGCGACGCGGGTGACGCTCGCGGTCGGCGGCACCGGCTGGGACGGCGACACGTTCAAGACCGACGTCCTGATGGACAAGTACGGGATCCAGATCAACAAGACCTCGCGCAACACCGTCCTTTTCATGACCAATATCGGCACCACGCGATCCTCGGTCGCCTACCTGATCGAGGTGCTGGTGGAGATCGCGAAGGAGTTGGACGACCGGCTTGACGACGCCTCCAAGATGGAGCGTCTGGCATTCGAGCGGCGCGTGAAGAACCTGATGCAGGATCTGCCGCCGCTACCTGACTTTTCCTATTTCCACCGCGCCTTCTGCGCCGATGCCGCGACTGGCGAGGGCGATATCCGCACGCCGTTCTTCCTCGCCTACGACGAAAACAACTGCGACTACCTGGAGCTCGACGGCGGGATCGAAGCGCAGATGGAAAAGGGGCGCGAGGTCGTGTCGGCCTCGTTCATCATCCCCTATCCGCCGGGCTTCCCGATCCTCGTGCCGGGGCAGGTGGTCAGCCGCGAGATCCTCGCCTTCATGCGCGCGCTCGACGTGAGCGAGATCCACGGCTACCGCGCCGATCTTGGGCTCAGGGTGTTCACGGAAGAGGCGCTGGCCCAACAGACGAAGAAACTCGCCACTGCGGCGGAATAGGGGAGAGAAGAATGAGCAAGAGAGACCTGAAGAACATTTCCGAGATCCGCCGCTTCTTCCACCGGAACGAGGATCCGATCTATTTCATCTCCGCGACCAACTTCAATCTTCTGGGCATCGACGAATGGTGCAAGAATTTCAAGTATATCTGCTACATCGATTGCTATGACGGCCGGCACCCGAACGTCTTCTGCCCCTCCGAGCAGCCGCATGCGGAGTTCCAGTCGATCGAGGACATCAACAACTACCTCCTCCAGCACAAGGAGGTGATCGACCTCGTGAAGCGCCGCGGCGGCAAGCCGAAATTTGTCTTCCTCATGTTCGACGAGGAGACCGAGCGGCTGGCCAAGGAACTGGGCGCCGATGTCTGGTTCCCGAAGGCGAAGCTCAGGACGAAGATGGACAACAAGATCGAGACCGTGCGCGTCGGCAACAAGGCGGGCGTGCCTTCGGTGCCGAACACGCTGGCCGAGGTGAAATCCTACGAGGACCTGAAGAAGACTTGCGACAAGGCGGGGCTGGGCCATGACCTCGTGCTGCAATCGGCGTTTGGCGATAGCGGCCACACCACCTTCTTCATCAAGTCCGAGGCCGATTTCCGCCGGCACGAGCATGAGATCGTCGGAGAGGGCGAAATCAAGATCATGAAGCGGATCGACTGCCGTGGCTCCGCCATCGAGGCGTGCGCCACGAGCCAGGGCACGATCGTCGGACCCTTGATGACCGAGCTTGTCGGCTTCAAGGAGCTCACGCCTTATCGCGGCGGCTGGTGCGGGAATGAAATCTTCTCGACAGCCTTCTCGCCGAAAGTGCGCCAGAAGGCGCGCGACCTGACCTTCAAATTCGGGGAGCAGCTCAGGAAGGAAGGTTATCGCGGTTATTTCGAGCTCGATTTCCTCATCGACAAGAAGACCGGCGACATCTGGCTCGGCGAACTCAATCCGCGCATCACCGGCGCCTCGTCGATGACCAACCATGCGGCCTTCGCCCATGCCGACGCGCCTTTGTTCCTGTTCCATCTGCTGGAGTTTTCGAAGGCGAAGTTCAAGCTCGACGTGGACGAACTCAACGCGCGCTGGGCCGATCCCGACATGATCGACGGCTGGAGCCAGATGGTCGTGAAACACACCGAGGATACGGTCGATATCCTGTCACACGCGCCGCAGACCGGCATCTACAAGATGCTGGAGGACGGCCGTGTCGTCTTCGACCGCTTCGACTATCACCGCCGTGCGGTCGAGTCGGAGAACGAGGCGTTCTTCCTGCGCATCCTGAAACCGGGCGACTACCGCTACGAAGGCGCCGATCTTGGAATCCTCGTCACGCGCGGCCGGTCGATGACCAACGGCTTCCAGCTCAATGAACGGGCCAAGCGCTGGATCCACGGCATCAAGTCCGCGTTCTCCGCCAACCCGCTGCCGGTGGCCGAGGCGGGCCCGGCCCTCGCGGAACCGGCTTTCAAGATCATGTGATGGATCTATGGTGGCGCGCCATATCGGAGGCGGAGCCCGGCCCGAAATGGGCTGGGCTCTTCGCCGAGTTGTGGCCCGCCTACAAGGCGTGGTGGCTGCGCGAAGGGGCCGATGCGCGACCGACCTATCTCGAAAGCCTGCGGGCGCTCGAAACCCACATGCCGGAAATCGTGCCGCTTTATGAGCGTCTTTGCGATCTGGCCGGCGGCGGCGACCTGGCGGCGCGGTTCCTCAGCTTCTATCGCCCGCCACCCTACCTCTCGGGATGCAGCCAGGCGATCTGGCCCGGAAAGGCTCCGGTCCTCGTGCGCAACTACGACTATGATCCGCGTGCGTTCGAATGCGTCGTCCTGCACTCGTCCTGGCAGGGGCGGAAGGTGATGGGCACCTCGGACGGGCTCTGGGGGCTCGTCGACGGGATGAATGATGCGGGCCTTGCGGTGTCCCTCACCTTCGGCGGGCGCCGGGTCGTCGGCGATGGATTCGGGGTGCCGCTGATCCTGCGCTACGTGCTCCAGACCTGCGCAACGACGGAAGAGGCCGGCAAGGCGCTGGCCCGCATTCCGACGCATATGAGCTACAATGTCACGGTTCTGGACCGGAAGCGGCATTTCCTGACCGCTTTCATGGCGCCGGACCGGCCGGCGGTCCTGACCCATGCGGCGGTGGCGACGAACCATCAGGAAAAGGTCGAATGGGATGCCCATGCCCGCATGACCGCCTCGGTGGAACGCGAACGCTTCCTTCTTCAGCGGCTGACCCTTCATGTGGAACCGGAAGAGAAATTCATCGCCGCCTTCCTGCGCCCGCCGCTTTATTCCACCGCGTTCGAGCGGGGGTTCGGCACGCTCTATACGGCGGTCTACCGACCCCGGAAGGGCGAGATGGAGCTGCGCTGGCCGCGCGGCGCCTGGAGCTTCGACATGAAGAACTTCGCCGAAGGAACGCGCTGCATCGCAACGCCGGAGCCGCAGAGCCGCGTTTCGTGACGGGGTTATGCGGGACAGGGAGGGACCTGTGACCGAGACGAAGCCCGATCCCGAGGAGGCCCGGCACGATGCGCCGGATCCGCAGGACGCGCCGGGCGCGTCGATGCGCGATCGGGTCAAGGCCGCCGTCGACGACCGTGATGGCGACCGGCTGACGGACCTTCTCGATCCGCTTGCCCCCTCAGCTGCCCTGCGCCAACTCCTCGCGCTCTCGGCCGAGGATCGCGACGTCCTTCTCGAACTCGTGCCGACGGAACTTGCCGCCGCCCTTGTCGAGGAAGCGCCGCATGCCGCCGCGACCGAACTTGTGGAGCGGCTCGACAGCGACCGGGCGGCCGAGATCATCGACGAACTCGACAGCGACCTTCAGGCCGACCTCATCGGCGATCTCGACGCCGAGGACGCGGAGGCGATCCTCGCCGAGATGGAGCCGGAGGACGCCGCCGATGTCCGCCGCCTCGTCGAATACGAGGACGACACGGCGGGCGGCCTCATGGTGGCCGAGGCATTCGCGTTTGCCGACACCGCCACGGTGGGCGATGTCCTGCGCATGGTGGTCGAAGGCGACGAGGATTTCGAGCGCTACCGTGGCCAGCATCCTTACGTGACGGATGCCGGGGGGCGGCCGATTGGCGTCGTCTCGCTTCGTGCGCTCCTGACCGCGCGCAAGAATACCAAGCTGACGACGATCATGGTCGAACCGATGACGGTACCCGTTTCGGCCACGCTCGACATGCTTGAGGATATCTTCGACGCTGAATCCTTCCTCGGCCTGCCAGTGGTCGAAGCGGACGGCCGGCTCGTCGGTGTCGTGGGCCGCGACGCCGTGCGCGACGCCGCCCTCGAACGGGCCGAGAGCGACAGCCTGAAGCGCCAGCAGGTCGGCGACGAGCTTCGCTCCATGCCGCTCTGGCTGCGCTCGCGCCGGCGGTTGATGTGGCTGTCGGCCAATATCGTGCTCAACGTCATCGCGGCCTCGGTGATCTCGGCTTACGAGGCGACATTGACGGCTGTCATTGCCATCGCGGTTTTCCTGCCGATGGTGTCGGATATGTCGGGTTGTTCTGGAAATCAGGCGGTAGGCGTGACGATGCGGGAGCTTTCGCTTGGCGTCGTCCAGCCCAAGGATGCGTTCAGGGTCTGGCTCAAGGAGGTCTCGGTGGGTGCGATCAACGGCATTGCTCTCGGCCTCCTGATCGCGGCAGTGGCCTGGGCCTGGAAGGGAAATCCCTGGCTCGGCGTGGTGATCGGCGTGGCACTGGCGCTCAACACCGTTCTCGCGGTGTCGATCGGGGGTGTGGTGCCCCTGCTGCTGAAACGGCTGGGGCAGGATCCTGCGGCCGCGTCCGGGCCGCTTCTGACGACGATCACCGACATGGCGGGGTTCTTCCTCGTCCTCAGCCTTGCCAGCCTGATGATGCCTTATCTGGTATGAAGCCGAACAACGGGAATGTGCGCCTATCGGGGTGCCAGCCCGCCTGATACGAAAGGAGCAGACCCATGTCCCATGTCTTTCCGCGCCACACCAAAGCGCAGCCTCCGGTCGCCGTCGGCGGCGAAGGCTGCTATATGATCGACGCGTCCGGCAAGCGCTATCTCGACGGCTCGGGGGGCGCGGCGGTGTCCTGCCTCGGCCACGGCGACGTGGAAGTGACGGCGGCGATCAAGGCCCAACTCGACAAGGTGGCGTTCGCCCATACCGGCTTTTTCACCTCCGAACCGGCCGAGGCGCTGGCTGATCTCCTGATCGCCCACGCGCCCGAGGGGATTGACCGGGTCTACTTCGTCTCGGGCGGGTCCGAGGCGACCGAGGCGGCGATCAAGCTAGCCCGCCAGTATTGGGTCGAGAAGGGCGAGCCGCAGCGCGGCCGCCTCATTGCCCGCAAGCAGAGCTACCACGGCAATACGATTGGCGCCCTCTCGGCGGGTGGCAACGAATGGCGGCGTGCGCAGTTCGGGCCGCTTCTCCTCGATGTCAGCCATATCGACCCCTGCTATGAATACCGGCTCAGGGAAGAGGGCGAGAGCCTTGAGGAATACGGCCGCCGCGCCGCCGACGCGCTGGAGGCGGAACTGCTGCGCGTCGGTCCCGAGACGGTCATGGCCTTCATGGCCGAACCTGTCGTCGGCGCGACGGCCGGGGCGCTGACGCCCGCGCCGGGCTATTTCCGCCGCATCCGCGAGATCTGCGACAGGTACGGCATTCTCCTGATCCTCGACGAGGTGATGTGCGGCATGGGGCGTACCGGCACGCTCTTCGCCAGCGAGCAGGACGAGGTGCGCCCGGACATTGTCTGCATCGCCAAGGGTCTTGGCGCCGGGTATCAGCCCATCGGTGCCATGCTCTGCTCGGCCGAGATCTACGACGCCATCGCCAACGGCTCGGGCTTCTTCCAGCATGGTCACACCTATATTGGCCACCCGACCGCGACGGCGGCGGGCCATGCCGTCGTCTCGGCGATCCTGAATCGCGGGCTTCTGCCCCGCGTGCGGGAACAGGGCGACAAGCTCGCCGCCGCGCTTGAGGCACGCTTCGGCCAGCATCCGCATGTCGGCGATTTGCGCGGCAGGGGCCTCTTCCGGGGGATCGAACTGGTTGAAGACCGGGCGACCAAAGCGCCATTCGATCCCTCGCGCGGCGTCGCGGCCAAGATCAAGAAGGCGGCGTTCGAGGAGGGGCTGATCTGCTACCCGATGTCGGGCACGATCGACGGACGGTCGGGCGACCACATCCTCCTCGCGCCGCCTTTCATCATCGAGGATGCGCAGATCGGCGAACTGACCGACAAGCTTTCCCGAGCCATCAGCGCGGTGATCTGAGGGGAGGGGGTGATGGAACGGTACATGCCATTGGCGCTTGTCGTCGCGCTCGCGATCTTGTCGCTATTCGGGCTGGTCTGGAGCGGCTGGTTCCTCTTGCCGCTCCTGGTCTTCGGCGCTCTCTCCGCGCTCGGGGTGCACGATCTCAGCCAGCGCCGGCACTCGATCCTGCGCAACTACCCCGTCATCGGTCACATGCGGTTCCTTTTCGAAGGGATACGGCCCGAAATCCGCCAGTACCTGATCGAAAGCGATCAGGACGAGGAACCGTTCTCTCGTGACGACAGGTCGCTCGTCTACCAGCGCGCCAAGGGGGTGGAAGACAAGCGGCCCTTCGGCACGCGGCAACGCGTCTACGACGCGGGCTACGAGTGGATTACCCACTCGATGCTTCCCCTGCACATTGCCGACCACGACTTCCGGGTCCGAGTTGGTGGCCCCGACTGCCGCCAGCCCTATGACGCGTCGCTTTACAACATCTCGGCGATGAGTTTCGGCGCGCTGTCCGCAAACGCGATCCTCGCCCTCAATACCGGCGCGAAGAAAGGCGGTTTCGCCCATGACACCGGCGAGGGCGGCATCAGCCGCTATCATCGGCAGGGCGGCGGCGATCTCATCTACGAGGTCGGTTCGGGATATTTCGGCTGCCGCACGCCCGACGGGCGCTTCGATCCGGAGCGGTTTCGCGATCAGGCCGCCGATCCGCAGGTCAGGATGATCGAACTGAAACTGAGCCAGGGTGCGAAGCCCGGTCATGGCGGGGTGCTTCCAGCCTCGAAGGTCTCGCCCGAGATCGCCGAGGCGCGAGGCGTGCCGATCGGCGTCGACTGCATCTCGCCCTCCGCCCATCCGGAGTTTTCGACGCCTGTCGGGCTCATCGAGTTCATCGGCCGGCTGCGCGACCTTTCAGGCGGAAAGCCGGTCGGCATCAAGCTCTGTATCGGGCACCGTCGGGAATTCATGTGTGTCGTCAAGGCGATGCTGGAAACCGGTATCGTTCCGGACTTCATCGTCATCGACGGAAAGGAAGGGGGGACCGGGGCGGCGCCGCTGGAATTCGCCAACCATATGGGGATGCCGCTTGTCGAGGGGCTGACCTTTGCGCACAACACCCTTCGGGGCGCGGGTTTGCGTGACCGGCTGAAGCTTGGGGCGTCGGGCAAGCTCATCACCTCCTTCGACCTTGCGCGGGCGCTGGCGCTGGGCGCCGACTGGGCGAATTCGGCGCGGGGCTTCATGTTCTCCATCGGCTGCATCCAGGCCCAGGCCTGCCACACCAACCGCTGCCCCGTGGGCGTGGCGACGCAGGATCCGCTCCGCCAGCGCGCGCTGGACCCCGTCGACAAGGCCGAGCGGGTCTTCCGCTTCCACCAGAACACCCTCAAGGCGCTGGCCGAGATGACCGGGGCGGCCGGCCTTTCCCACCCCGGTGAGTTCCTGCCCCATCACCTGATCATGCGCGAGACCGACCGCAACATGGTGACAGGTGACGAAGTCTACCCCTACATGCCCGAAGGCTTCCTTCTGCGCGAGGAAGAGGACGAGTTCGGCTATCTCATGCGTTGGCGCCGGTCGCGGGCGGAAAGCTTCTCGCCCTTCGTCGCCCCGCCGCTGATGCCGAGCGGAGGCCGCAAGCGTGGCTTTCAGACCGCCGCGAAAGCCGCCGGACCGGCATCGGCATGACCTGGGCACCTGATCCGGAGACAAAGATGGCCGATAGCCTGCACCTTCCGCCGCTCGACGATGCATCTTGGCCGGAGGCCGTGGCCGATATGCGAAAGGGATTCGCGGGCGGGCTGAACGTCTACCGGACAATGGCGCATCATCCCGCGCTATTGCGCGCCTGGGCGGGACTTCGTGATCATGTGGTTGTGCAGACGACCCTCGGCCGCGAACTTTCCGAGGTGGCGATCCTGCGTACAGGGGTAAGGCTCGGTTCGTCCTACGAATGGAACCAGCACGTCGCGCGGGCGCGGAAATGCGGTCTCACCGATGCGCGCATCGGAACGATCCGTGGGGACCCCTCGGCAATGGCGCCGACAGACGGGCTCATCGCCAAGGCGGTGGACGAACTCTTCGACATGGCCCGCCTGACCTCCGCGACGGCGGCGGAAATGGCCGGGGCCGTCGGCAAGGAGGGTGTGCTCGACCTGATGGCGACCGTCGGCTTCTATTCGACGCTGGGCTTCATCCTCAATACCTTCGCCACGCCTCTCGACGACGATATCGCCGCAGAACTGGCCGAAAAGCCCTTCGATCCAGGCTGAACGCCCCGCGAAAATTGATCTGGGTCATGGCCTTCATGCCCCGGTCTGGGATGAATCGGACAATTCCGAAGAAGGGAGCTTGATTTCCCTTCATTACATTCATAAATGTGAATGTATAACAAACCCGGAGGTCGTCATGTCTCTCGATCGTACTATCCTCGCCTTCGCCGGCGCCATGGTTCTTCTGTCGGTCGCGCTCACCCAGTGGGTGTCGCCCTACTTCGTCTGGTTCACGGTCTTCATCGGCCTGAACCTGTTACAGTCGGCCTTCACGGGCTTCTGCCCGGCCGCCTCGATCTTCCGCAAGCTCGGCGTGAAACCCGGCTGCGCATTCTGAAAGGCCGCTTGCCATGCGCGCAGTCCTGCTGATCACCAGCCTTCTGGCGTCCGGTCCGCTTCTGGCTGAGACGATCACGCTCGAACCGTCCCCGGTGACCGAATGGAAATCGGTCTACGGGCGGGTCGAGACGCGTGAAACCGTGCCCGCGAGGGCACGGATCGGCGGGGTCGTTCAGTCGCTTTCGGTCAGCGAGGGCGATACGGTGACGGCCGGGCAGGAAATCGCGGTCATCCACGACGACAAGATCGCGTTCCAGATCGCGGCACTCGATGCGCAGATCGAATCGCTGCAAGCGCAGCTCGCGACCGCAGAGACCGAGCTTGAGCGTGGCCAGGCGCTGGTGGAACGGGGCGTGGCGACGGTGCAGCGGCTCGACCAGCTTCGCACCAATGTCGACGTCGTGCGCGGTCAGATCTCCGCAACGGAAGCGCAGCGCAACATCTCGGTCCAGCAGGCGTCCGAAGGCCGCGTCTTCGCGCCGGGGGATGGACTGGTCCTGACCGTGCCGGTCACGCTCGGCGCCGTGATCCTTCCCGGTGAGGCGGTGGCTACCATCGGCGGCGGCGGCTTCTTCCTGCGCCTCGCGGTGCCCGAACGGCATGCCGAAGCGCTGAGCGAGGGGGCAGAGATCCGCATCACGTCGGCGGGCGAGGCGGAATCGGGCAGGATCGCCAAACTCTACCCGCAAATCTCGAACGGCCGCGTCGTTGCGGATGTGGAGGTCGAAGGCCTTGCGACAGCCTATGTAGATGCCCGTGTTCTCGTGGAATTGCCCGTCGGCGAACGCATGGCGCTTCTCGTTCCGGCGGGTGCCGTCACCACGCGGTCCGGCCTCGACTTCGTCGCGGTCGAGACGGCGGAGGGTGAGGCGCAGCGCGCCGTGGTGCTCGGAGAAGTGGTCACGAAGGACGGCGCGGACCTGATCGAGGTGCTGAGCGGCCTCAATGCCGGCGACAAGGTGGTCGCACCGTGAGCGGCGAAGCGCAGAAACTCGGCATTGCCGGGGGGCTCACGCGGGCCTTTATCGCCTCGCCGCTGACGCCCTTGTTCCTGATGGCGGCCTTCGTCTTTGGCATCGTGGCGCTCATCTCGCTTCCGCGGGAGGAGGAGCCGCAGATTTCCGTCCCGATGGTCGATATCCACGTTCAGGCCAATGGGCTGAGGGCGGAGGACGCGGTGAAGCTGATCACCGAGCCCCTGGAGACCATCGTCAAGGGTATCGACGGGGTCGAGCATGTCTATTCGCAGACCTCGGACGACCGGGTCATGGTCACCGCGCGGTTCCTCGTCGGCACCCCGTCCGACGCCGCGATCCTGCGTGTCCATGACAAGGTCCGGGCAAACGCGGACCGCATCCCGGTCGGCATCCCCGAACCGCAGATCGTCGGGCGCGGTATTGACGACGTGGCGATCCTGTCGCTGACCCTGGCGCCGAAACCGGACGCGACGGGCCGTGTCACCGCCAACGACCTCACCCGCATCGCCCGCGAGCTTCGGACCGAGATCGCGAAGATCTCCGATGTCGGCCTGACCTATATCGTCGGCGAAACCAGCGAGCGGCTGCGGATCGCGCCCGACCCGGAGCGCCTGGCGCTTTACGGCGTCACGCTTCAGCAGCTTGCGGGTAAGGTCACCGGCGCCAACACCACTTTCCCGACCGGGCAGGTCCGCGACGCGGGCGAGCAGATCATGCTGGTTGCTGGCGAAACGCTGCGCTCTCCGGAAGAGATCGCGAACCTCCTGCTGACGACGCGCGATGGCCGGCCCGTCTATGTCCGCGACGTGGCCGATGTGAGTTTCGCTCCGGACGGGGAAGAACAACTCGTCGCCACGGTCTCAAAGACTGAAGAGGGAATTGAGCGCATTCCCTCCGTGACGCTCGCTGTCGCCAAGCGTGCCGGCTCAAACGCCGTGACGGTGGCCGAGGAGGTCCTGCACCGCGCCCACGCGCTCGAAGGCACGCTCATCCCCGAGGAGATCGGCCTGGAAGTCACCCGCGACTATGGCGAAAGCGCGAACGAGAAGGCGAATGAACTGCTCTATCACCTCGCGCTTGCGACGGTATCGATCATCGCGCTCGTCTGGGTCGCCATCGGCCGCCGCGAGGCGCTTGTCGTCGCCATCGTCATTCCGGTGACGATCCTTCTCACCCTCTTCGCGTCGAACCTCATGGGCTACACGCTGAACCGCGTCTCGCTCTTCGCGCTGATCTTCTCCATCGGTATCCTTGTCGACGATGCCATCGTGGTGATCGAGAACATCGCCCGCCACTGGGGCATGGGCGACGGGCGCGACCGGCGGAGTGCCGCCATCGACGCCGTGGCCGAGGTCGGCAACCCGACCATCGTCGCCACCCTGACCGTGGTCGCGGCGCTTCTGCCGATGCTCTTCGTTTCCGGTCTGATGGGCCCCTACATGAGCCCGATCCCCGCCAATGCCTCGGCGGCGATGATCTTTTCCTTCTTCGTCGCGGTCATGGTCACGCCCTGGCTGATGCTGAAGGTCGCCGGCAAGGCGCCCGCGCACGGGCATGAGGACGGTGGCCATGGGGGCGCGCTCGGCCGCGCCTACAGTGCCGTCGCCCGGCCGATCCTTGCGTCGAAGGCGCGCAGCTGGGCCTTCATCGGCGTCGTCCTTGTCCTGACCGTCGGCTCGCTCGCGCTCTTTTACACCAAGCATGTGACGGTCAAGCTCCTGCCCTTCGACAACAAGTCGGAGCTATCGGTGACCATCGACCTGCCCGAAGGGTCTTCGGTCGAGGCGACGGACGCGGTGGCGCAGGCGGTCGCGAAGACCGTCCTCGACCTGCCCGAAGTGCGCTCCGTCCAGACCCATGCCGGCACGGCGGCACCCTTCAACTTCAACGGTCTCGTGCGGCACTCCTACATGCGGGCATCGCCCGAGATGGGCGAGGTGGCGATCAACCTCCTGCCCAAGGGCGACCGCGACCGCACCAGCCACGAGATCGCGCTGGAGATCCGCGAAAGGATCATGGCGCTGCCGGTGCCCGCGGGCACCAGCCTCAAGACCGTCGAACCGCCGCCGGGGCCGCCGGTCCTCGCCACGCTTCTGGCCGAGATCTACGGCCCTGACGCGGAAACCCGCCGCACCGTCGCCGCGAAGGTCGAAGAGGCGTTCCGCTCCGTCCCCTTCATCGTCGACGTCGACAATTCCTACGGCGACCCGGCACGGCGACTGCGCACCACCGTCTCGACCGACGCGGCAGAGTTCTTCCAGGTCCAGGAAGGCGACGTGTTCGATACGATCGCCATCCTCAACGGCGGTACGACCATCGGCTATTCGCACCGTGGCGAGGGGCGCCCGCCGATACCGATCCGCATCGAGCGGCCGAAAGGCGAACGCACGCTCGACGAACGCTTCCTGACGACGCCGATCCCCGCCAACGTCTTGCCGGGCGCGCGCGGCGTGGTCGAGCTTGGCGACGTCGTCGAGGTGACCGAGGAGCGCGCGTCCTTCCCGGTCTTCCGCCACAATGGCCGCGCTGCCGAGATGGTGACGGCGGAACTCGCAGGCGATTTCGAAGCGCCGCTCTACGGCATGCTCGCCGTGCAGGAGGCGATCGACGCGCAGGACTGGACCGGGCTGCCGAAGCCCGAGATCTCGCTCCACGGCCAGCCAGACGACGAGACGGTGCCGACGCTCCTCTGGGACGGCGAATGGGAGGTGACCTGGGTCACGTTCCGCGACATGGGGGCGGCGTTCGGCATTGCCCTTCTCGGGATCTACATCCTCGTTGTCGCGCAGTTCGGCTCGTTCAAGGTGCCGCTGGTGATCCTGACGCCGATCCCGCTGACCTTCATCGGCATCCTCGGCGGTCACTGGGCCTTCGGCGCGCCGTTCTCGGCGACGTCCATGATCGGCTTCATCGCACTTGCCGGGATTATCGTCCGGAACTCGATCCTGCTCGTCGATTTCATCCGCCATGCGCAACGGCCGGACCGGCCGCTGACCGAGGTGCTGATCGAGGCCGGGGCGATCCGCTTCAAGCCGATCCTCCTGACCGCGCTCGCCGCTATGATCGGGGCGGCGGTGATCCTGACCGACCCGATCTTCCAGGGCCTCGCGATCTCGCTCCTCTTCGGCCTGGCGTCGTCGACGCTCCTGACGGTGTTGGTGATCCCGGCGGTCTACCGGGTGCTGCGGACCTGACCGGCGGTCGCCCGGATCGCGCACCTGCGCGCCGGGCGGCCCCCAATCCGTCGCCAGAAATCCTCTGAAAATCCCCGCACATGCCACGATTCGGACACGGACCTTGGGCAAGTTTTAACAACGGGGCACGAAGTCACAGGGTCGAAAAATGAAAATCGCAGCCGCAATCCTCAATCGCTTCTCGCGCTCCAAGGCCGAACAGCCGGACGCATTCGAAACGCGCCTGATGTCGATGGGGTCCGAGTTCTCCCGCCGCAACAGGACGGTCCTGCCGACGCTCTTCATCCGCGCCGGGCGCAGCGCCGCCTGATCTTGCTCAGATCGCGACGTCGACGCCGGGCAGGCGCAGTTCGCGCATGAGATCGCGCACTTCCTGCCGGGCGGCCACGTTGGAGATGTTGAGCCGCTCCACCCCGACATCCTTCAGATCGAGGAGCGTGAGACCCCGCGGAAAGAGTTCGCGGAAGATCACCCGCTCCGAGAAACCCGGCGCCACGCGGAAGCCGATCCGCTTCGACAGTTGTTCGAGCGCGCCGCCGACCTTCCGCTTGTTGTGCATCTGCTGCGCGCCGAGGCGGTTCCTCAGAACGATCCAGTCGATCGGCGGCAATCCGGCCCGCGCCCGCAGCTGCCGGGCGTTCCAGACCATCTCGGAATAGATCGACGGGCCGATGACCCGGCTGGTATCCGGATCGACCCGCGCCAGAAGGTCGAAGTCGATGAAACTGTCGTTCAGCGGCGTGATCAGCGTATCGGCCAGCGAATGCGCGACCTGGCTCAGCCTTGTATGCGAACCGGGGCAGTCGATGATGATGAATTCGGCATCCTTCTCGAGCCCGGCAACAGCGGCCGACAGACGCCGGTCATAGACGTTCTCGCCCGCGCCGAGGCTCGCCTGGTCCACTTCGGGCAGGTCGCGGTAGTCCGGCATCGGCAGGTCGAGGCCTTCCTTCCGCGAATACGCGCGGCGGTTCTCGACGTAGCGGCCAAAGCTCCGCTGCCGAAGATCGAGGTCGAGCGCGCCGACCTTGTGGCCCATGCGGACGAGGGCGGTCGCGACGTGCATGCAGGTCGTCGATTTCCCGGACCCGCCCTTCTCGTTTCCGACAACGATGATATGCGCCACGTCTCTGTCCCCGTATTTTCCGACTGCCACGGAATCAAAAGGCGCGCTGTTCCCAGCGCGCCTCTACTATATGTTGTGCGCTTCCGGTTGGGAAGCGCAACCGGCTCAGAATCCGAGGCCGGCGTACTTGTTCTTGAACTTCGACACGCGGCCGCCGGTATCCATCAGCTTGGCCGATCCGCCGGTCCAGGCCGGGTGCACGGACGGGTCGATGTCGAGCGACATCTGATCGCCTTCCTTGCCCCAGGTCGAGCGGACCTTGAAGGTGGTGCCGTCGGTCATCTTGACCTCGATCATGTGGTAGTCGGGGTGAATGTCTTTTTTCATGGTCCCGCTCCTCAGGCCTCAGCCGCGTCTTTGGGCTTGTAGTTGGTGACTTCGGCGATCCGGGCGGATTTGCCGCGACGGTCGCGCAGGTAGTAGAGCTTGGCGCGGCGGACACGACCACGGCGCACGACCTCGATCGAGTCGATGTTGGTCGAGTAGAGCGGGAAGACGCGCTCGACGCCCTCGCCGAAGGAAATCTTGCGGACGGTGAACGAGGCGGCGATGCCCTGACCGCCCTTGCGGGAGATGCAGACGCCTTCGTAGTTCTGCACGCGGCTGCGCGTGCCTTCCGTCACCTTGTAGCCGACACGGATCGTGTCGCCCGCCTTGAAGTCCGGGATGGACTTGCCAAGCTCGGCGATCTGCTCGGCCTCCAGTTGCGCGATCAGGTTCATCGCGTGATCCTTTCCAAATGCTCGCGGTGGTTCCGCGATGGTGTTCGCGCCTCAGAGCTCCGCGTCTTCATCGGGTCCGCATCCGCGCCCGCCGGAGATCAGGTCATCGTTCCTTGCTTTTGCCGCTGCTCGCCGCCCTTGCCGAAGAAAACGAAGGGCATGGGCCAACAAACGACAAATCCGGCCGACTCGGACGAGCCCCGGACGGGCGGGGTATAGGGGGAAGGAGGTAGGCGATCAAGCTATTTCCGTGCCGAAACGCGTGGGCTCTGTCAATTGCGGAGGGCCATAGCGGCGGCGAAGTTCTTATGTGCCTTGGAACCGGCTTCTTCGGCCTCTAGGCGCTCGACAATCCGCTGCCGGTAAGATGCCCGACTGCTGGCCACGTCATCGAGGGCGCGTCGGAAGTCTGAAACCGCTTCCTCTGCGTGTCCAAGCTCACTCAGGGCGATGCCGCGCTCAACATAAATAATCGAACGCTTCGCTGCGTCATGTGGCAAAAACGATCCGACGCTCAGCGAGATGCTGCAAAATCTCAGCTTTTTTTCACCGTGATAGGTCTGCTTCCGGCAAGCACTCGCGCTCAGCCCCGTGGTGAGTCCCGCGACGAAGAGGAAGACGAATGCCGAGTAGAGGACGACTTCGGAGATGTTGTCGCGGATCTTCATTCTCAGCGTTCTTAACTGTTGGCAACGGACCGTCCCTTGCCGGCACAAGTTTTCGGGTAGTGATTTAGTCATCCGAGGATGAAAATTCTCTCCACAAATCCGGCCGACTCGGACGAGCTCCGGACGGGCGGGGCGTATTGGGTGAATGCCCTGAGATCCAGTGGTTTCCCACCGGGGAAAGCCAAGTTGCCCTAGGGAGTCCGGGCCGTTTCAGCCCGGAAACGGCAAACTGTGCTAGGGTAGGCGGTGGCAGGTAACGGTCAGGGCAGTTTGTGACATCAGCCTATAGAAAGGTCCAGCCATGATCATGCGCATATTCCAGGTCGTCACCCGCCCGGGCAAGGAGGCGGAGTTCGGCACGTTCTTCCACGACACCGCGATTCCCCTGATGAAAGGCACCAAAGGGATCGTGAACGTCCTACCCGGCGCACCCCGGCCCGATAGCCCGCGGGAGTTCAGCTTTGTCATGGTCTGGAAGGACCTCGACAGCCTGAAGGCTTTCGTTGGCGAAGACTATCAGAGCCCGCATATTGATCCTGCCGAGGAGGAACTGGTCGAGTCTCGGACGATCAAGCACTATGATCTGGTTGACGGATAGCGGTTGCTGTCCATCTTCCGGCTATCAGCACGGCTACTCGCTGCTTTTTCTTTCGATATAGTCGCGCCACAAATCCGGCCGCCTCTCCCTGGTCAACCGTTCCGCTTCGGCCCGACGCCATTTCCCGATCTCGCCGTGATGGCCGGACATGAGGACGGGCGGGATTTCGCGCCCTTCCCAGATCGCCGGCTTCGTGAACTGCGGATGCTCCAGAAGGCCGTGGGAATGGCTTTCCTCCTCGGTCGAGGCGGCGTTGCCGAGCACGCCGGGGATCAGCCGCACGGTGGCGTCGATCATCGCCTGCGCGGCGATCTCGCCCCCCGTCATCACGAAGTCGCCAAGGCTGACCTCCTCGACCGCGTAATGATCGAGGACGCGCTGATCGACACCCTCGAACCTTCCGCAGAGCATCGTGATCCCATCCGCCGCGGCCAATCGTCGGGCCGTGGTCTGATCGAAGCGACGGCCGCGCGGCGAGAGGTAGATCAGCGGCCAGCGGGTGCGGTCCTTGGGCGTGCCTAGGGACGCCTCGTCGATGGCTGCCGCCACGACATCGGCGCGCAGCACCATGCCGGCCCCGCCGCCGGCCGGCGTGTCGTCGACATTGCGGTGCTTTCCCACGCCGAAGGGGCGCAGGTCGATGGTCTCAAGCGCCCAGAGCCCCTCCTGCAGGGCCTTGCCGGTGAGGCTGAGCCCCAATGTCCCGGGAAAGGCGTCGGGAAAGAGGGTGATGATCTTGGCGCACCACGCCCCCTTGATGCGCGGTGTCGCGGTCATCAGTTCGCGCGGCTTGATCGAGGCGGAGATGGCGAGCCGCCCATGCGACTTCGGCTTGTCCGGGTCGCTCATGCCTCGGTCTCCTCCGGCGGATCGACGATGATCCGTCCGGCGGTAAGGTCGACGGTCGGCACGATGGCCCTGGTGAAAGGCAGCAGCAAGGCGGTCTTCCGCCCCGGCGCGAAGATTTCGAGGATGTCGCCCGCGCCGTGGTTGAAGACGGCGCGCACCGTGCCGATCTTCGCGCCGCCGGTGTCGAGCACGTCGAGCCCGATGAGGTCGGCGTGATAGAATTCGTCATCCGGCAGGTTCGGCAGTTTCGCCCGGTCGGCGAAAAGCGAGGTGCCGCGCAGCGCGTCCGCCGCCTCCTTCGTCGAGACCCCAGAGAGCCGCGCGGCAAGCCCGCCCGGGATCGCGCGGGTGATCCTGACGGTGAAGCTGCGGCCCCCATCCTCGGTCCACAGGGGCGCATAGGCCGCGATCGCCTCGGGTTCCGCGCAGAAGCTTTTCAGCCGCACCTCGCCCTTGACGCCGAACGCGCCCGAAATGGCGCCGACACAGATCCGGTCAGTTGCCATCGGCCGCCTCCGGGCAATCGGCCGCCACGGTTGCGGCGGCCGGTTTGACAGTGATCAGCTGATCGGCCTTCAGCCCGAGCCAGAACGCCCCGGCACAGAGCGTGAGGGTGACGACCCGGCGCAGGAAGAAGCCGATCAGCATGACGGATCGGCGCCTTATTCGGACGCCGCTTCTTCGGCCGGAGCGGCGGCTTTCGCGGCTTTCTCCTCGGCGCGCTTCTTGGCCTTGTCGCCCGGTTCGCCCTTCTTCATGTTGGCGCGGGTAGCTTTCTCTTTCACGCCGGCGGCTTCGAGCATGCGGGCGATCCGGTCGGTCGGCTGGGCGCCCTGGGAGATCCAGTACTCCACGCGCTCCATGTTCATCTTCACGCGCTCTTCGGAGTCCTTCGGCAGGAGCGGGTTGTAGGTGCCGAGCTTCTCGATGAAGCGGCCGTCGCGCGGCATGCGGCTGTCGGCGGCGACGATCGAGTAGAACGGGCGCTTCTTGGAGCCCCCACGGGCGAGGCGGATTTTCATAGCCATGTCAGTTTCTCCTATATCTGGCTTTGAAACAGGCAGATGCCTGTTATTCCTTGGTTATTTTTGCAGTTTCTCGTGATGCCTGATGACTTCCCTGATGACGAAGGTCAGGAATTTCTTCGCGAATTCCGGGTCGAGGTCGGCCTCTTCGGAGAGCCGTTCCAGCCGTTCGATCTGGCGTGCCTCCCGCGCCGGGTCGGAAGGCGGCAGGTCGTGTTCGGCCTTGAGCCGCCCCACCGCCTGGGTGTGCTTGAAACGTTCGGCCAGCGTGTAGACCAGGATCGCGTCGAGCCGGTCGATGCTGTCGCGGTGACCTCTCAGGAGATGCGCGGCGAGGGTCGTGGGATCACTCATTCGAGCCTCCGGAACGGGGTATTGCGGGCGTATTCTTCGCGTAGCGCATCTGTAGGACATGCGTAGCTACAGGCCGGCCCTCCGCAGGCCGCAGGGCGCGCGTCGTGGCATTCGCGACAAGACGGTGCACGGCTTTCATTGCGACACCTCCGGCGCGGGGTGTCGATAGACAAGGCAGGGCTCGTCGCCGGGATGGGCGGCGTCGTCGTCCCGCCGTGCGCCGAGCCGTTCGGCCAGCGCGATGGACCGGACGTTGTCCGGGTCGATATAGGAGACGGCCGTGGTCCAGCCGAGGTCGCGGAAGGCATGGTCGCGCGTTGCCGCGGCGGCCTCGAACGCATAGCCCTTGCCTTCTGCTTCCGGCGCCCAGACCGTCCAGCCGATCTCGTGCTCCGGCCAGCCTTCGGGGAACCAGGGGCCGGCCATGCCGAGAGGCGTGTCGGGATCGTTCTTCGCCGAGAAGATGAACATGCCGAAACCGCGATGCACCCAATGGCCGGTCAGGTGGCCGAGCGCCCGCCAGGCGAGCTTCCGGTCGAGCGGCCCGCCGATGTAGCGCGCGCGCTCCGAGGTCGCCATCGCCGCCCAGGGTTCGAAATCGCCCTTGCGCGGGGCGCGGAGGATCAGCCGTTCGGTCGACAGCACCGGCGTGCCGGAGAGCGTCACGGTCATGCGAGCCCCCTGAGGTCCTGCCGGATCACAACGTCGCCGGGATCGGTGCCCGGCAGGTCGGGGTCGATTACCCCGCCGAGCCTGAGCCCGAGCGCGATGGAGCGGTGGTTGGCCGGGTCGATGATGTTGACGAGGCGGTCCCAGCCGAAGCTCTGGCGGGCCCAGAGCATGACCGCGCGGGCAGCCTCGGCCGCGAAGCCCTTGCCTTCGGCTTCGGGAATGACGAACCAGCCCAGCTCGGGTTCGGGGTACCCTTCGGGTTCGTAGATCCCGACCTCGCCGACATAGGCGCCGGTGTCGCGGTCGTCGAGGCCGAAGGCGCCGTAGCCCTTGAGCGGCCAGAGCGCGACATCGGCGGCCCAGTGGCGATAGGCCTCGGCGCGGTCCATCATGCCGCGTTCGTGGATTGAGCGGGGGGAGGCGAAGAAGGCCGCCCAATGCTCGAAGTCCGAAAGCTTCGGCATGCGGAGCGTCAGACGCCCGGTATGGAGGATGGGGGCGGTCACTTTTTCTTGCCGAATCCGCCGAGGCCGGAGAGCCCACCCGGCAGGTTGAGACCGCCGAGGCCGCCGGGAAGGCCGCCGCCCATGCCGCCCATGCCGCCGGGCAGTTTCGCGCCCATCGCCTTGGCCGCTTCCTCCATCGCCTTCGGGTCGTTCATGTCCGGCATGCCGCCACCTTTGCCGAACATGCCCTTCATGGCCTGTTTCAGCATACCGCCCTTACCCATCTTGCCCATCTTCTTCATCATGTCCGCCATCTGGCGGTGCATCTTCAGAAGCTTGTTGAGTTCCGAGACCTCGAGCCCGGCACCGGCCGCGATGCGCTTCTTGCGGCTGGCCTGGAGAAGGTCGGGATTGGCGCGTTCCTTCTTGGTCATCGAGTTGATGAGCGCGATCTGGCGGCGCAGCACAGAATCGTCGAAGCCCGCATCGTCCATCTGCTTCGACAGTTTCCCCATGCCCGGCATCATGCCCATGATGCCCTGCATGCCGCCCATCTTCAGCATCTGCTCAAGCTGACCCCTGAGGTCGTTCATGTTGAAGAGGCCCTTCTGGAACCTTTTCATCATGCGCTCGGCCTGCTCGGCCTCCAGCGTCTCCTGCGCCTTTTCGACAAGGGCGACGATGTCACCCATGCCGAGGATGCGGCCGGCGATGCGCTCTGCCTCGAAGGTCTCAAGCGCGTCCATCTTCTCGCCGAGGCCGACGAAGCGGATCGGCTTGCCGGTGACGGCGCGCATCGAAAGGGCGGCGCCGCCGCGCCCGTCGCCGTCCATCCGGGTGAGGACGACGCCGGTGATGCCGACCTTGGCGTCGAATTCCTCGGCCACCTCGACCGCGACCTGGCCGGTGAGGCCGTCGACGACGAGAAGCGTCTCGCGGGGCTTGGCGACGTCGCGGACCTGCGCGACCTCGTCCATCAGCACCGCGTCGATCTGCAACCGGCCGGCGGTGTCGAGCATGTAGACGTCGTAGCCGCCGAGCGTCGCCTGCTGCTTGGCGCGCCTGGCGATCTGCACCGCACTTTCGCCCTTCACGATCGGCAGCGTGTCGACGCCGATCTGGCTGCCGAGGATGGCGAGCTGTTCCATCGCCGCCGGGCGGTTGGTGTCGAGCGAGGCCATGAGGACGCGCTTCTTCTCGCGCTCCTTCAGGCGCTTGGCGATCTTGGCGGTGGTCGTCGTCTTGCCGCCGCCCTGAAGGCCGACCATCAGGATCGGCGCGGGCGGGTTGTCGATCTTCAGCGCGCCGGGGTCTTCGGCGCCGCGCAGCACGTCGACGAGCGCGTCATGGACGATCTTGACCACCTGCTGGCCCGGCGTGACGGATTTGGTCACCGCCTGGCCGGTGGCCTTCGCCTCCACCGCCTTCACGAAATCGCGGGCGACGGGCAGCGAGACGTCGGCTTCCAGAAGTGCGACACGAACCTCGCGCAGCGCGGTCTTGACGTCCTCTTCCGACAGGGCGCCCTGTTTCGTCAGCCGGTCGAAGACGCCGCCAAGGCGTTCTGACAGGTTCTCGAACATATGGGCCCTCCTTGGCCGGTTGACTTCTCTGGCCCCGAGATAGGCACGGGACCGCCCAAACGCAAAACGCACCCGTGGGCGCGACGCGCTGACGGATGGCGATCCCCTGACCTTCGGGGACCGGAAGCGAACGAACTTCCGGAATGCCGTCCGTCTAGGCGAGGGGGCTTGCGGAGTCAAGCCGGGGTTACGGTATGCCACGCGGTGGCGGACGATCGGTCGCGCACCCGAGGGCCCCCTCGCGGGTTGCCCCCGACGCGGCCGGTCGACAGGATGGGAGCGTTCGGACTGCGGCTGAGAGGGAGAATGCCATGACGATCCGTACTCTGCTCTGCCGCGGCCTGAGCGCGCTGATCCTGTGCCTGTCCGCAGTCGGACCCACGCTGGCCGAGGCACCCCGGGTGGGGATCGCGCCGGATCGTCCGGTGGTGACGATCCAGACCCCGGACGGGCCGGTCGAGATCCGCCGCGATCAGAACCCCGACGCGTTTCTGCAGGGCGACTGGGCGAGGACGTCGCGCGACTGCCCGCCCTTCTGCATCCAGCCGATGGTGCCCGCCGAGGGCGTGACGCCGATCGGGGAGCTGGAGCTTCTCGATCTTCTCGAAGGCGGCGCCGTGGTGATCGACAGCCGCACGCAGGACTGGTTCAAGGGCGGCACGATCCCCGGCGCGATCAACATTCCCTATACCGAGATCGCCGACCGTCTCGGCGACCTTGGCTGCGAGCCCGATTTCGACGGCTGGGACTGCACGGAGGCGAAGGAGGTCGCGCTTTTCTGCAACGGGCTCTGGTGCGGCCAGTCGCCTTCGGCGATCCGGGTCATGATCGGCCTCGGCTATCCGGCCGAGCGCATCCGCTACTACCGGGGCGGCATGCAGAGCTGGCGGCTGCTCGGGTTGACGGTGGTTCAGCCCTAGCCCGGATCGGGCGACAATCGCGGCCTGCGCTGGTCGGCGCGGCGGATGAAAAAAGGGACCCCGGATCGGGGTCCCGTTGTCACGGCGAAAGCGGCTTCGTCTTGCCTCGAACTTAGGCCGCGAGGGCGTCGACCTGGGCTTCGGCGGCCTTCAGCGTCTTTTCGGGGTCGAAGACCATCGCGTCGGCGGCGACGAATTCGACATCGGTGATGCCGAAGAAGCCGAGCATGTGGCGCAGGTAGCCCGAGGCGAAGTCGATCTCGGACCCGATCCGGGTGCCGTCGGACGAGAGCGCGACGATGGCGCGCTTGTTCTTCAGGAGCCCTTCGGGACCCTTGTCGGTATAGACGAATGTCTCACCCTTGCGGGCAAGGTGGTCGATCCAGCTTTTCAGCTGCGCCGGGACGCCGAAGTTGTAAACCGGAAGCGCGATGACGAGGATGTCGGCCGCCTTCACCTCGTCGAGCAGCCGGTCCGAATAGGCGGCGATCTGCGCTTGCTCCGATGTCCGGTCGCTGGCCGGGGTGAAGACCGCGCCGATCCAGGCGGCGTCGATCGCGGGCACGCCTTGCGAGAGATCGCGCTCGGTCACCTTCGCGCCGGGATGCGCGGTTGTGAGACGGGACAGAAGACGATCGGTGAGCTTGCGCGACACGGAAGCCTCGCCCTTGATCGAGGTTTCGATGCGGAGGATGCGGGTCATGACAGGGTCCTTTGTGATGGGTATGTCGAGAAAATAGATATGTGCGCAGATAATCATAGTCCGGCATAGAGAACAGGATATGTGCGTAGAAGAACAGTGAGCGACGTGGCATGAAAAAAGGCGCGCGGTTGGGGCCGCGCGCCTTGGGGCTGTTGAAGCCCAGATGTCCGGATCAACGGCGATCGGAACCGCCGAGGCGCTCGCCGGCATCCGAAGCGACACCCACCGAGACGGCATTGCGGCTCACGTCGCCGGTGTTCTGGTCGGCGAAGAAGGCGCGCAACCGGGCTGCGTCCGCGGTGCTTTCGGCCGAGGCAATCTCGCCGGCCTGCGCGACTGTGTAGACGCCCGGTTCGACGCCGGCCGAAAGCTCAAGCTGCGTCGGGCTGGCGAAAGCGGGCGCGGCGACGAGAAGCGCGACGGCGGAGAGGGCGAGGTTCTTGGTCATGGTCTGTCCTTTCATGTCAGGGGCGGAAGCCCGGTATTGGGCGCCGGCCCGGCGACGATCCAGGGAGCGGAACCGGCGCCGGTAGCGAAGAGATGGGTGTTGAATAGTTTGGGAAAACTGGCAATTTGGTTGGGCATCTGTTCGCTGGCGCACATTAAATTGTCGTGATGCGTTCGTGACATTTCGTGAGAATCCAAGGGGATACCGGATGGAGAACTGGGACGAGATCAGAACCGCCTTCCAGGTCGCGCGGATCGGGACCGTTTCGGGCGCGGCCGAGGTGCTCGGCGTCCACCACGCCACCGTGATCCGCCATATCGACGCGCTGGAGGGGCGTCTCGGGGTGAAGCTCTTTCAGCGCCATCCGCGTGGGTATACCGCCACGGAGGCCGGCCAAGAGCTTCTGAAGGTCGCCCAGGCGACGGAGGATCAGTTCGCCCATCTCGCCGCCCGGATCACCGGGACGGCGACCGAGATTTCGGGCGAACTGGTGGTGACGTCGGTGCCCGGCCTCTCGGAACTCGTCACACCGACCCTGGTGCGGCTGCAACACGAATATCCGGGGCTGCGGATCCGGTATGTCAGCGACCCGCGGCTCTTCCGGCTGGAATACGGCGAGGCGCATGTGGCGATCCGCGCCGGCGGCCGGCCGCAGGAACCCGACAATGTGGTGCAGCCGCTCTGCACCCACCGGATCGGGCTGTACGCGTCCGACAGCTATATCGCTCGGCACGGACTTCCGAAGGACGAGGACGACCTGCCGAACCATCGCTTCGTCGGCCCCTCGGACCCCGACAGCCGCGCGCGGTTCCACCGCTGGCTCGCCACAAGGGTGCCGGACGAAGCGATCATCTTCCGCACGAACGAGGCGCGGGTCATGGGAGAGGCGGTGATGGCGGGGGCGGGGCTCGGCTTCCTGCCGGTTCTGGGCGCGCGCGGATTGCCGGGCCTGAGAGAGGCCCTGCCGCTCCGACCGGACTGGGACACGCCCCTTTGGCTCGTCACCCATGTCGATCTGCACCGCACGCCGCGCATCCAGCTTTTCCTCAAGGCGCTGAAGGAGGATGCGCAGCAATGCGGGATGGAGTGACCGGGCGATGAGTCACGCCGCGCGGGGGCATCTGGCGATGCTCCTCTTCTCGGCGCTGGTGGCGGGGTCGTTCTCGCTCGGGGTGCTCATGGCGAACGCCATCTCGCCCGTCGCGTTCACGGCCCTGCGCTTCGTCTTCGCGGCGGCGATCATCGGCGGCGTGGCGCTCGCGACCACGGGGCTGCCGCGCGGGTCGTTCCGGGCGCCCTGGCGCCACGCCGTTCTCGGCACGATCTTCGCGAGCTACTTCGTCCTCATGTTCGAGGGGCTGAAGACCGCGCCGGCGGTCTCGGCGGCGGCGGTCTTCACGCTGACGCCGATCCTTTCGGCAGGCTTCGGCTGGCTCCTCCTGCGCCAGGTGGCGACGCCCCGCATCGCTCTGGCCCTCGCCATCGGGGCAGCCGGCGCGCTCTGGGTGATCTTCCGTGCCGACTGGCAGACGCTCTTGCGGTTCGAGATCGGCCGGGGAGAGGCGGTCTATTTCCTCGGCTGCGTGGCGCATGCGGTCTACACGCCCTTGGTGCGCAAGCTGAACCGGGGCGAGAACCCCGTCGATTTCACATTCGGCATGCTCGTGGCGGGTGCCGTGGTGACAAGCCTCTTTGGCTGGAACGCGATCCGGACCACGGACTGGGCGGCCCTGCCGGCGATCGTCTGGATCACGCTCGCCTATACGGCGGTCTTCGCCAGCGCGGCGACCTTCGTTCTTCTGCAATACGCGACGTTGCGCCTGCCCTCGGCAAAGGTGATGGCCTACACCTATCTCACCCCGTCCTGGGTGATCCTCTGGCAGATCGCCCTTGGCCAGCCGGCGCCAGCGGCGCTGGTCATCGCGGGGGTCGGGCTGACGGCGCTGGCGCTCGCCCTCCTTCTGAACGACGAGGGCTGAACCGGCGCGATCCGGTTGAGCGCGCGTTCCGCGCGCACGCCTTCTGGCACTGCGTGCGGGTTGCCTCCGGCGGGAGTATTTCCGAACAGAAGAAGCCCTCCTTCTGTTTTCAAGTACTGCCCGCGAAGCGGCCCGAGCCCCTTTCGCCCTGGCGAAAGGGGGGAGAGGAACAGCTTGCGCGCGGAAAGCGTGCTCCTTCGGATCAGGGCGGGTTAGGAAGTTCCGTGGCGAGGAAGCGTTCGAAGGCGTCGAAGTCCAGCGGGTCGAACTGGCCGAAGCCCTGGATCCACACGGTCGCGGCGCGCATCGCGTCGGGTTCGAGCTTGCACCACTTCACCCGTCCGCGCTTCTCCTGGCTGATCAGGCCGGCGTCGGCGAGAACCGTCAGATGTTTCGAAATGGCGGCAAGGGACATTTCGAACGGTTCGGCGACATCCGTCACGGCCATGTCGTCCTCGAGGAGCATGGTCAGGATTGCCCGACGGGTCGGGTCGGAGAGGGCTGCGAAGATCGCGTCGAGGGTCATGGCGCCGAAGTGTAGCGGGGCCGGCGGGCCGGGGGAAGCGGGCCCTTCCGGCGCGGGGTCGGATTCCGCCGCGCCGCAAGATGGTCAACCGGAAAGTTGAATATGCCAGCGCGTGCGAAATAACCGCCGGCGCGCGAATGCGGGCATGCGTTCTACGGGGTGTGTTTGCGCAAAATATAACTATATCAATAACTTGTATTGCGTTTCCTGATCCGATTCCCGCATTGACTCGCGGCGCATCCCGCCGTAGCTATCCCGCGACTGACCGAGGGGGCCAATCCATGTCCGGCGAGCCCGATCCAAAGCGTCTGAAGGCGCTGGAGGAAAAGCTCGCCGCGGCGAAGAAGGCCCGTGCTCCGAAGCCCCGCGCCGACGAGCATTACTCGGCCGCCAGCCAGGGCTGGCGCATGGTGATCGAGCTGGTGTCCGGACTGGGGATCGGCTTCGGCATCGGATACGGGCTCGACTGGTTCTTCGGAACCATGCCCGTCTTCCTGGTGCTGTTCATACTGTTGGGCTTCGCGGCCGGCGTGAAGACGATGCTTCGCACCGCCAAGGAGATCCAGGACCAGAAAGGGGCGGAGCCGTCCGCCCGGGACGAAGGGGAATAGACGTGGCGACGGAAGAGCATAGCGAAGGTCTGGCGTTCCACCCGATGGATCAGTTCATCGTGAAACCGCTCTTCGGCGGCGATCACATGGCCTGGTACACGCCCACCAATGCGACCCTCTGGATGGCGGTGACGGTTCTCGCGGTGATCGCGCTCTTCGTGCTCGGCACCCGTGGCCGGGCGATCGTGCCCTCGCGCATCCAGTCCATCGCCGAGATGGCCTACGGCTTCATCCACAAGATGGTCGAGGACGTGGCCGGCAAGGACGGGCTGAAGTTCTTCCCCTATATCTTCACGGTCTTCTGCTTCATCGTCTTTTCGAACTTCCTCGGGCTGCTGCCCAAGGCGTTCACGCCGACGAGCCATATCGCCGTCACCGCGATCCTTGCCATCGCGGTCTTCCTGACCGTGACCATCGTCGGTTTCGTCAAGAACGGGGCGAGCTTCCTCGGCCTCTTCTGGGTCTCGTCGGCGCCGCTTGCACTGCGCCCGGTCCTGGCGCTGATCGAGGTGATTTCCTACTTCGTGCGGCCGGTCAGCCACTCGATCCGACTTGCCGGCAACATGATGGCCGGTCACGCCGTGATCAAGGTCTTCGCGGCCTTCGCGCCGCTCGTTCTGATCTCGGGCGTCGGGATTGCCGTGACGCCGCTCTCGATCCTCGCGATCACCGCGATGTACGGGCTCGAACTTCTCGTGGCCTTCATCCAGGCCTACGTCTTCACCATCCTGACCTGCGTTTACCTCAAGGATGCGCTGCATCCGCACCACTAGGGGTCGGGTTCTCAATTCTAGCCAATTCCAACCGTAAGGAGTGACGAACATGGAAGGCGATATCGTACAAATGGGTGCTTACATCGGCGCTGGCCTCGCATGCATGGGCATGGGTGGCGCTGCTGTCGGTGTGGGCAACGTTGCCGGCAACTTCCTCGCGGGCGCCCTCCGCAATCCGTCGGCGGCTGCCGGCCAGACCGCGACGCTGTTCATCGGCATCGCCTTCGCCGAAGCGCTGGGGATCTTCTCGTTCCTCGTCGCGCTTCTGCTGATGTTCGCCGTCTGAGCCTTTGAGAACCATCCTTACGGCCGGACGGGGGCAGGCGCGCCCGTCCGGGATGTAATCCGGGTTTCGAGGGGGCCGAGATGGCAAACACAACGCAAGAGGTAGCCGAAACGGCGACCGAAGCCGCCGGCCACGCAGCCGAGGCGGCGGGGCACGCTGCCGAATCCGTCGGCATGCCCCAGCTCGATTTCGCGACCTTCCCGAACCAGATCTTCTGGCTCGTGGTGGCGCTGATCGTGATCTATCTGGTGCTGTCGCGGATCGCGCTGCCCCGGATCGGCGGCATCATTGCCGACCGTCAGGGCACGATCACCAACGACATCGCCGCGGCCGAGGAGCTGAAGCTCAAGGCCGAGGAGGCCGAGAAGGCCTATAATCAGGCGCTGGTCGACGCGCGGGCCGAGGCGAACAAGATCGTCGCCGAAGCGCGGGCCGAGATCCAGAAGGACCTCGACAAGGCGACCGCCAAGGCGGATGCCGAGATCGCCGCGAAGGCGGCCGAAAGCGCCAAGCGGATCGAAGAGGTGCGCGCCGGTGCGGCCAAGAACGTCGCCGAGGTCGCCAGGGACACCGCCGAGGCGCTGGTCGCGGCCCTCGGGGGCTCCGCCGATGCGAAGGCGGTCGCGGACGCCGTGACTGCCAGGTTGAAAGGGTGAGGGGATGAAGAAACTCGCAATTCTCCTGAGCCTGACGGCAAGCCCGGCGCTGGCCGCCGGGGGGCCGTTCTTTACGCTCCGCAACACCGATTTCGTCGTGACGATCTCCTTCCTGGTCTTCGTCGGCGTCCTGGTCTACTTCAAGGTGCCGACGCTGATCGGCGGGCTGCTCGACAAGCGCGCCGCCGGAATCAAGTCGGACCTCGACGAGGCGCGGGCGCTGCATGACGAGGCGCGGACGATCCTCGCGTCCTACGAGCGCAAGCAGAAGGAAGTGCAGGAGCAGGCGGGCCGGATCGTCGAGACCGCGAAGCGCGAGGCGATGGCGGCGGCCGAACAGGCCAAGGCCGACCTCAAGGCGTCGATCGCCCGGCGTCTTGCCGCGGCGGAGGACCAGATCGCCTCGGCCGAAGCGGCCGCGGTGCGCGAAGTGCGGGACAGCGCCGTCAATATCGCCGTTGCCGCGGCGGGCGACCTGATCAAGAGCCGGATGACGGCGGCCGAGAAGAACAGCCTGATCGAAAACGCCATCGGCGAAGTCGAGGCGAAGCTGCACTGAACAGCGGCCTGAGGGACAATGAATGAAAGCCCGGCCCCTGCGGCCGGGCTTTTTTTGTACGCCTGCCGAAGGGTCAGTCGCGTTCAGCTTCCTGCGCGATCCTGAGGCGGGCGACGGCCTCGTTGCGCGCGGCCTTGCGGTCGTCGGCCAAAGCCTGGCCGACATAGTCGAGATGGCGTTCCACCGCCGCGCGCGCCGCCGCCGGATCGCGGGAGACGAGGGCGTCGCGCATGGCCCGGTGCTGGTCGAGAAGCGCGCCCCGTGTCATGCGCTGCTTGAACATGATCTGGCGGTTGTAGAAGACCCCCTGCCGCAGAAGGTCGAACATCGAGCGCATCATGTGCAGCATGATCACGTTGTGGCTGGCCTCGATGATTGCCATGTGAAACTCGGCGTCGAGCCGCGCCTCGTCGGCCGGATCGCGTTTGAGATGCGCGGCCTCCATCTTGCGGAAGATCGTGTCGACCACCTCGATATCGGTATCCGAGCCGAGCCGCGCGGCGCGTTCGGCGGCGAGCGCCTCAAGATCGCGGCGGAAGGAGAGGTAGTCGAAGACCGCCTCGTCATGGCTGGCGAAAAGCCGGATCAGCGCCGCCGAGAAGGCCGAGCCGAGAACCTCCGCCACATAGACCCCGGCGCCGGCGCGGGTGGTCAGCAGGCCGGCGGTCTGGAGATCCGCAACGGCCTCGCGCAAGGACGGCCGCGACACGCCGAGACGTTCCGCCAGTTCGCGCTCGGACGGCAGCCGCTCACCAGGGCGCAGCACGCCTTGCAGGATCAGCCGTTCGATCTGGCGCACGACCGAGTGAGACAGCTTTTCCGGCTCGACTTTCTGGAACGGCATGGAACCCCCGGGAATTGGTCAAGATGTATGACCACGGGGGCGAGTTGGCAATGCAAAAGGCCGGGCGCAGGGCCCGGCCTTCGGAGTCTTCGCGATGCCGCTTGGATCATCTGGTCGGGATGATCAGGATCTCCACCCGCCGGTTCTGCGCACGGCCTTCCGGCGTCAGGTTGGAGGCGACGGGCATGTCCTCGCCCCGGCCGTAGGTCACGATGCGACCGCCCGAGACGCCGGCATTTCGCAGAACCGCGCCGACGGCGGCGGCGCGCCGCTGCGACAGGTCCTGGTTGTACGCGGCCGAGCCGGTGTTGTCGGTGTGGCCGATCACCTCGACCCGCGTGTTCGGATAGCGGTTGAGGTTGTCGGCGACCGCGTAGAGGTCGTTCTGGATCGACGGCTGCACGGCGGCGCTGTCGGTGGCGAAGAGGATCCCCTCGGGCATCACGACGCGGAGCTGGTTGCCCTCGTTGATGATCCGCACGCGGCTGTCGCTGATCTCGGCCTGAAGCTCGCGCGCCTGGCGGTCGAGGTTGCTGCCGACGACACCGCCGGCAAGACCGCCGATCGCGGCGCCGACCACGGCACGGTCGAGCTTGTCCTTGCCGCCCTCGCCGGTGAGGATGCCGGCCAGCGCGCCGATGCCGGCCCCGGTCAGCGCGCCTTCCTTGGTGCGCTGGTTGGGGTCGGCCGAATATTGATCGACAGGCGTACACGCCGCCAGGAAGAGTGCGGCGACGGAACCGCCGATGAGATGGGTCGTGATGCGCATTGATGCTGCTCCGGTTTGGAATGCTTGGCCGTTTCGTCCGAGATTAGCCGGTGTTAGGCAATAACGCCCCTATCCAAATCCGGTTCCGGCGGCAATCCGCCCATCACATTCGAGAGAGGTTCGCGCAGGTTGTGCGCTACGCCTCGGCGCGCGCGGCCTCCCAGGCGAGCATCGCGCGCTTGACCGGCAGCCCCCAGTGATAGCCGCCAAGCCCGCCGGACCTGCGCAGCGCCCGGTGGCAGGGGATGAGCCAGCTGACCGGATTGCGCCCGACCGCCGTGCCGACCGCCCGCACGGCCTTCGGGTTGCCGATATGGGCGGCGATGTCGGAATAGGTCGTGACAGTGCCGGAGGGAACCTGGAGGAGCGCCTCCCACACCTTGATCTGGAACGGCGCGCCGATCATGTAGATCGGCGTCGGATCGGCCGATGCCCCGAAGGCCGAGAGCGCCCAGGGCTTCAGCATCATCGGATCCTCGACGAAACGCGCCTTTGGCCAGCGGCCGGCGAGATCCGCCATCGCGGCGTCCGCGCCCGTCTCGCTCGCGAAGGCGATCCCGCAGATCCCGCGTTCGGTTCCCATCACGAGGGCCGGTCCGAACGGGCTGTCGCACCAGCCCCAGTGGATCGTCAGCCCCTCGCCGCCGCGGGCATATTCGCCGGGGCTCATCGCCTCCCAGCGCACGAAGAGGTCGTGGAGCCGCCCCGATCCGGAGAGGCCCGCCGCGTCGGCGGTGTCGAGAAGCGTGTGACGCTCCGCCAAGAGGCGCTTGGCGAGGTCGAGTGTCAGGTATTGCTGATAGCGCTTGGGGCTGACGCCGACCCAGCGCGAGAAAACGCGCTGGAAATGCGCGGGGCTCATCCTCAGCCGGGCGGCGAGGTCGTCGAGCGCGAGCGGCGTGCCACCGGACTCGTCGATCAGGCGGAGGGCGCGGGCAATGACGCCGTAGTGGTAGCGGTCGTCGGCGATGGGTTCGGTCAGCATGGCAGGTCTCCTTGCCGTGGAATCTAGGGCAGGGGGCGGCCTCGCGCGACCCGGAATTTGCGCTTTGCGGCGGTTGGGCGGGATGACCTCAGCTTCCCGTTGCGCGACGGGGTCGGTACGGGACCCGCGCGGCGGGGGCGATGGCCGGGGCGGCACGCGTGAGGTCCTCGGGCCGCAGACGGGGGCGCAGCGGATTGGTGATATCGGCCAGCAAGCTCTCGCAGAGCGCCACGGCCCTGCGCGGGAAGAGCCGGAAGGCGGCGATGGCGGGCAGGCTTTCGACCCAGATCCCGTTGGCGAGCATCAATTCGTGCCCGGCAAGCACAAGATGGAAGAGCCCGCCGGCGGGACGTGTCGGCCCCATGCGGGACAGCGACGCGGCGGGCGCCAATACTTCGGCCGAGCCATGCGCCGCGACAAACCTTGCGCCTTCGACCAGAACGCCGTGATCGGGGGCGAGCCGCAGGCTCTGATCCGGCTGGCCCGGACCGAACTGACCGGCCTCGATCACGACGGTGCTTTGGGGACCGGCACCGGCGGGGCGGCGTCCCTGGCCGATCCAAAGCAGGGGCCGGTAGCCGTTGTCGCGGGTCAGGATGTCGTCGCCGGGGCGCAGCCATTCAAGCGGAACCGGCCCGGCCCGCGTGGCGATCAGCGTTGCCGGCGCGAGGCCGTAGCGGAGCGCCGATGCCTTTAGGGCGTGAGGAGACACCGCCGCCGGCCCCTTGGCCGCGGCGACCAGCCAGTCCCGCCCCTCTTTGCCATTCCATCGCGCCATGCACGTCGATGCCCGCCTGTTTTCCGGCCCAATCCATCGCAGCCAAGGGAAAAATTGCGGTTAACGGATGCCGCGACGGGGAAAACCGCCGCGTTACCTGCCGTGGCCCTTGCCCGCGCGGGCCGGGCCGGGCATATGCCGAAGGCATGGCCAAGCAGCTCGACTACGCGACGATCACCGAAATCTTCCGCCGCTTCCGCGAGGCCGAGGCCGAGCCGAAGGGAGAGCTGGAACATGTCAACGCCTTCACCCTCTTGGTCGCGGTCGCATTGTCGGCGCAGGCGACCGATGCGGGCGTGAACAAGGCGACGCGGAACCTGTTCCAGATCGCCGACACGCCTCAAAAGATGCTCGCACTCGGGGAAGAGGCGCTGACCGAACACATCAAGACTATCGGCCTTTTCCGCCAGAAGGCGAAGAACGTGATGAAGCTCTCGCGCATCCTCGTCGAGGAGTATGGTGGCGAGGTGCCATCGTCGCGCGCCGCGCTGATGACGCTGCCGGGGGTGGGGCGCAAGACGGCGAATGTCGTCCTCAACATGTGGTTCCATTTCCCCGCCCAGGCGGTCGACACCCACATCTTCCGCGTCGGCAACCGCACCGGCATCGCCGCCGGCAAGAGCGTCGAGGCGGTCGAGCGCGCCATAGAGGACAACATCCCGGTGGAATTCCAGCAGCACGCCCATCACTGGCTGATCCTGCACGGCCGCTATATCTGCGTCGCCCGCAAGCCGAAATGCGGCGCCTGCCTGATCCGGGACCTGTGCCCCTACGAGGAGAAGACCCTGTGACCAACCGCTATCAGGTGGTCGGCATCGGCAATGCGATTGTCGATGTCCTGGCCCAGACCGACGAAAGTGCCCTCGATCTGATGGGAATCCAGAAGGGGATCATGCAGCTCGTCGAGCGCGAGCGCGGCGAGATGCTCTATGCCGCGATGAAGGAGCGGACGCAGGCGCCGGGCGGCTCGGTCGGCAACACGATCGCCGGGCTTGGCAATCTGGGCCTGAAGGCCGCCTTCATCGGCCGCGTGCGCGACGACGCGCTCGGGCGGTTCTTCCAGAAGTCGCTGACGGCGGAGGGAACGGATTTCCCCAACCTTCCGGTCGCGGGGGCCGAGCTTCCGACCTCGCGCTCGATGATCTTCGTGACGCCGGACGGCGAAAGGTCGATGAACACCTATCTCGGCATTTCCGCCGAGCTGGGTCCGGATGACGTTTCCGACGATGTGGCGGGTTCAACCGATTATCTCTTCCTCGAAGGCTATCTCTTCGACAAGGACAAGGGCAAGGAAGCCTTCCTGAAAGCCGCGCGCGCCTGCCATCGGGGCGCGGGCAAGGCCGGGGTCGCGCTCAGCGATCCGTTCTGTGTGGACCGCCACCGCGCCGACTTCCGCCGCCTGGTGAAGGACGAGATGGACTATGTGATCGGCAACCAGCACGAATGGGAAGCGCTCTACCAGACCGAGGATCTGGAGGCGGCGCTGGCGCAGGCGCGGGCCGAATGCCCGGTCGTGGTCTGCACACGGTCCGGCGCCGACGTGATCGTCATCCGTGGCGAGGAGCGGGTCGAGGTGCCGGTGCACCGCGTGGTGCCGGTCGATGCGACCGGGGCGGGTGACCAGTTCGCGGCAGGGTTCCTTTACGGGCTGGCCACGGGACAAAGCCTGAAGACTGCCGGCCGCATGGGCTGCATCGCCGCCGCCGAAGTCATCAGCCATTTCGGCGCGCGGCCCGAGGTCGACGTGAAGTCGATGTTCCGCGCGAACCGGCTGATCTGAGCCCGGCGCACCCGTCGACGGCCCGATTGCTCGCCCGGCGCTGGCCGAGCGTGTTTGCCCGACTCGCACAACTTATGATAATGTGACCGCGCTGCCGCCAATCATTTCGGACGGCAGAAAACCGTGTTTCAGGCAATGTATTGGAGAACGTCATGGACAAGTATGTCATCCTCAGGGATGCCAGTCGTGGATTCCGGCCCGAGGGAACCTTTCCTGGCCCGCGTACGTTCGGGGCCGCGCCCAACCGGATCGAAATGCCGCCCGATCCCCGGATCGAGACGGCCGAAATGACCTCGGCCGAAGCGCGCGGAGCGGTGCGCGACCCCGAAGTGCTGGAGATCGCGCGCGCGATGCCGACGCGGCTGATCGCGCCCTTCGATGCCACGGCGGCGGCCTCCGGCACACCGACCTGGGGCGTGACGCAGGTCGGTGCTGCCGCCTCGCCGTTCGACGGCGCGGGGGTGCGGGTCGCGATCCTCGATACCGGGATCGACGCGGCCCATCCGGCCTTCCAGGGCGTCACGCTGATCCAGCAGGATTTCACCGGAAGCGGCAACCAGGACGGCAACGGCCACGGAACCCATTGCGCCGGCACGGTCTTCGGCCGCGACGTCAACGGCACGCGCATCGGTGTGGCGCCCGGCGTCACCGAGGCGCTGATCGGCAAGGTTCTGGGCGATAACGGGTCCGGCAGTTCCGAGATGCTGTTCGATGCGCTGAAATGGGCGTCGAGCCAGAATGCCAAGGTGATCTCGATGTCGCTCGGCTTCGATTTCCCCGGCTTTGCCGATCGGCTCGTGGCGCAGAACAACCTGCCGGTGAAGCTCGCCACCTCGATCGCGCTCGAAGCCTACCGCATGAATCTCAGGGTCTTCGACCGGCTGATGGGCCTGATGCGGGCGATGGCGGATTTCAACGGCGGCACCGTCGTCGTCGCGGCGAGCGGTAACGAGAGCGAGCGCCAGATCGATCCGGATTTCGAGGTCAGCGCCTCGGTTCCGGCCGCCGCAGAAGGCGTGATCTCGGTCGGCGCGCTGGCGGAGGGGGCGAACGGGCTGACCGTGGCGCCGTTCTCCAATACGAACCCGGTCCTGTCGGCACCCGGGGTCGGCATCGTCTCGGCCCGGGCGGGCGGCGGTCTGCGCACGCTGAACGGCACGTCGATGGCCTGCCCGCATGTCGCCGGGGTCGCGGCGCTCTGGTGGCAGGCGCTGGGGGCGGCGAACCTGCCGCTCACCAACCGCGCGGTCGAGGCGCGGCTTTTGGCGAGCGCGGCGCGCGGCGGGTTCGCGCCGGGGGTCGATGCCTCCGATCGCGGGCAGGGCCTCGTCCAGGCGCCGCTGGCGGCGATCTCTTGACCTAGGGTCGCACTGGGCTGTCGGCGCGTTATAAGGCTGCCGTCGGTCCTCTTACTGGCCCAGCTTGGCGTGCACCTCGTCGAGGTCGACCTCGCCCAGCGGCATCTTGTTCGCCGGGTTCTCGAAATCGTATCGGAAGAGCTGGAAGTCGCGCTTGTAGATCTCGTAGACGAGATGCATCGAGAGGTCGTCGAAGTAATCCTCGACCGGGTGGGCGCGCTTGGGTCCGTGCCCCTCGCTCTCGTTGAATTTCGGGATCGTCTTCAGGTTCACCTTCTTCGGCGTCTCGATGTGGTCGAGCACCGTCTGCATCCCTTCGTTGAACTTCTCGGTGAAGAAGATCTGGTCGTAGCGCCCGCCGTTGACGATGAAGGTCGAGATGTGGCCGGACATCGCCGACCAGTGGATGTCCGGCTCCATCGGCCGGCGCCAGCGGATCGTGTCCCGCGCGAAAAGAAGGAAGCGGCGGAAGGACCGGATCTGGTCGAACTGGAAGTCATCCTCGGGCGAGCCGACCTCGATTCCGTATTTCTGCATCAGGGTCGGCACGAGGTTGCCGCGGTAGCGCTTGCCGTTCCGCTGAATGCCGCAGATCTTGTCGAAGAACGAGGACAGGATACGGGTATAGGGATTGCGGACGCAGGTGAAGGCGTAGCTCTTGTGCGCCTTGACGTTGGCCTCGATCAGCGGCTGGCTCTCCTCCTGGCTCCACTTGTGCAGGCCCTGGGTGGAATCGTGGATGTCGCCGTCGAAGAACGCGCCGTGGTCGGAATAGTACATGATCTGGCCGATCGTGGAGCAGGCGCATTTCGGCACCACGCGGTAGACCACGCTTTCGCTTTCCGTCATCCACGTCCCTGGAAACCCCATTCGCTAGTCCCTCACTGGCAATCACCGAGCGCGGTCACACGCTAGGCCGGAATTACGGCGGAAAGAGCAAAGAAACTCTGTCTTTTCAACGTCTGATAACGCTAATTGTCTAAACAATCCATTGTCCGCGGGTTAACAGGTTTCCGAAATGGCAAAGATCGCCTTCATATTGCTGTGCCACAAGGACCCGGAGGGGATCATCAGGCAGGCCGAGCGGTTGACCGCCGCCGGGGATTGCATGTCGATCCATTTCGACGGACGTGCCCCGCGCGACGATTACCGGCGCATCCGCGCCGCCCTTGCCGGGAATGCCAATGTCACCTTCGCCCGCACACGGATCAAGTGCGGCTGGGGGGAGTGGAGCCTCGTCGGCGCCACTCTGAGCGCCGTCGAGGCGGCGGTCGAGGTCTTTCCCGACGCCACCCATTTCTACATGCTCTCGGGCGACTGTATGGCGATCAAGTCGGCCGAATACGCGCATGCTTTCCTCGATGCCGAGGACGTGGACTATATCGAGAGCTTCGATTTCTTCAAATCCGACTGGATCAAGACCGGGATGAAGGAAGACCGGCTGATCTACCGCCATCCGTTCAACGAACGCACCCGGAAGCGGCTGTTCTACGGGGTCTACAACCTGCAAAAGCGCATGGGCTGGACGCGGCCGATCCCGGCGGATCTTCAGATCATGATCGGCAGCCAATGGTGGTGCCTGCGCCGGCGCACCGTCGAATGGGTGCTTGATTTCACGCGGAAGCGGAAGGACGTCATGCGGTTCTTCCGCACCACCTGGATCCCGGACGAGACCTTCTTTCAGACGCTGGTTCGCCATGTCGTGCCCGGCCGGGAGATCCGGGCCCGCACCCTCACCTTCCTGATGTTTTCGGACTACGGGATGCCGGTGACGTTCTACAACGATCACTACGACCTCCTCCTCAGCCAGGATTTCCTCTTCGCCCGAAAGATCAGCCCCGAGGCGCGCGAGCTGAAGCGGCGATTGGGCGATCTCTATGCCTCCGAAGGGGTGCGGTTCCAGATCTCGAACGAAGGGCTGCGCCTTTACAAGTTCCTGGCAGGCCGTGGCCGCGAGGGCCGGCGCTTCGCGCCACGGTTCTGGGAGGCGGAGGCGAGCCTCGGGCACGGGCGCGAACTGATGATCGTCGTGTGCAAGAAGTGGCACGTGGCCAAGCGGCTGGTGGAGCGCGCGCGTCAGGTCACGCAGATCCCCGCCATCGAGTACCTCTTCAGCGAGGAATCGACGCCGCTGCCCGATCTCGGCGGTATCCAGTCGACGGTGGAAAAGCGGGCGCGCCATCGCCGGTCGCTGATGCGGATGCTCTTCGATTACCACAAGAGCGACCGGATAATCGTCTGCATGGACCCGTCCGATATCGACCTGATGCGGGATTTTGCCGCCGACCGGGCCACGACGCGGCTTCTGGAGATCGAGTGCGATTTCGGCGACGATTATCTCGTGGGGCATGCAAGGCGAACGGGTCTTGCCGGCGACCACTCGACGCCAGAATCGCTCGACCGGCTGCTACCGACGATCCGCTACGACCTGCGCCACGAAAGCGACGCGATCCGCGATGCGAATTTCGCCCATCTGCACCGCATCCGGCAGGATGCGCGGCCCGAGGAAAATGCCGTGTCATTGGCGGCGTTTCTGTCTATTCCGGAACCGACCGCCCGCGAGATCGCGGCAATGGATCATCTTTTCGCCGATTGAGGGACACATGGCTTACGCTTACGACGACACCAACATCTTCGCCCGCATCCTGAGGGGCGAGATTCCGAACAAGACGGTGCTGGAGACCGAGCATACCCTCGCCTTCCTCGATATCGGCCCGCAGGCGCCGGTCCATGTGCTGGTGATTCCGAAGGGCAAATACGTGAACTTCGACCATTTCGCGACCGACGCCTCGGCGGACGAGATCGCCGATTTCACCCGCGCGGCCGGCGAGGTCTGCCGGATCACCGGCGTCGGGCCCGGCGAGGGCGGCGCAGGATACCGGACGATTTCCAACGCTGGCGCACATGGCGTTCAGGAGGTGCCGCATTACCACCTGCACATCCTCGGCGGCCGGGTGCTGGGGCGGATGCTGGCGAAACCGGACTGAGGCCGCTTGCCGGCACCGGCGCAATCGTTATCATGCCGCGACCTGACCAGACGGAGTTCCGAAGATGCCCATTCCCGCCCCCGAGACCGAGGTGGTGACCACCTGGAAAGTGGCCTGCGACGGCGGCGAGGGCGCCCTGGGCCATCCGCGCGTCTGGCTGACGATCCCGCACGATACCGGGTTTGTCGAATGCGGCTATTGCGACAAGAAATACGAAATCGACCGCGCACACGCGCACGATGACCACTGAACCCGCATTGGCGGGGACCGGCGCTGCGCCCGTCAGTTGTTCACGGGCGTCAGCGCGGCACGAGTGATTCAAGCTCGGGCAGCAGGACCACGCTTTCCTGTTCGTTCGGATCGGTGCGCGCGATCACGGCGACGGCGGGTTCGGGTCCCTCGTTGAAGGGCAGATGGGGGGTGTCCGCCGGGATGTAGACCAGATCGCCGGCACTCGCCTCCATGACGTGTTCCAGCCGGCTTCCCCAATACATCTTGCTGGTGCCGGAAATCATGTAGATCGCCGTTTCGTGGGATTCGTGCTTGTGCGCCTTGGCGCGACCGCCGGGCGGAATCGTCAGAAGGTGCATGCACACGCCCCGGCTTCCGACCGTTTCCTTCGCGATGCCCCCGAAATAGTCGAAACCCTGCTTGCCCGAATAGGTTCCGCCGGGCCGCAATTTCACGCAATCAGCCATGCTGGATGTCCTCCCTGCGATGCCTCTGCGGACGCAAGGGTAAGCGAAGGGGCGCCCGTCACGCAAACGCATCGGACCGGCCGGCGCCTTCGTGACGAAACGATCCGCGATTGGCTTGCCTACATGTTTGCCGCCGATCGGGCGTGGCAGGGTGGAACGCCGGCCGGGAACGTGACAATACTCTCCCGTCCGACGCGCGAGGGGAGAGGCATCATGACATTCGGCAAGGGCTGCCATCTGCACCTGATCGACGGTTCGGCCTATATCTTCCGCGCCTATCACGCGCTGCCGCCCCTGACCCGCAAGTCCGACGGACTGCCCATCGGCGCGGTGGCGGGGTTCTGCAACATGCTGTGGTCGCAGCTTGCCAATAACAAGGGCGATGACGCGCCGACGCATATCGCCTGCGTCTTCGACTATTCCTCCAAGACCTTCCGCGACGACATCTACGACAAGTACAAGGCCAACCGACCGGAGTTGCCCGAGGATCTGCGCCCCCAGTTCCCGCTGACCCGTGAGGCGACCAAGGCCTTCAACGTCGCCTGTCTGGAGCTGGAGAACTACGAGGCCGACGACATCATCGCCACGCTCGCCCGACAGGCGCGCGAGGCGGGGGGCGACGTCACCATCATCTCGTCCGACAAGGACCTGATGCAGCTCGTCGGCGGCGGGGTCGAGATGTTCGACGCGATGAAGTCGAAGCGCATCGGTGTCGAGGAGGTCGAGGAGAAGTTCGGCGTGAAGCCCGACAGGGTGGTCGATGTGCAGGCCCTGGCCGGGGATTCGGTCGACAACGTGCCGGGCGCGCCGGGGATCGGCATCAAGACGGCCGCGCTTCTCATCAATGAATACGGCGACCTCGAAACCCTGTTGCAGCGGGCGGGCGAGATCAAGCAACCGAAGCGGCGCGAGGCGTTGATCGGGAATGCCGATCTGATCCGGATTTCCAAGCGGCTCGTCACGCTAGACGATCACACGCCCATGGACTGGACGCTGGACGATCTGGAGGTGAAGGCGCCCGAGGCCGAGCCGCTTCTCGATTTCCTCGCGAAGATGGAATTCCGCACGCTGACCAAACGCGTGGCCGAGGCGCTGAAAGCCGAGGCGCCGGCCATCCCCGACGCCCCTGCGGTGCCGGCCAGCCACGATGCCGAGGAGGAACCACAAGTCGCAGCCGAGGGCTTGCCCTTCGATCATGCCAAATACGAATGCATCCGCGATGCCGGCGCGCTCGACCGCTGGATCGCCGTGATCCGCGACCGCGGCTATGTCGCCGTCGACACGGAGACGACGAGCCTCGACGAGATGCGCGCCGAACTGGTCGGCATCTCGCTCTCGGTTTTTCCGGGGGAGGCCTGCTACATCCCGCTCGGCCACCGGCAGGGCGGCGGCGATCTTTTCGGATCGAACGACCTTTCCGACGGGCAGATGGGGCTGGAGGAGGCGCTGGCCTTCCTGAAGCCGGTTCTGGAGGACGAGGCGATCCTCAAGATCGGCCAGAACATGAAATACGACTGGAAGATCTTCGCCCGCCACGGCATCCGTACCGCACCCATCGATGACACGATGCTGATGTCCTACGCGATGTATTCCGGGCTTCACAATCACGGCATGGATGGGTTGAGCAATCGCTATCTCGGCCACGAACCGATCCCGATCAAGAGCCTGCTCGGGTCCGGCAAGTCGCAGATCACGTTCGACCGGGTGCCCGTCGACGAGGCGGTGAAATATGCGGCCGAGGATGCCGATATCACGCTGCGCCTCTGGCAGGCCTTCAAGCCGAACCTGCACCGCGCGCAGGTGACGACGGTCTACGAAACGCTGGAACGGCCGCTGGTGCCGGTGCTCGCCGACATGGAAATGGCGGGAATTCGCGTCGATCCGCACGTGCTGAGCCGCATGTCGAACGCCTTCGCGCAGAAGATGGCCGCGCTCGAGGCGGAGATCCAGGAGCTTGCGGGGGAGTCCTTCAACGTCGGCAGCCCGAAGCAACTGGGCGAGATCCTCTTCGACAAGATGAGCCTGCCCGGCGGCGAGAAGGGCAAGACCGGGGCCTATGCGACGGGCGCCGACGTGCTGGAGGATCTCGCGGCCGAGGGGCACGACCTGCCGGCCCGGGTCCTCGACTGGCGCCAGCTTTCGAAGCTGAAATCGACCTACACCGATGCCCTCCAGACCCATGTCCATCCCGAGACCGGGCGGGTGCACACCTCGTATTCCATCGCCGGCGCGAATACCGGCCGGCTCGCCTCGACGGACCCAAACCTTCAGAACATCCCGGTCCGGACCGAGGAAGGCCGGCGCATCCGGGAGGCCTTCGTCGCGGGGCCCGGAATGCGGCTTGTGTCGCTGGACTATTCGCAGATCGAACTGCGCATCCTCGCCCATGTCGCAGATATTCCTGCGCTGAAGGAAGCGTTCCGCGAAGGGATCGACATCCACGCGATGACCGCCTCGGAGATGTTCGGTGTGCCGGTCGAGGGCATGGACCCGATGATCCGCCGGCAGGCCAAGGCGATCAACTTCGGGGTGATCTACGGGATTTCCGGCTTCGGCCTCGCGCGGAACCTGCGGATTCCCCGCGCCGAGGCGCAGGGCTTCATCGACCGCTATTTTGAACGCTTCCCTGGGATCAAGGACTACATGGACGAGACCGTGGCCTTCGCCAAGGAGAATGGGTTTGTCCGGACCCTCTTTGGCCGCAAGATCCATACGCCGGAGATCAATGCCAAGGGGCCGCATGCCGGCTTCGCCCGCCGCGCGGCGATCAACGCGCCGATCCAGGGGGCGGCGGCGGATGTGATCCGCCGGGCGATGATCCGGATGCCGTCGGCGATCGCGGGCCTGCCGGCGACGATGTTGTTGCAGGTCCACGACGAACTGCTGTTCGAGGTCGAGGAGGGCGGCGTGGACAGGCTGATCGCCGTCGCGCGCGAGGTGATGGAAGGCGCGGCCCACCCAGCCGTGCATCTCGATGTGCCGCTTGTCGTCGATGCAGGACAAGGCGCGAACTGGGCCGAGGCGCATTGAGGGGGACGCCCTCGGGGGGCATCGAACCCCCGTTCGGTCGCGGGCCGCGCGGCCCGGGCCCCCGCGCATGTATCGGGGGAACGAAGACTTTCAGGCCTCGCGCCGGCAGGCCTCGCTTTTCAGGAAGGCCTTGAGGCTCTTGTCCGGTTCCGGGCGGAAGGGGCCGGCTTCCTCCGCCCCGGCGATCCGGTCGATGCGGAACATGCGGAAATCGTCGCGGAGTTCGCACCAGGCGACGAGCGTCCAGACCTTGCCCCAGAACCACAGCGAGAGCGGCCGGACCGTACGTTCGCTGGCCTGCCCGTCCGCATCGCGGTAGCGGAGGTTCAGCTTCCGGTGCGCGGCGGTCGCGCGGTCGAGCCGGTCGATCATCGTCCGGTCGGCCCCGGTCAGCGCGCCCGCGTCGTGGGCATGGATGGATACGGTGGCAGGGCTGTCGCGCAGGGCGTCGGGCAGGACGGCGGCGATCTTGGTCAGCGCCTCCTCGGCGGCAAGCGCCATGTCGGCGCCGCCGAAGCTGCGGACCATGCGCGCGCCGGTGACGAGCGCCGCGATCTCGTCGCGGGAGAACATCAGGGGCGGCAGGTCGTAGCCCGCGCGCATCAGATAGCCGATCCCCGCCTCGCCGTCGATCGGCACGCCGGAGCCGATGAGGTCGGCGATGTCGCGGTAGATCGTGCGCTCGCTGACCTCCAGCCGCTCGGCGAGGATGCGCGCGGTCAGGAGCCGGCCGCCCCTCAGATACTGGACGATCTGGAAGAGGCGGTCGGCACGGCGCATCAGGCGGCCTTCGGCTCGAAAAGGCCGATGGAATTGCCGTCGGGATCCTCGGCATAGACGAAGCGGCCGGGCGGGATGGTGATGACGTCGCCCATGACCGTGCCGCCGGCCTTGCGGCAGCGGATCGCCGCGTCCTCGAGGCGATCCGGGATGGCGATATGCACCGTCGGGCCGTTGCCGGTGGCGGGCTTGCCGGGATAGAGGTGCCCGCCCGCCGTCTCCATGTCGTTGCCGAGGATGGCCATCGGATTGGGCCCGCTTTCGTCGATTGTCATCTGCCAGTCGAAGACGGCGTTGTAGAACGCGACTGCCTTCTTCATATCCGAAACCGGAATTTCGCTCCAGACGACAGTGGTTTGGGTTTCCATGGCAGGGCTCCTTTGCTGCTGTTTGCGGGCCCCTTGTCGCACAGGGCTCCTGACAGCCTTGCGTCAGGAGCCTTGTGTGCCGTCCGACGCCGTCTTGCGTCATGGGCGGGGAAGGCGCCCACGTCGGCGACATGTCCCTCGCGGTGCGTCAGGCGCGTAACCGCAGGTCGGGCTTGACCCTGCCGGTCGTGTGGGCACATCTGAGGAAAAGGAGAGAGTGAATGCCGCACGACCACGGGCACGGGGGCCATGCCCACCATCATCATGGTCATATCCCCGAAGGGGCCGGCGATCGCAACGTGGCGCTGGCGATCGCCGTCAACCTCGTCCTCACCGTCGCGCAGATCGTGGGGGGCCTCTTCGCGGGGTCCGTCGCGCTGATCGCCGATGCGATCCACAATCTTTCGGACGCCGTCTCTCTCGTGATCGCGTTCGTCGCGCGGCGGATCGCGCGACGGCCGGCCGATGCGCAGATGTCCTTCGGCTACGGCCGGGCAGAGATCGTCGCGGCCCTGGTCAATTACACGGTCCTGATCGTGATCTCGATCTGGCTGGGCTACGAGGCGGTCGTCCGGCTTCTCGATCCACCGGTGGTCGCGGGCGGGATCGTCGTCGTGCTGGCGGCCGTGGCGCTGGTCATCGACCTTGCGACGGCGCTCCTGACGTGGCGGCTCGCGAAGGAGAGCACGAATATCCGCGCGGCGTTCCTGCACAACCTGGCCGATGCGGGAGCGTCCGTCGCGGTGATCGTCGGGGGGGCGCTGATCTGGGCCTTCGACTGGCGGCTGGCCGACCCGCTCATCACGCTTCTCATCTCGGGCTGGATCCTCTGGCATGCGATGTCGGAGATCGGTCCGGTGATCCGCATCCTGATGCTCGCCGCGCCGCCCGAGGTGGAGGCGGCCGCCGTCCGGCGCGCGATCGCGGCGGAAGAGGGTGTCGAGGATGTTCACCACCTTCATCTGTGGCAGATGGACGAACGCCGGTCCTCGGTCGAGGCGCATCTGGTGCTGGAGGAAGGAACCGATTTCGCCGAGGCGGTGCGCCGGGTGAAGGCCCGCGTGGCGGGCGAGTTCGGCATTCTCCATGCTACCTTCGAGACCGAGACCCGCGCCTCGGGCTGCGCCGGTCCGGAATGCCCGGTGCGTGGCGGGTGACGGAAGGGTTCAGCGCATCCAGCCGAGCCCAGCCTCGGTTGGGCCGGCGGGGGCGTATTCGCCGCTGATCCAGCCCGCGTATCCGCCCGCGTCGAGGCGGGCGAAGAAGGCGGGATAGTCGATCTCTCCGCCCGTCGGTTCGTTTCGGCCGGGGAAGCCGGCGACCTGGATGTGCCGGGCGCGGGCGCCGTGGGCGGCCCAGGTTCCCATGACGTCGCCGGTGATGCGGTGGGCGTGAAAGGCGTCGAACTGGAGGCCGAGATTCGGGGCGGCCACCGCATCGAGGATTCGGGCGGCCAGATCATAGTCGGCAAGGAAGTAGCCCGGCATGTCCTGCCGGTTGATCGGCTCGATCGTCAGGCTTTGCTTCGGCGCCCTTGCGGCAGCCCACCGCAGGTTATCGGTGAAGCAGGCCTCGGCGTCCGGCCCTTCGGACGCGCCGGCCATGATGTGGATGTGGCGGGGCTTCAGAACCTGCGCATAGCGAAGCGTCCGGTCGAAATCGCGGCGGAAACGGTCCTGAAGGCCGGGGATGGCGGCGAAGCCCTGCGGCCCGCCGGTGGCGTTCGGGGGCGGGCAGTTCATCAGGACGAAGGTGAGTGCGTTCCAGACGAGCTGGTCGCGCATTTCCTGTGCCGGGCAATCGTAAGGAAAGAGCACCTCGACCGCGTCGAAACCGGCTTCCTTCGCGGTCTTGAACCGCTCCATGAACGGCAGATCCGTGAAGAGCCACGAGAGGTTGGCGCAGAATTTCGGCATGTCAGCCGAGATCCGCCGACGGGATGACGGGAAAGAACGTGCCGCCGGACCAGAGGCCGAACCAGCTTGTCCCGTCGCGGTCCTCGTGCGCCCCAAGCTCGATCAGGCGGTAGAAGGTCTTGCGGTCGATCAGCGCCTCGAGGTTGGCGCGGACAAGGACATAGGGCGAGGGCTCGCCGGTCCCGGGATCGCGGACGACACGGATCGGGTGGTCGGGGCCCGCGACCACCACATCCTCGACATTGGTGGTGAAGGTCAGGACCTGGTCGCGCCCCGTGCCGGTCGCTTCGGCGTCCACCGCGACGAACGGCGCGTCGACGACGCGGATTCCGACTTTTTCGACCGGGGTCACGAGGAAATAGTCGTCGCCATCCTTGCGGATGATCGAGGAGAAGAGCTTGACCAGCCCGTGCCGGCCGATCGGGGTGCCGAGGTAGAACCAGGTGCCGTCGCGGCGGATCTCCATGTCGAGGTCGCCGCAGAAGGGCGGATTCCACAGATGGACCGGGGGCGGCCCTTTCTTGCCGGCGGCCTTGGCAGCCGCTGCGAGGTTTTCCGCCGAGGGTTTCACGATCAATTGTTCCTTCCTCGGTTTTGTCATTGGTGGCGCGCAGGAATTCTGCCTTTATGCTGGGCAGTACAGCAAGAAGGAGCGTTTGTCATGACCGAGCCCGCCGATCTTCTGGCCGACATCGAAGCCCTGGGCGAAAAGATCGCCGAAGCTCGGCAGGCCGTGGGGCGGCGTTTCATCGGGCAGGAGCGGGTCGTCGAGTTGTCGCTCGCCGCCCTTCTTTGCGGGGGCCACGGGCTTCTGGTCGGTCTGCCCGGCATGGGCAAGACCATGCTTGTCGATACGCTCGGCACCGTTATGGGGCTCACTTCGGGCCGCGTTCAGTTCACGCCCGATCTGATGCCGGCGGATATCCTCGGCTCCGAGGTGCTGGAGACGGCGCAGGACGGCACACGTTCGTTCCGGTTCATCGAGGGGCCGGTCTTCTGCCAGCTTCTGATGGCGGACGAAATCAACCGCGCCTCGCCCCGCACCCAATCCGCGCTTCTCCAGGCGATGCAGGAACGGCAGGTGACGGTGGCGGGCCAGCACCGGGCGTTGCCAAGGCCGTTCCACGTCCTCGCCACCCAGAACCCGATCGAGCAGGAGGGGACCTATCCGCTGCCCGAGGCGCAGCTCGACCGCTTCCTCGTGCAGATCGACGTCGATTACCCCGACCGCGCGACCGAGCGGGACATCCTTCTGGCCACGACCGGGGTCGAAAATCAGGTGTCGCCGACGATCTTCACCGCCGACGAGCTGATCGCCGCACAAACGACGGTCCGCCGGATGCCGGTGGGCGACAAGGTGGTGGAGCTGATCCTCGACCTCGTCCGCGCCTGCCGGCCGGGCGAGGCAGAGGCCGGCCAAGCCGTGTCCGGCAGCGTGAGCTGGGGGCCGGGGCCGCGCGCGGCGCAGGCGCTGATGCTGACGGTCCGGGCGCGGGCGCTTCTCAACGGTCGCCTCGCGCCATCGGCCGACGATGTGCTGGCGCTCGCGCGTCCGGTTCTCAGCCACCGGATGGCATTGTCCTTCGCCGCCCGGGCGCGTGGCGAAAGCCTTGCGTCGATCATCGACGGCGTCGCCCGCGACGTCACCCGCGCCGAGGCGGCATGACCGAAGCCGCGCCCCATTCGGCCCGGCCCGCCGGGCTCAGGCGGCAGGCGGAGGCGCTGGCCTCGACCCTGCCGCCCCTGATGGCGGATGCGCGGCATCTGGCGGCGACCGTGCAGCTTGGCGAGCATGGGCGCCGGCTGTCGGGCATGGGCGACGAGTTCTGGCAATACCGCCCTGCCCATGCGGGCGACGAGGCGCGGGCCATCGACTGGCGCCGGTCGGGTCGGGCCGACGCCCAGTTCGTTCGCGAAAAGGAATGGCAGGCGGCGCAGTCGGTCCATCTTTGGGTTGACGATGCGCGCTCCATGGAATTCACCGGCGATCCGAAGCGGCAGGCCAAGGCCGACCGGGCCCGGCTGCTGGCGCTGGCGCTCGCCGTCCTTCTGATCCGCGCCGGAGAACGGGTCGGGCTGGCCGATCCGATTGCCCCGCCGCGCTCGGGCGAGGTGCAGCTTCTGCGGCTCGCACAGGCCTTTACCCGCGCGGCGGGCAAGGCCGATTTCGGCGCGCCCGAGGCCCGGGCGATCCTGCCGGGATCGCGGGCCGTGTTCCTGTCGGACTTCATGGGCGACCCGGATTCCGTCGAAAAGGCGCTGGGCCGGGCGGCGGACAAGGGCGTGACCGGCATTCTGATGCAGGTACTCGACCCGGTCGAGGAGGCGTTTCCCTTCGACGGGCGCACGATCTTCGAAAGCATGGCCGGCACGGTCAGCCATGAGACCCGCAAGGCCGGCGACCTGCGTGACCGCTATCTGGCGCGGCTTGCCGAGCGGAAAGACCGGCTCGCCACTCTCGCGCGGCAGGCGGGCTGGCTCTTTACCACCCATCACACCGGCGACCCGGCGCAAGCCGCGCTTCTCTGGCTTTACGCCGCGCTCAGGAAGGACGGCTGATGCTGGTCCTCGGCCCCATCGGCTTCACCGTGCCCTGGCTGCTTTGGGGCCTCGCCGTGCTGCCGGTCCTGTGGTTGTTGCTCAGGGCCATTCCGCCTGCGCCGATCCGGCGGCGGTTTCCGGGCGTGGCGCTGCTTCTCGGCCTGCAGGACGAGGAACAGCAGGCCGATCGGACACCGTGGTGGCTTCTCCTGATGCGGATGATCGCGATCGCGGCGATCATCGCCGCCTTCGCCGGGCCTGTCCTAAACCCCGAGGAAAAACCGGCGGGCGAGGGGCCGCTCCTGATCCTGACGGATGGCAGCTGGGCCTCGGCGCGGGATTGGAGCCGCACGACCGCGCGGATCGGCGCGGCCCTGTCGGAAGCCGGGCGCATGGGGCGGCCGGTGGCGCTTGTCTCGCTGACCGACGTGCCGGCGGACGGGCCGACCTTCGCCGCCGCCGACGCGGTCGCGGCGGGCCTGCCCTCCGTGCAGCCGATGGCGTGGGAGCCGTTGCTGGCGGGCATGGAATCCCTCGCGGCGACGTTGCCGGCTGGCGATTTCGACACGCTCTGGCTGTCGGACGGGATCGACCGCGAGGGGCGCGCGGCGCTTCTTGCCGCGCTCGACGCGCATGGTGCGGTGACAGCCGTTGAAAGCGCCCGCAACGTCCTGGCGCTCGGTGCGGCGGGGTATGAGGGCGGCACGGTGTCGGCCCGTATCCTCAGGGCGCGGACCGAGGGGCCGGGCAGCGCCGATATCGTGGCCCACGGTCTCGATCCGGCGGGGATCGAGCGGGAACTGGCGCGGGCGCCGGCCGAATTCGCCTCCGGCGAGGGCGTTGCGATGGCCGAGTTCGACCTGCCGCCGGAACTCAGGAACCGCCTGACGCGGTTCGAGGTCGCGGGCGAGGCGACGGCCGGTGCCGTGGCGCTCGCCGACGACGCGCTGAAGCGGCGCAAGGTGGCGCTTGTCACCGCCGGCACCGGGCGCGAGGGGCTGGAGCTTCTGGCCCCCGGCCATTACCTGCGGCAGGCGCTGGTGCCGACGGCCGACCTGATCGAGGGCACGATCGGCGACGTGCTGCTGGCCAATCCCGACGTGATCATCCTTGCCGACATCGCCAAGGTGGCGGAGGTCGAGGATGTCACCGACTGGATCGAGGAAGGTGGGCTTCTCGTCCGCTTCGCGGGGCCGCGCCTTGCCGCCTCCGATGTCGGCCGCGACACGCTCGATCCCCTGTTGCCGGTGCGGCTTCGGGTCGGCGGTCGCGCCGTCGGCGGCACGATGAGCTGGGGTGAGCCGAAGGCGCTGGCACCGTTCCCGGAAACCTCGCCCTTCGCGGGGCTGGTGGCGCCGGCGGATGTCGCGATCTCGGCGCAGGTCCTTGCCCAACCCGGTCCGGATCTGGCCGAGGCGACGATCGCGACGCTGGCCGATGGCACGCCGCTTGTCACCCGCCGGCAGATCGGCGACGGGCAGGTCGTCCTCTTCCACGTGTCTGCCAATGCCGAATGGACGAACCTGCCGCTTTCCGGTCTCTTCGTGCAGATGCTGGAGCGGCTGGCGATTTCAAGCCGCGCCGCGCGGCCCGAGGTGGCGGAACTGGCGGGCACCATCTGGGTCGCGGAAAAGGTGCTGGACGGGTTCGGCGCGCTTGGAGAGGCAACGGAGCTACCCGGCGTGCCGGGGGAGCGGCTGGCCGAGGCGCGGACCGGCCCCGATTTGCCGCCGGGGCTCTACGCCTCCGGCGACCGGCAGCTCGCGGTCAACGTCATCGCCCCGGATCGCGTGCTGGCCGCCACCGGCTGGCCGGCCGGCGTGGCGGTCGAGGGGTTGACGGTCGCGCGTGAACTGCCGCTGAAAGGCTGGGTGCTTGGCGCGGCGCTGGCGCTGCTCATGGCCGACCTCATTGCCTCGATGGCGCTTGCCGGGCGGCTTCGGGGGCCGCGCGCCGGGATCGCGGCGGCGCTTCTCCTGCTCTTGCCCGTCCTCGCCCCCGGCGATCTCAGGGCGCAGGGGGCGCTCGACGACAAGGTGGTGAAGGCGGCCGGCAACGTCGTCCTCGCCCATGTCCTCACGGGCGACGCGGAGACCGACCGGGTGGCCGAGGCCGGGCTATGGGGCCTTTCAGAAGTGCTCTTCGCCCGCACATCGGTGGAGCCGGCCGAACCGCAGGGGGTCGACCTCGAAACCGACGAGCTTTCGGTCTTCACCTTTCTCTACTGGCCGGTGACGGCGGGGCAGGGGGCGCCGTCGCCCGCGGCCTATGCCAAGATCAACCGCTACCTCCGGACCGGCGGCATGATCCTTTTCGACACCCGCGACGGCGACGTTGCTGGCTTCGGCGCCGCCTCGCCCGAGGGGCGGCGGTTGCAGGCGCTGGCCGCTCCGCTCGACATTCCGCCCTTGGAGCCGATCCCGAAGGACCATGTGTTGACCCGCAGCTTCTACCTTCTGCAGGATTTCCCCGGCCGTCATGCCGGCCGCGCCGTCTGGGTCGAGGCCGCGCCGGTGGACGCCGAACTGGCCGAAGGGATGCCGTTCCGCAACCTCAACGACGGGGTGACGCCGGTCGTCATCGGCGGCAATGACTGGGCGTCGGCCTGGGCGGTGGACGAACAGAACCGGCCGATGTTCCCGGTGGGGCGCGGCCTGGGCGGCGAGCGGCAGCGCGAGATCGCGTACCGCTTCGGCGTCAACCTGATCATGCATGTGCTGACCGGCAACTACAAATCCGACCAGGTCCACGTGCCCGCGCTTCTCGAAAGGCTCGGGCAATGAACGGGCAGGTGGTTTTCGATCCTCTGGTCCCCTGGCCGCTGATCTGGGGCATGGCGGCCCTTGCCGCGGCCTTCATCGGTGTCGCGCTCTGGCGCGGGTTTGCCGGGTGGTGGCTCCGCGCGCTCGCCGCCCTCGCTGTCCTCGCCGCCGTCGCCCAGCCGTCGCTGCAACGCGAGGACCGGCGGGCGCTGTCGGATATCGTGATCCTTGTCGTCGACGAGAGCGCGAGCCAGAAGATTTCCGACCGCGCCGAGCAGACGGCGTCGGCGGTGGCGCGAATCGAGGCGGAGGTAGCGGCCCTTCCGGACACCGAGCTTCGCAAGATCACAGTTGGCGATGGCGCCGAGGATGCCGGGACCTTGGCGATGACTGCCCTGTCGCAGGCACTAGCCGAAGAGCCACGCGCGCGCGTCGCCGGAGCGATCCTCATCAGCGACGGGCAGGTCCATGACCTCGACCTCGCCCCCGACATGCCGGCGCCCCTCAACGTCCTCCTGACCGGCCATGACAGCGATTGGGACCGGCGGCTTCTGATCAAGACTGCGCCCGCCTTCGGCATCATCGGCGAGCCCCTGAGCCTCACGCTCCGCATCGACGAAGAGGGGCGGATGCCCGCTGCCGAGGCCGGGCGCCGGGTGACGCTCCAGATCGCCATCGACGGGGGCGAGGCCGAGGCCTATTCGGTGCCGGTCGGCGAGGATCTGGACCTGCCGCTGGTTCTCGATCATGGCGGCCAGAACGTCATCCAATTGACGCTCGAGACCGCCGAGGGCGAGTTGACCGACCGCAACAACATGGCCGTCGTGCAGATCAACGGTGTCCGCGACCGGCTCCGCGTGCTTCTCGTCTCGGGGGAGCCCTATGCGGGCGAGCGGACCTGGCGCAACCTCCTGAAGTCGGACAGCGCCGTCGACCTGGTGCATTTCACGATCCTGCGGCCGCCCGACAAGCAGGACGGGGTGCCGGTCTCGGAACTGTCGCTGATCGCCTTCCCGACGCGCGAGCTTTTCGTCGAGAAGATCAAGGAATTCGACCTGATCATCTTTGACCGCTACCGGTTGCGCGGCATCCTGCCTTCGGCCTACCTCGACAATATCCGCGACTATGTCGAAACCGGCGGCGCGGTTCTGGTCTCGGCCGGACCCGACTTCGCCTCGGTGGAGAGCCTTTACCATTCCGGCCTTGGCGACATCCTGCCGGCGCGGCCGACCGCGCGGGTGATCGACGGTCCGTTCCTGCCGCGCGTCTCCGCCCTTGGGGAGCGGCATCCAGTGACGGAGGGGCTTGAGACCTTCGCGCCGGAGGGCGGTGAGGCGGGCACGGTCGGCGATCCGCACTGGGGCCGCTGGACCCGCTATATCGACCTGACCGACCCGATCGGGCAGGTCGTCATGGACGGCCCCGACGGCGCCCCGCTTCTGATCCTGAACCGCGTCGGAGAGGGGCGCGTGGCGCTTCTCGGCTCCGATCAGGCGTGGCTCTGGGCGCGGGGTTTCGAAGGCGGCGGGCCGCAGCTCGAACTCCTGCGGCGGCTGGCGCACTGGATGATGAAGGAGCCGGATCTGGAGGAAGAGGCGCTGACCGCGACGGCGCATGGCAATGTGCTGACGATCACGCGGCGGACGCTCGAGGAGGGCGGGCGCGAGGTGACGGTGACCGCGCCCGACGGGACCTCGACGCAGCTTGCGCTTCAGGAAGCCGCGCCGGGCCGGTTCGAGGCCGATTACGCCGCGCCGGACCTCGGGCTTTACCGGCTTTCGGATGGCGAACTGGAGCGGGTGACGGCGCTTGGCCCCGCCGCGCCGCGCGAGTTCGAGGAAACGATCGCGACCGAAGAACGGCTGGACCCGGCGGTGACGCCCACCAATGGCGGATTCCTGTCGCTGGAAGACGGCGCGCCGGACGTGCGCGTGGTGCGCGAAGGCCGCCCCGCCGCGGGGCGCGGCTGGATCGGGATCACCCCGCGCGGAGCCTATCAGACGATGGATATCCGCGTGAGCCCGCTGCTGCCGGCGTGGCTCTTCCTCTTGATCGCGGCGGGGCTCAGCATCGCGGCCTGGCTGCGCGAAGGCCGACGCTGAAGTCCGGTCCGGCTTGCCAATCGGCATGCCGAACCCGACGTGCGTCAAGACCCAGATTATCCGACGGGATACAGATCCACGCGGGTCGGGATTTCAGGATGTGATCGGCAAGATGGACGTCAAACCGCCTTGCCGGCGAAGGTCAGACGGGAACGTTGTCCCACATCGCCTCTGCGTCGTTGCAGAGCGTCAGGAGGCGCAGCTGCGCGCGGCGCTGCTCCGGGGACACGGCATCGCCGAACTTGTGGCGAAGCTGGCCCTTCAGTTCCTCGGCCCGTTCAGGGTTCGCGAGAAGGTCATCGACAAACAGATCAATCTCGTCACGACGCTGCGTCTGGCTCATGTCATCCTCCCGGTGAGTGGCAGCACTCAGAGCACGCATTTGTGGCGGCAACATAAAGGTAGCATGACGAAATCGATTCTCTCTACTCTTGGTTGTCAAAAAACGACCGATGCGGCAATATACCGCCGAGGAGAGCCGGTCTTACCGCGCAAGGTCAAGGCGTGTCGGCGAAGCGACCCAGCCGTCGAGCGTGCAGCGCGGGCGGATCAGCACGTAGTCGATGCCGGCAGGAATGTTGACGCCAGAGAGGCTGCGGGTGAAGGGCTGTTCGTCGACGTGAGGATGCGTCAGTTCGCGGTATCCGAGCCGAGTGCCATCGGGGGCGAGCACTTCCCACCCGCTGGCATAGTGATCCCATCCGGTATCGGGATGGCGGAGCGTGACCGCAAACGTCCAGCCAGACGCGCCGGGCCGTGCCTCGGCAGAGACGACCACGGGGGCTTCGGCGAAGGCGGGGCCGGTGGCGATGAAAAGCGCGGCAAGGATCGGTCGATGCATCGCCCAAGACTGCCATGTCCGGCGCGTATCGGCGATCACTTTGGTGTGCTTTTCATCAGGACCTTGCGCGAGAGCGACGCGAACTCGCGCCGCCAGAGCACCGTGAGCGTCGCCAGTGTGGCCAGCGCGAGGGCGATGGGCCCGAGAATCCAGGCCAGCGACCCGAGCGCGAAATAGATCGCGCGCAGGCCCCGGTTGAAGCTTCTCGCGGCAAAGATGTTCACGTCGGCCGCCTGTTCGGCGCGGGGATAGGCGAGCGGATCGGCCGGATCGTTGGGCACCGCCGCCATGAGGATGGCGCAATACCCGAAGAGCCGATGCGACCAGACGAATTTCAGGAAGGCATTGGTGAGGAAGAGGATCACGACGATGATCTTCGCCTCCCATACGGCGGCCGGGGCCGAGGCGAGCGTCAGGTCTTCGGCCAGCCCCAGAAGCCGCTCGGTATCGCCGATCAGGGCCACGCCGCCGCCGATTGCGATCATCGTCGCCGAGGCGAAGAAGCTCGTCCCCTGCCTGAGGTTGTCCATGATCGCCGCATCGAAGATGCGCGGGTCGCGGGTGACGAACTGGCGCATCCATTCGCGCCGGTAGCCGACCATCAGCCCTGAGACCGAGGGCCGGCGGGCGGGCGCGTGTTCCACTAGGAGCCCGAAACCGAGCCAGGCGAGGAGGAGAAACGCGAGCGCGGCCAGATCGGCGGTCGTGAGATGTCCGGTGGCGATGAGATCGGTCATGGCCGTGACACTAGCGCGCTTCGTACGGCTTGGGAATCGCCGCCGCGCAGATGGACGCGGCGGCGATGTTGCCGGGGCCGGGACCCGTCAGCGGGCGAGGCTTTGGCCGAGGCGCATCAGTTGCACCGCCTCGGCGCGGTAGCCGAACGGATCGTCGCCCTTCGCTCCGTTCGCAAGCGCGATTGCCTCGTCCCACCCCCAGGTCCCGAGATATTTAGGCCCGGAGAGAAGCTGGCCCATGCCGGCAATGGCGGCGGCGAAACGGGCATCTGTATCGGCCTCGCTCGGGGTTGCCGGTATCGGGGTTTCGACGAGTTGCGAGGTGGACCCGCCCGGCGCCTTGTAGCGCAGCTTCAGGAAGCCGAGTTCCGCCGCCGGGCCGCCGTCAGGCGCCGATCCATAGCGCAGGGGGTCGGAAAGCCGGGCGGGCGATCCGACCGGTGTCACTTCGTAAAGCGCGGTCACCTGATGGCCCGCGCCGATCTCGCCTGCATCGACGCGGTCGTTGTTGAAATCCTCGCGCGCCAAAGCGCGTGTCTCGTAGCCGATCAGCCGGTATTCGGCGACGGCGGCGGGGTTGAATTCGATCTGGATTTTCACGTCGTCGGCGATGGGGAAGAGCGCGCCGGAAAGCTGGTCGACCAGCACCTTCTGCGCTTCGGACAGCGTGTCGATATAGGCCGCCGTGCCGTTGCCGTTCTGGGCGAGCGCCTGCATCGTCGCGTCGTCGAGATTGCCGCGCCCGAATCCGAGGACCGACAGATAGGTGCCGCTTTCGCGCTTCTTCGCGATGAAATCCTTCAGCGCTTCGGGATCGGACAGACCGACGTTGAAATCGCCGTCGGTGGCGAGAAGAATGCGGCGCACATGCCCGTCGCCGCCCATGCTTTCGGCGACGGCGTAGGCCTGTTGCAGCCCGTCTTGCCCGGCGGTGGCGCCGCCGGCGTCGAGCCGGTCGAGCGCGGCGAGGATCGTCGTCTGGTCAGAGGCCGCCGTCGGCTCCAGCACCAGCCCGGCGGAACCGGCATAGGTGACGATGGCCACCCGGTCCGCGGGACGAAGCTGGCCGAGCATCAGTCGGAAGGACTGTTTCAGGAGCGGCAGTTTCTTCGGGTCGTCCATCGAGCCGGACGTGTCGATCAGGAAGACGAGGTTCAGCGGCGGGCGGTCGTCGGTCGCGGGCAGGACGCCTTGCAGGCCGATCCGGAGAAGCTGTGTGTCGGCGTTCCAAGGCGTCTGGAACAGGCTGACCGATGCGCGGAACGGCGCTTCGCCCGGTTCGGGGGCGGCGTAGCCGTAAGGGAAGTAGTTCACCATCTCCTCGATCCGCACGGCCTCCTTCGGGGGAAGCTGGCCGTTCGTGAGCGAGGAGCGGATGACCGAGTAGGACGCCGTGTCGGTGTCGACGGAGAAGGTGGAAACGGGGTCCTCGGCCGCGATCTTCACCGGGTTGGGGGTGGCGCTGGCATAGGCTTCTGTGTCTGGGCGTGATGGCGCCAGACGTGTGTCCTCTGCCGGCGCTGCCAGGCTGACCGGCGGCGCAGCGGCGAAATTGCCGGAAATCACGCCCACCTCGCGGCTACGGGCGAGGGATTGAGGCGCTGCTTCGAATACAGGCTCCGCCGCGGGCATCGCGTCGGACAACGCCGCATCGGCCTCGGCCATGTCGGCGCCCGCCGGCGCGTTGGCCTTCTGGGCGGTGCCGCGCAGCGTGGCGGTTTCCTCGGCCGGGGCGGGGGGCGACACTTCCACAATCGTTCTGTCGAACGTATCGGGATGGGGCTTCGGTGATGCGATCTCGCGCTGGATCTGCGGCCAGAGCGTGATGGCCACGCCGATTGCGGCGATCGAGGCGGTGGCGGCGAGGGCCGGGCGGCTCGTCATTTTCGAAATCATCTCGCGTACTCCTGTCAGAAAGCCCGCCCGTCCGGGGCGGTCCGACATGGGACGCGTCCTGGTCGCGGTTTCTTGGTGGCGGTCGAAATTTTCCATCGCGCGGCGCAGGGCTTCGGCCTTCGCTGCCGGTTCCGGGGCAGGGGATGCGGATTTCAGACCCGCGCGCAGCTTGTCGAATTCGTCGCTCATAGCATGCCCTCCGCCCGCGCCATCTCGCGCAGGCGTTTCTTGACCTCGCTCATCCGCCAGGCGACCGTTCCTTCGGAGACGCCCAGCACCTCGGCGGCCTCCTTCTGGCTCAGGTCCTCGCCCAGCGTCAGGGCAACCGTGTCCCTCAGTTCCCGCGTCAGCCGCGCCATCGTTGTGGCGAGCCAGTCCTGCGCCTCGGCCTCTTCGGCGATCCCGGCGCGGCGGTTCGCTTCCCAGTCGCCCCAGCCATCCGCGGCCCTCCGATGCGTGGCCACCCGGCGTCGGCGGTCATGGGCGGCGTTGACTGTGACCCGGTAGAGCCAGGTCGTGAACCGCGCCTGCTGCCGGAAACTGCCGAGCTTGGCCGGCAGGGCGCAGCAGATGTCCTGGGTCAGGTCCTCGGCCTCGGCCCGGGTGCCGGTCAGGCGGAAGCAAAGCCCGAAGATGCGGTCGTAATGCCGATCGAGAAGCGCCGCGAAGGCATCGCGGTCTCCTCCTGCGGCGGCAATCGCCAAAGCCTCGTCCGGGGTTTGCATGCGCATGACAGGACTATGACGGGCGCCGGGCGTCAATCCTTGGCCGGAGGCCGAAATAATCCGGGTATGACCCGAAACGGATTGCGGGGCGTGTGGTGTCCGTGCCTTGCGGACTGTCGATTTTCGGCCGCGTCGGCGATTGATTCCGATCAGTCCCGAAGGCGGAGGCGAGTGGTAAAAAGATCATCTGTAGGGCGTCAAAATCGAGTTGAAGGACCGTTCCGTGCAGATGTGACGAGGACTGCTTCATGAGCGCGCGCAATTTCCGAAGGAAATGGTCAGCACTGTTCATGATATTCTTACTCGCATCATGCCCGTCGCTTGCCACCGGCCAGGAACAGGGCAAAATCGTCCCGGGCGCAGACATCCTGAAGGCGCGATGCATTTTCTGTCATAGCCCGATGCTGATGTTGGCTCTGGTCCGGCGCTACACTGAAAACGCCGGATATGACGGCCTCGATGCCTTTCTGAGCAAACACCACGCGCCGGATATCGAAGGCCGGGAGGCTATCGTGACTTTCCTGTCGAAGCTTCCCCACGCCGACTGATTGCAAGCGATTGCCGGAAGGCGAGGAAGGGCCGGCCGCGGATGGACGACCGACCTTCGCCGTGGCGCAATAGGGGGGCGTCAGCCGAGCAGGGTGTCGTAGAACTCGAACGCGCCCCGCATGGTGGAGACCTGATCGGTACCGGTCGAGTCGCCGGCAATCGCCATGATGGCGCGGTAGGTCATCGGGCCGAAGGCGCCGTCGATGCTGCCGTGATAGTAGCCGGCGCCGGCAAGACGCGACTGGATGCGGCGGCGTTCTTCCTGGGTGTAGCTGTTGAACGCGCGGGCGGCGGAGGTCGTGTAGATGCCCGAGCTTTGCTCCGGCTGGTAGCGGGCCGGTTCGCGGTAGGCCGGCTCCTGGTAGACGAGTGCGCGGTAGGTGGGCGCCGGCTGCTGGTAGCGCGGCGCGACGTACTGGCGCGAAACCGTCGCCTGCTTGCGCTGCCGGTCCTTGTAGAGGAGGGTTCCGACGACGCCGGCAACGGCGAGCGCGGCGAGCGCGTTCTGCTCCTTCTCACCCCAGGCATGGGCGGGCACGGCGGCGGCCAGCGACAGGGCGGCGATGGCGGCGGTTGCGGTCTTGCGGATCGTGGGCAGCATGGGGCGTCTCCCGGTTGCGAAAATCGATGAGACGGGGATAGGGCGAGGGGCTGCCGCTAGGCAAAATCGCGCGATTGCTATCCGATAACGCGAGTTCTTTGTGGGGCATCATGCGCCCCCGCCTGCCGTGCGGCGCGTGTCATGCCTCGCTGTCCGGCGCGTAACCGGCGCGGGCCATTCCTTCACGGAAATGGTCGCGGTGGGCGTTATCCGCATAGGGAAACAGTAGTTGCCAGTAGCGGGCGTGATCCTTCGGACGGCTTGTGCGCGCCTGCGCCGCAAGCGCGGTGGTTTCCGCCCTTCTGTTCAACTGCCCGAGGGCGGCAAGAAGGACAAGCATGTTGAAGTAGCGCGGTTTCGATGAATAGCCGCGCTGGGCATGTCTCGCAGCCTCCTCGTAATGTCCCAGGTGATAGTGGGCCAGACCGATGGCCGCGTGGAAGAAGTACCCGACGGGATCGACCGGGCTAAGGCGCATCGCCGTTTCGATCGGCGGGATCGCTTCGGCGAACTTGCCAGTGAACACGCGCGACCAACCGAGCGCGTTCTGTCCCAATGCGAAGTTCACCGCGAGTTCGGTCGCGCGCTCTGCCTCGAGCACGGCTGCCGCAGGCTGCTGATCCATCAGATGAGCGAGGCACATCGCGTAGTGGGCATAGGAATCCCGGTCCTCGAGCGACACCGCATGGGTTGCGGCCTCAAGCAGGTCGCGCCGGTCCTGATCGAGATCCTGGCTGAAGCCGTGCAGGGCGCGCGCGTAGATCGAGCGGGACATGATCATGCTGGCCCGTGCCAGCATCGGGTCCAGATCGACGGCCTTCTTTTGCCATTCGATCGACTTGTCGAAATCCTCGGCCATGTTCTGGCGGTTGTGGTACCAGACGCCCCGCATGTGGCAGTCATAAGCGTCGAGGTTCACCGACGGTTTTGCGGCGGCGCGCTGGCTCTCGCCCCGCAGGATCTCGGGCTCTATGGCGCCGACAACGCGGCGGGCGATCTCCTCCTGAAGGGCGAAGATGTCCGAGATGTCCCGGTCGTAGCGTCCGCCCCAGACCTGGATGCCGGTCTCCGGCTCGACAAGCTCTCCCGTGATCCTCACGCTGGAACCGCTTCGGCGGACGCTGCCATCGAGAATGTAGCGGACACCGAGTTCGGCGGCGATGCCACGAAGATCGTCGCGGCGGTCGCGGTAGAGAAAGCTGGAATTGCGGGCGATCACGAAGAACCAGCGATACTGCGAAAGCGCGGTGACGATATCTTCGGCGATCCCTTCGGCGAAATAGTCCTCGTCCGTCTTTCCGTTCAGGTTGCGAAAGGGAAGGACGGCGATCGAGGGTTTTGTGGAAACGGGGCGTGACGTCCGTCGCGCGTCGTGGCCGGACGGTAATTCGGGTCGCGACCTCAACGTCTCGGCAAGGGCGGCCGTATCGGCGTCCGGCGCGACGTCCAGATCCGCCCTGAGCCGGTCCGCATAGGTCGCGAAGCACCTGAGCGCAGCGATCTTGTCGCCCCCCTCGGCAAGGCCATGCATGACCGCGCGCACGGCATCTGCGCTCAACGGGTCGAGGTCGAGCAGGATCTTGGCCGCGTCGAGCGTGCCGGTGTCGTCATTCCGTTCGCGCATGAGCGTCAGCAGCCGGCGGCCGGCAGTTCTTCTCCGCTCGTGCCATGCTTCCCGCTCGTCACGCAGCCAGTCTTCGAATGCGGCATCGCGGATCGACAGACCGTCGAGAAGCTCCCCGGCCGGTTGCGCGACCGCGCGGCGCAATGCCTCTGCCGTACCCGATGCCAGCAGGTCGGCAAGTTCGCGGGCGTCAACTGCGATCTGCCCGAGATCCAGGTCGACCGTGCCGTGCTGGGAATTCAGGAGTTGGGTGCCGGTATCGCCGAGGCGCGTCCTCAAATCGGCCAAGGCATGTTTCAGACTGTCCCGCGCCTGCGGGTCGGCCCGGTCGCCCCAGAGAAGCGCCATGATCCTCTCGTTCGGCAGGCGCCCCTCCGGCGCCAGGGCAAGAAGGGCGAGCAGCGCCTTCTGTTTGGCGGCGGAAATCGGGATTTCCGAGTGGTCCGTTCCGAACCGAAACGGACCCAGCAGTGTCAGCCGCAGATTCCGGGGCACGTTTCCCTGCATTATTCACCGATGTCGCGCGCGATTTCCCTTCGATTTCCCGCCGGTCTCCCCGCCGGTTCCCCGCGAGGGGCGTAGGATCGAGAAAAAGGTCCAGATCTCAATCTTATCAGGAGACAGCGTCATGAAAACGAAAATCGTTTCCCGTTCAGCCTCTGCGCCCGTTCGCACCACGCCGCTACTGCCGTGGGAAGTCGCCACGCTCGGCGCATCCACCGAAGAAGAGCCCCGGCTCATCGGCGCGCAATCGGCGGTTTATCACATCGTCATGGCGCTTTCGGCCGTGCCCGACGTGGTGCGTGCGGCCGGCGCAAAAATGAAACGCGCGGGCATGCACCCGCGCGTTCCCGGTCGTTCATCCGATGATCAGACCGACAGGCAGATGTACTTCATCTCGAGGTAATCCTCGGTGCCGTGGTGACTGCCCTCGCGGCCGAGGCCGGACTGCTTGACGCCGCCGAAGGGCGCGACCTCGGTCGAGATGAGGCCGGTGTTGACGCCGACCATGCCGTATTCCAGCGCCTCTTGGACGCGGGTGATCCGGCCGATATCCCGGGCGTAGAAGTAGGAGGCGAGCCCGAAGATCGTGTTGTTGGCAAGCGCGATCACCTCTTCCTCGGTCTCGAACTTGAAGAGGGGGGCGAGGGGGCCGAACGTCTCTTCGGTCGAGACCTTCATCTCGGGCGTTATGCCGGTGACGACGGTCGGCTCGAAGAAGGTGCCGCCAAGGGCGTGGCGCTTGCCGCCGGTCACGACATGGCCGCCGCCGGCGAGCGCGTCGGCGATATGCTCCTCGACCTTCTCGACAGCGGCCGCGTTGATCAGGGGGCCGGTGGTCACGCCGTCATCGAGGCCATCGCCGACGTTGAGCTTCTTCACCGCCGCCGCGAGCTTTTCGGCAAACGCGTCATAGACGCCGGCCTGCACGTAGATCCGGTTGGCGCAGACGCAGGTCTGGCCGTTGTTGCGAAACTTGGAGATCATCGCGCCTTCGACGGCGGCATCGAGGTCGGCGTCGTCGAAGACGATGAAGGGTGCGTTGCCGCCAAGCTCCATCGAGCATTTCATCACCTGGTCGGCGGCCTGGCGCAGAAGGATGCGCCCCACTTCGGTCGAGCCGGTGAAGGTGAGTTTCCGAACCGCGTGGTTTTCGCAGAATTCCTTGCCGATGGCCGAGGACTTGGTCGAGGTAACGACGGAAAAGAGCCCGGCCGGCACGCCCGCGCGTTCGGCCAGCACGGCCATCGCGAGCGCCGAGAGCGGCGTTTCCGCCGCCGGCCGCGCGACGAAGCCGCAACCCACCGCGAGCGCCGGCGCCACCTTCCGCGCGATCATGGCGTTCGGGAAGTTCCACGGCGTGATCGAGGCGGCCACCCCGATCGGCTGCTTGATCACGGTGATGCGCTTGTCACGCTGATGGCCGGGAATCGTCTCGCCATAGACGCGCTTGGCCTCCTCGGCGAACCATTCGACGAAGGAGGCGCCGTAGAGCACTTCGCCCTTCGCTTCGGCGAGGGGTTTGCCCATTTCCGCCGTCAGGATCGCGCCGAGGTCGTCGGCATTCGCGACCATGAGGTCATACCAGGCGCGCAGCACGGCCGCACGCTCCTTGCCGGTGCGCGCCGCCCATTCGTGGCGCGCCTTGTCGGCGGCGGCGATCGCGCGGGCGACCTCGGCGCGCGACAGGTCCGGAACGGTGCAGATCACGTCGCCCCGTGCAGGGTTGGTGACCTCGAAGACCGCGCCGTCATCGGCGTCCACCCATTGCCCCGCGACATAGGCCTGCGTTACCAGAAGCGACGGGTCTTTGAGACGCGACCTAAGGTTGGTGACGGAATCGAGCATGGGAACCCCCTGTGTTTGGCAATTTGATCAAATGCACGAGGCCGGATGCTTTGTCCAGCGCGCGCACGGAACGTGAGGATGTCACGCATGAGATATGACGAGGCCTTCGCGAATGCAAAGTATATCCCCGACGGCGACACCTATCCGCCACGCTGGTCGGCGAAAGCGGCGGCGTTCCGCGCGGCGGCGGGGGGGCGGCTCGGCCTCCGCTACGGGCCGGCGGAGGCGGAATGGTTCGACCTCTTCCTGCCTGAGGGCGATCCGGCCGGGCTCATGGTCTTCGTCCACGGCGGCTATTGGCTGGACTTTTCCCCGCGCGATTTCTCGCATCTTGCCGCGGGCGCCGTTGCGCGCGGCTGGGCCGTCGCGATGCCGGCCTACACGCTCGCGCCCGCCGCGCGGATCGCCGGTATCGTGCGGCAGGTCGCGGCGGCGGTGACGGCGGCCGCGGCCGGGATCGCGGGCCCGATCGTGATCACCGGCCATTCGGCAGGCGGGCATCTTTCCGCGCGGATGGCCTGCCCGGACACGTTGCCGGACGCGCTCGCCGGGCGCGTGGCGCGGATCGTGCCCATCTCTCCCCTCACGGATTTGAGGCCGCTCCGTGAGACCAGCATGAACGCCGACCTTCGCATCGACGCCGCCGAGGCCAGGGCCGAAAGTCCCGCGCTCCTTCCCCGCCGCGCCGGACTTCCCGTCCATGTCTGGGTGGGCGGCGGCGAGCGTCCGGCCTTCCTCGACCAGGCGCGGCGGCTCGGCAATGCCTGGGCCTGCCCGGTCACCATCGACGCGGGCAAGCATCATTTCGACGTGATCGAGGGGTTGGAGGTGGGCGAGAGCCCGCTGATGACGGCGCTCCTCGGCTGAGGCCCCGACCAGGCGGGCCGTTCGGTCTTGACGCCGTTGAGTGTCGGGATCGGCGGGCCGGTCGTCAGCCATTGCCGAAGCGCGTCCGCCAGGTTGGCGCCAGATCACCCTTCCGCGTCTCGGCCGCATGGACCGCGCGGGCGATGGCGCGGGCGAGGCAGGACGCGGCGGCATGGCCGATCAGGAACGTGTCGGTGAGGGGATCGGAAAGCCGTTTGCGTGCGGTTGCGGCGGCGAAGACCAGATCGCCGTCGATGGGCGTGTGCGAGGGCACGATGGCGCGCGCCATGCCGTCATGGGCGGCCGTCGCCATGCGCTGCGCCTGGGCCTGGCTGAGCGCGGCATCGGTGGCGACGATGGCGATCGTCGTGGCCTCTCCGGCGCGCTTCATCAGCGGCGGTTCGGCCGCGGGCGCAAAGCCGGAGGGCAGGCCAAGCCCGCCGAACTCGTCCCCGGTTTCCCACGGGGCAGCCCAGAAATGCGGCCCGTCGCCCACGGTAACCGACCCGATCGCATTGACGGCGACGAGCGCCCCGACCGTGATGCCGCTGTCGAGCACCGCCGAGGCAGAGCCGAGCCCGCCCTTCAGGTCATGCGTCTGCGCCCCGGTTCCCGCCCCCGCGGTGCCAAGCGCGAAATCGGGGCCGGCTGCCTCCAGCGCCGCCCGGCCGAGCCCCTTGTAGGGGTTTTCCCGCCAGTCCTTGGCGCCGCCGTTCAGAAGATCGAAGAGGATCGCCCCCGGCACGATCGGCACCCTCTGGTCGCCGACGGCAAAGCCGCGCCCCAGCGCGCGCAGCCCGTCGGCCACCCCCGACGCGGCATCAAGCCCGAAGGCCGAACCGCCGGACAGGACCAGCGCGTCCACCTCCTGCACCAGCTTGTCGGGGGCGAGAAGATCGGTCTCCCGCGTGCCGGGCGCGCCGCCCATGACATGGAAGGCGGCGGTGAAGGGCTTTTCGCCCAGAAGCACCGTGACGCCGGTGCGGATGCGGTGGTCCTCCGCGTGACCGACCGTCAACCCGGCGACGTCGGTGATCAGGTTCCGCGCGCCGGGCCGCATCAGATCCGGTCCTTACGCGCCGCTGTCGCCGCGTCGCCGGTATTCGGCGTTCCCGCCGGTTCGATCAGCAGGACCTTCGCCTCGCGTTCCGCCCGTGGCCGGTGGCGCACCCCCTTCGGCACGACGAATAGCTCGCCCGGCCCGAGCCGATGGCTCTGCCCCTCGACATCGAGGATCACCTCCCCCTCGATCACCAGGAAGAAATCATCGGTGTCGGGATGGTCGTGAAACGGAAACTCGCCCTGGAATTTCACCACCATGATGTCATTGCCGTTGTAGGAGGCCACCACCTTCGGATCCCAATGGGTGTCGAACAGCGACAGCTTCTGCGCGAGATTGACGACCTTCATCACCTTCGCCTTTTCATTGTAGTGCAAATACCTCGCGGGGGGGGTGGTGAAACGCCCGGATCCGCCACTCAGATGCAGCGCCCGCCATCGACCTCGAGCGCGACACCGGTGATCATCGCAGCCTCGTCCGAACAGAGGAACGCTGCGGCGTTGCCCATGTCCTCCGGCGTCGAAAACCTCCCGATGGGAATGGTCGAGAGGAATTTCGCCCGCATCTCGGGCGTGTCCTCGCCCATGAAGCTTTTCAGAAGCGGGGTTTCGCCCGCCACAGGGCAGATCGCATTGACGCGAATTCCGGCGGGCGCCAGTTCGACCGCCATCGCCTTGGTCGCGGTGATCATCCAGCCTTTCGAGGCGTTGTACCAGTTCAGGCGCGGGCGCGGGCTCAGGCCCGCCGTCGAGGCGACGTTGAGGATCGCGCCTGCGCCGCGCGCCTTCATCAGCGGTAAGAGCGCGCGCGCGGTCAGGTAGACCGACTTGCAGTTCACGGCGAAGACCCTGTCGAAATCCGCTTCGCTCACCTCTTCCATCGGCGCGGGAAGATGGGTGATGCCGGCGTTGTTGACCAGGATGTCGACGGGGCCGGTGCGCTCGGCCGCCTCGATAATCGCCGCGACGCTCTCGCCATCTGCGACGTCGCAGGGGAAGGCGGTGCCGCCGACCTCCCGCGCCACCGCCCCCGCCGCGTCCGCGTTCAGGTCGGCGACGATCACCCGCGCGCCCTCGGCCGCGAACTTCCGCGCGATTCCGGCGCCGAAGCCGGAACCCGCACCGGTGACGATGGCGGTCTTTCCTTCGAGTCGCATGATGGATCCTCCCCTGCGGCAAGCCTGCCGATAAAAGGCGGGAACTCAACCGCGAACTTCGTCCCGGCTTTCGACGATCCGGTCGCGGAGGCCGGGACACAAGGCCTCCAGATCGTCGGGTGACAGGGCACGGCCCGTGGGATCGAACGCGGCGACGGTCGTGCCGTTGTCGCAGATGACGGCAAGAGGCCGCTTCGACGCGGCAAAACCGGCGCCGCCGGGCAGCGCCCAGCCGGTCGCCTGGCTCTCGCAGAGGGCCCAGAGCCGGACCCCGCCGATGGTGAGCGGCGGATCGAGGTGCCGCGTCATCGCCGCACTCCGAAAGCAGTCCAAAAGAGGGCCGCGAGCGGTGGCAGCAGGGCCGCGGGGATGAACGAGAATGCGGCTTCCGCCCGGAGATCGACCCGGGCGCCGGCGAAATCGGGACGAAGGTCGAGCCTGACGCGGCGCGACGGAAGGGCATGGATAAGTGGCATCAGCCAGCCGAACACCTCGCCTGTATCGGCCGGGTCGCCGAAGCCGAGATCGCCGTCGATCTCGATCCGCTCGACATGCACTTTGCGGATCATGCGACCGAGTGCCCGGGGGGCCGCCTTGACAAGCCGGCCGGCCGCAGCTCCGCCGTATTTCCGAGCCCGTGCCGGGCGGCGCTTCGGTCGCCGGTGCCAACGCCCGGGCTCGGACTCGGGGCTGCGGCACGGACGCTTGATGCGGATTGGCGGCGCCAGCCCGGCGAGAAGCCGGATCTCGGCCCCCGCTGTCACCGGAGCGCCAGAGGCCAGCCGCAGCGAGAAATGAACCGGCAACACCAGCACCACGATCATCAGACCGATCGCCGTCGCCAGCGCCCACAGAAGGACGGCAAACACCGTTGCCATCGGAGGTCAGCCGCCGGCCTTGGACGCCGCCACGCCAACGGCCTTGTCGAGTGCCTTCGCCGCGACCTCGCCGAGCATCTGCGCGACGGTCGAGATCGCGCCGTGGATGCCGACGACCCGTGCCCCGTCCTTGTCGACGATGATCGCGCCGAGCGGCTTGATCCCGCCGCCGCCGCCGGTTCCTCCGCCCTCGCTCTTCTTCGCGTCCGCGCCGCCCCCGGCCCCGAAGGCGAAGCCGTAGCTGACGATCGGGATAATGGTCGCGCCGTCGCATTCAATCGGGTCGCCGAGGACGTTCTTGGCGTTCAGGAGCTTTTCCAGTTCTTCCACCGTGCCTTTGAGAAGGCGTTCGACATTCTCCATCCTGCGGTCCTTTTGACGTTGTTTCACCCGTGCGACAGGCTACGCGCGGCGCCACCAGAAGCCTTGATCGCCGTCAAAGCCCTGCTTAGCCGTGCCGTGCCGCGACGGTTTTCAGGACCGAAAAGCCATAAAGCGCCTCGAATCCCTTCTCGCGCCCGTGCCCGGACTTGCCGACCCCGCCGAAGGGAAGCTCGACCCCGCCGCCGGCGCCGTAGTTGTTGACGAAGACCTGCCCGGCCCGCAGCCGTTTGGCGAGCCGCATCTGGCGGGCGCCGTTCTCGCTCCAGACCGAGGCGACGAGGCCGTAATCGGTGCCGTTGGCGATGGCCACTGCCTCGTCCTCACCATCGAAGGGGATCACCACCTGCGCCGGGCCGAAGATTTCGTCCCGCGACAGCGGATGGTCGGGGCCGGGGCCGGCGAGGAGGGTCGGGGCGACGTAGTGGCCGCCGGCCGGCGCATCGGCGGCAATCGTGCCGTGCGCCGCAACCGAGCCGTCGGGCGCCATGGCGAGGAATCCCTCGACGATCTCCTTCTGGCGGGCGGAGATGAGCGGGCCGATGTCGAGATCGTCCATCGCCCGCCCGACCTTCAGGGTGCGATAACGTTCGGCCATGCGCTCCACGACCTCGTCGTAGCGGCTGCGTTCGACAAGAATGCGCGAGGAGGCGGAGCAGGTCTGGCCGGCATTCTGGATGCCGGCACTCACCAGGAAGGGCAGCGCTGCGTCGAGATCGGCGTCGGCGAAGACGACCTGGGGCGACTTGCCCCCAAGCTCCAGCGTCACCGGCACGACGTTGCGGGCCGCCGCCGCCTGGATCAGGCTGCCGACGGCGACCGAGCCGGTGAAGCTGAGATGATGGACGCCGGGATGCTGGCTCAGGGCCGCACCCGCTTCCTCGCCGAGGCCGGGAACGACGTTGAGCGCCCCGGCCGGAAGCCCGGCCTCGGTCGCTATCCGGGCGAAGGCGAGGGCGGTGAGCGAGGCTTCCTCGGCCGGTTTGAGGACACAGGCATTGCCCATCGCGAGCGCCGCGCCGACCGAGCGGCCGACGATCTGCATCGGATAGTTCCAGGGCACGATATGTCCCGTCACCCCGTGCGGCTCGCGCAGCGTGTAAACGGTGTAGCCGTCGAGATAGGGGATCGTCTCGCCCATCAGCTTGTCGGCGGCCCCGCCGTAGAATTCCATGTAGCGGGCGAGGGCGAGCGCGTCGGCCTTCGCCTGCTTCAGGGGCTTGCCGACATCGGTCGCCTCGAGCACGGCGAGGTCGTCGGCGCGGGCGAGGACCATCTGCCCGATCCGCGCGAGGATCCGTCCGCGTTCGGCTGCCGTCATCCGCCCCCACGCGCCGGCACGGGCGGCCTCTGCTGCCGCGACCGCCTCGTCGATGTCGGCGGCCCCGCCCCGGGCGACCAGCCCGATCTCGGACCCCGTCGAGGGGTCCTCGATCGGCAGGCGGGCGTCGCTGGCGCTTGCCCGCCAGCGGCCCCCGATCAGCGTTTCGGCGGGGTCGAACCAGAGCCGGTCAATCTGCATGGGTCTCTTCCTTCCAGTCGGCGGGGATCACCGGCGTCGCGGCGATGAGCTTTCGGGTATAGGGATGGCGGGGATTTGCGAAGACCGTCTCGGTCGCGCCTTCCTCGACGATCCTGCCCGCCTGCATCACCATCACCCGGTCGGTGATCGAGCGCACCACGGAGAGGTCGTGGCTGACGAACAGGTAGGCAAGTCCGTGGCTTTCCTGAAGCCGCGCGAGAAGATCGAGGATCTGCGCGCGGACCCGGACGTCGAGGGCGGAGACCGCCTCGTCGAGGACGATGAGGTCGGGCCGTATGATCAGCGCCCTTGCGATGGCGATGCGCTGGCGCTGGCCGCCGGAGAACTCGTGGATATATTTCCGCCGGTCTTCGGCTTTCAGGCCGACCTCTTCGAGGGCGGCCGCGACGCGCGCCTCCGCGTCCGGCGGCGTGCCGGTCAGGTGGAAGGGTTCGGCGACAAGCCGGCCGACAAGGTGGCGCGGATTGAAGCTGCCATAGGGATCCTGGAACACCACCTGCATCCGGGCGCGAAGCGCGCGCGGCATCGTGTGCCCGGCGGTCACCTCGCCCCCGTCGAGGCGGATCGCGCCCGATTGCAGGGGGTCGAGGCCGAGGATCGCGCGGGTCAGCGTGGACTTGCCGCAGCCGCTTTCGCCGACAAGGCCGAGGCTTTCGCCCTTGGCGATGGTGAGCGACACGCCGTCCACCGCACGCAGGACCGGGTGCGGCGCGAGGGGGGAAGGGCGCGGCAGAAGGTAGTCGCGCGTCGCCGCGTCCACCTCGAGGAGCGGTTCGGGACGGGCCCGGGGTCGCCGCTCGGGGCGGTGCTCGGAGGCGGCGAAGAGGCGGCGGGTGTAGTCGTGGCTGCGGGCGCGGAAGAGGGGTTCGGTCTCTCCCTGTTCGACGATCCGGCCCTGTTGCATCACCGCCGTATGCGTGGTCCGCCCGGCGACGACGGCGAGGTCATGGGTGATGAGGAGAAGCGCCATCTCCTCCTCCCGGGTGAGACCCGCGAGGAGGTCGAGGATCTGGGCCTGTGTGGTCACGTCAAGCGCCGTGGTCGGTTCGTCGGCGATGAGAAGCCTGGGGCGGAGCGCGATGGCCATCGCGATGGCGACGCGCTGGCGCTGGCCGCCCGACAGCTCATGCGGATAGAGAGAGAGGGGGAAGCGGTCCTCCGGCAACCCGACGCGGGCGAGCATTTCCCGTGCAACCGCGCGGGCGTCGCCGCGCGAGGCGGCGCGGTGGATGAGCAGCGTTTCGGCGACCTGATCGCCGATCGTCTTCATCGGGTTGAGCGCCGTCATCGGCTCCTGAAAGATCATGCCGATCTCGTTGCCGCGAAGCCGCGTCAGGGCGCGTTCGGGAAGGCCGAGGAGGTCGTTCCCGAGAAACGCCGCCTTGCCGGAGGTCGCGGCCCCGTGCGGCAGGAGGCCCATCAGCGCGAGGGCCGTCATCGACTTGCCGGACCCGCTTTCGCCGACAAGGCCGAAGGTCTCGCCGGGGGCGATGTCGAAGGAAACGTCGGAGAGGATCGGCGCCCCGTGGATCGCAAGCGAGAGGTCGCGGACCGCAAGAAGGCTCATCTCGCGCGCCTCAGCCTTGGGTCGAGATGATCGCGCAAGCCGTCGCCGAGCAGGTTGAGCCCGAGGACGGTGAAGACGATGGCGAGGCCTGGGAAGATCGCGACATGAGGCGCGAGCGTCACCATCGTCTGCGCCTCGGCCAGCATGCGCCCCCAAGAGGGCGTCGGCGGTTGCGCGCCGAGGCCGACATAGCTGAGCCCCGCCTCGGCCAGGATGCCGAGGCTGAACTGGATCGTGCCCTGCACGATGAGGAGGTTCGCGATATTGGGCAGGATATGCTCGGCGGAAATGCGGGCGCGGCCCTTGCCCGCGACCTCGGCCGCGCGGATGAAGTCGAGCGTCCAGAGCGAGAGCGCGCCGCCGCGTGTAACCCGTGCGAAGACCGGGATGTTGAAGACGCCGATGGCAAGGATCGCGTTCAGGGCGGAGGGTCCGAAGACCGCCGTGATGAGGATGGCGATGACCAGCGACGGAAAGGCGAAGATGAGGTCGTTGCCGCGCATCACCACCTCGTCTGTAAGGCTGCCGCGCCGGGCCGCCGCGAGAAGGCCGAGAGGCACGCCGAGCCCCATGCCGATGCCGACCGCGACAAGCGCTACCGCGATCGAGGTCTGAGCGCCCGCCATCAGCATCGAGCCGATGTCCCGGCCGAAATGGTCGGTCCCGAGCCAGTGCGCCGCCGAGGGCGGTCTCAGCTTCTCGGCGATGGCGAGGGCGGTGACGTCATAGGGCGTCCAGAACAGCGAGATCGCGGCGGCGATGAGGGCCGTGGCCGACAGGATCAGACCGAGGAGGAGCGGCACCCTCATACCCGTTTCCTCAGCCTGGGGTCGATGGCCGCATAGGCGAGGTCAGTCAGGAAGGTCACGAGGATCACCGCGAAGACGAGGATCATCACGACGCTCTCGACGACGATGAGGTCGCGCTGGGTGATCGCCTGGAAGATCAACCGCCCAAGCCCCGGAAGATAAAAGACATTCTCGATGATGATCGCTCCGGCGAGGAGGAAGGAGAACTGCATGCCGAGGATGGTCAGCACCGGGATCATGGCATTGCGCAGCGCATGCCGCAGGATCGTCTGGCCGCGCGTCAGGCCCTTGGCGCGGGCCGTGCGGATATAGTCCTGGCCGAGCGTCTCGATCAGCGCCGACCGCAGCACCCGGGCGAGGATCGCCGCCTGCGGGAGCGCGAGGGCGACGGCGGGGAGCGTGAGGGCGCGAAGGCCGGCGCCGATGCTGTCCCAGCCGGGAAAGCCGCCGGCGGGAAAGACCTGCCAGTGAAGCGCGAAGGCGAGGACGAGCAGCATCGCGAACCAGAAATTCGGCAGCGCGATGCCGACCTGCGTCGCCCCCATCACCGCCGCATCCGCCACCCGGCCCCGGCGGGCGGCGGCGACAAGGCCGGCCGGGAAGGCGATAATCGTCGCCAGAACAAGGGCATAGATGGCGAGCGGCAGCGAGACCACGAGCCGCTGGGCGATAAGGTCGGAGACCGGCACCTTGTAGGTGTACGACAGGCCGAAATCGCCCCGCGCCATGCCGGCGACCCAGCTGAGATACCGGACCGGCACCGCCTCGTTCAGCCCAAGCTGGTCCCGCAGCGCCGCCACCGTTTCCGGCTGGGCGTTGAGGCCGAGCATGTACGAGGCGGGATCGCCGGGCACGACCTCGATCACCGCGAAGATCACGAGGCTCGCGACGAGAAGGCTCAGGACGAGCGAGATCAGGCGTCTGAGGAGATAGCGTGTCATCCGGCCCCTTCCTGAGAGCGAGGCTAGGAGGAAGCCGGCCGGCGGTCCAGAGGCGGCGTATCCGTCGCGTCGTTTCCGCGTAGGGTGCGCGTAGTTTTTCCGTAGCTACAGATGGGGATACAAAGATGCCGACCGGATCGGGCAAGACAACGACGCTCAAAACCACGCTGTCGCACCTCAACACGAAGGCGCGGAAGGTCGTAACGGTGGAGGACCCGGTCGAATACTCCCTGCCCGGCATCCAGCAGGTGCAGGTGCATGAGGCGATCGGACTGAGCTTCGCGCGGGTGCTGCGCGGGGTGCTGCGGCACGATCCGAACGTGATCCTGGTGGGCGAGATCCGGGATGAGGAGACGGCGGAGATCGCATGTAGGGCCGCGCAGGTCGGGCGCATGGTGCTCTCGACGCTCCACACCAATTCGGCGGAGGGGGCGGTGACGCGGCTGGTCGATCTTGGCGTGCCGGACTTCGTGGTGCGGGAGGTGCTGCGCGGCGTTCTGGCGCAGGATCTGGTCGGGGTTTGGTGCCGGAGGTGTCAGGACGAGGGCTGTGCGAAATGTGCCGGGCGGGGACGCGAGGGGGCGCCGGTGGGGCGGAGGCTGAGGGTGGAACTGAAGGTGGGTGCGCAATTTATGCGCAAATTGTGAGCGCAATCTGAAATACTTTTCCGTTTGACATTTGTCTATGGATCTAGCCCGCCGCCGTTAGACTTGGAGAGTCTCAAAATTTCTCGGGAGAGAAATGTCTTTAAGTCGGGCCATTGTCTCGTTTTCTCCCCACTGTCGCGTTCAACTTCTTCAATTCGTCCGTCTGGATATTGCACGATATGATACTCTCCATCATTCGCGATCGAGCCAACCACTAACCGCCCTCTTTGCAGCCCGAGTTGGAAAAAATCCTCGTTGTGTTCGAAAATATCAAAAACAAAATACGGCACATTACCTTTCTTAAATGGAACACGGACTCCATAAAGCGTTAGGCCGCCGAAGAACAAGTCACATCCATTGAGTGATTTCAAGCTGTCAAAATACGGGAAGCTCGAAATTGTTGGGAATCTTTCCCGTAAATTTTCCAATTGCGAGACTCCGCAAGGGGCAAACAAAATATGCATCCATCTTTTCTCACCGAATGAGTTCCCTCTCCCAATAGTAGTGGATCCGTCGTCGTAGCGAAGTAGTTCCAATTGGTTTTTTGCACATAGAAGATTTTCTAGATCGTATATCGTCATCGACACACCCACAGTTTATTTAGAGGCGCCAAACCTGATTACTTAGCTGCACATCTTCCGATCGGGACAGTACATTTGGCGATAGATTGCATCGCCGAGAAACATATCAATGAACATCATCTGCGGAGGTTCGAGAAATTCAATTACACTTGCTCCGAGGCTTGAGTCAGAAGCGTTTTCTGCTGCCGTAGCCGCATCCCTCATGACGTCATCGAACGTTAGATCGGAGGCCGCCGCCCCTGGCATCTTCTCTCCGGTGGCTGCTTCATAGACTTCCCCGCGGTTAATCATCTCGCCGCTGGTTTCAAGGTTGTAGCCTCCGGGATGCGCACCCCTATGTTCACAAACATTGCAGAATCGGATATTGTCCGCCATTCCAGCTAGCTCTGGGTTGTGTGCGACGTTGTTGATATGATGCCCTTGATACCCGGAAACTTGCCCTTTCGAGAGAAGCTCCTCAATCTCCTTCTTTGTCCATTTCCTCGTACCACGGCCAGTCCGCTTGACAAGTTCAGCTTCTTGGCGCCACGCTTCCTTAACCGCATTGTCTCGAAGAACCCTCATACCTTTTTCTATGACGGCCTTAGATGCTGCCTCGGATGCGGCATTTCTCGTTAGATTAGATCCGCCTCCGAACAGTCTGTCTAGAAGCCTACCTACCATTGTACTCTTGGCGTGCCCCCCCGGATCCCGTCCATTCACCGGATCCCCGAAGCTGTAGCTGTACCTGTTCGTCCCGACCCCCGGCTTTGTGACCTCCCACCAGTCTGGCTGTATGAACATGGCGAGTTTGGGGTCGTAGTAGCGTGCGTTGAGGTACTGGAGCCCCGATGTGTCGTCGAAGCGTTCGCCGATGAAGCCCTTGGTCTCGGGCAGGCCGACCGCGGTGACGGGGGTCAGGGGGGTCTCCTCGCCGAAGGGGCGGTAGGCGGTGCGTTCGGTGACCTCGCCGTTCTCGTCGGTGACGGCGCGGGCCGTCCCGGCCCGTCGCCTTCGCTCCGGGCGTTCGGCGCTGGCGTTCCTCCACCGGACGATCACCCGGGCGCGCCTCACCCAAGGCCGTCGAGGTGGAGCGTGTTCACCTTGGTGGTGACCGTGCTGCCGCTCCTGGTCTTGACGATCCGGATGTTCGGATGCGGATAGGGCAGGATCTCCTCGGCTTTGCCCTGCCCGCCGTTCGTGCGGCGGGGCGACTGGTGTGCAGCAGTGCCATGTCTGCGCCTTTCTTCCGGTGCGATGCGCGTCCCGCAGTGGTCGCGCACCCGCTAGTTGCATTTTCGGCCGCGACCCAAAGACCGTTTTGCGCGCGACGGAAACGGGCGTAAATGGGCTTGGGCGTCAGACCTGATCCGTCTTCGAGCCAGCAAGCGAACACCAGTACAGTTCCAGTGTCCACAAGCATCAGTCTCCCGTCTCCCTGACCGTTCAGGTCGCATGTCCAAAACGAGACAGCCCAGGGAGGGAACGTAATGTCTGTGTATTCCGTGGCCGCGGCATCCGCTGCGGCGCTACTCGCGCTTGGCCTGCCGGTCCGGGCCCAGGACGAGGCTTTGGTCAAGAGGGGCGAGTACCTCGTCAACGGGCCGGCGGCCTGTTCGAACTGTCATGCGACGCGCAATCCCGATTTCACGATCCCTGCGGGCATGGAATTCGCGGGCGGGTTCCACATCGTCGACCCGGCCTTCGACGTCTATACCGCCAACATCACGCCCGACACCGAAACCGGCATCGGCGACTGGACGGACGACCAGATCATCAAGGCCATCCGCGAAGGCGTCGATCCCGAGGGCAAGGTGATCTTTCCGCCGATGCCGGTTCCGACCTACAACAACATGTCCGACGACGATGTGAAGGCGATCGTCGCCTATCTGCGGACGCTCCCGGCCGTGAACCACGAGGTCGGCGAATCGACCTGGAACATCCCGCTGCAGGCGATGCCGCCCGCCAAGGGGGCGCCGGCGCCGTCCGCCGACGATCCGGTCGCCTATGGCGGCTATCTCGTGGAGGCCGTCGCCCATTGCTTCGAATGCCACACGCCGATGGGGCCGACCGGACCCGACCTGGCCAGGCTGGGGGCGGGCGGCATGCTCATCACTCTCGCGCCCGGCGTGACCGCGACGACGCCCAACATCACGCCCGACCCCGAGACCGGGATCGGCGGATGGTCGGATGACGAGATCCGCAACGCCATCATTAGCGGTGTCAGGCCCGATGGCGGCCATGTCTCGCCGCCGATGCCGGTCCAGTGGTTCGCCAACATGACGCAAGGGGACCTCGACGCGGTGGTGGCGTTCCTGAAAACGATCCCGGCCGTGTCGAACAAGGTCGAGCGGACCGATTTCCAGAAAGCCAACTTCCCGTGAGCCGACCGCCGGCCCCCCGCGCGGCTGCGGGGGGCGGCCCGGGACGCGGCGCGTGAGGCGACTCAGCCTTGGTCGCGCCAGCGGTTGACGATCGGATAGCGGCGGTCGAGCCAGAAGGCCTTCTGGGTCAGGCGCGGGCCCGGCGCCGACTGGAAGCGCTTGTATTCGCTGATGTAGATCAGGTGCTCGACCTTCTTGACGGTGGCCTTGTCGAACCCCGCCGCGACGATCTCGGCCACCGACTGCTCGCCCTCGATCAGCCGTTCGAGGATCGCGTCGAGGACGGCGTAGGGCGGCAGGCTGTCCTCGTCCTTCTGGTCGGCGCGCAGTTCCGCGGACGGCGCCTTGTCGATCACCCGGACCGGGATCACCTCGCCCTCGGGGCCCTTCATCCACGCGCGGTGGGTTTCGTTGCGCCAGCGGCAGGTCTGGAAGACCCGCATCTTGTAGAGGTCTTTCAGCGGGTTGTAGCCGCCCGCCATGTCGCCGTAGATCGTGGCGTAGCCGACCGCGACCTCGGACTTGTTGCCGGTGGTCAGCAGCATCTCGCCGAACTTGTTCGAGAGCGCCATCAGCATGAGGCCGCGCAGGCGCGACTGGATGTTCTCTTCGGCGATGCCGGACGCGGTTCCTTCAAAGAGTGGCGCCAGCGCGCTTTCGACCGCGTCGCGCGCGCCGTCGATGGGCACGGTGTCGAGCCGGCAGCCGAGCGCTTGCGCCACGGCCTTGGCATCCTCGAGCGAATGGACAGAGGTGTATTCCGACGGCAGCATGACGCAGCGCACGTTCTCCGGCCCGAGCGCGTCGGCGGCAATAACGGCGACCAGCGCGGAATCGACCCCGCCCGAGAGGCCGAGCAGCACCTTGCCAAAGCCGGTCTTGCCGCAATAGTCGCGCAAGGCGACGACCATCGCGTGGTAGTCCTGTTCCCATTCGTCGGGGAGTGGTTCGAGTTCGGTCCGCACCGCGCGCCAGCCCTGCTCGTGGCGCTCGAAGTCGACATGGGTCACGCATTCGGCGAAGGGCGGCATCTGCACCGCGAGGTCGGCGCCGGGATTGAGCACGAAACTCGCCCCGTCGAAGACCTGGTCGTCCTGCGCCCCGACCATGTTGAGATAGATGAGCGGCAGCCGCGTCTCGATCACGCGGGAGACCATCAGGTTCACCCGCCGGTCGTACTTGTTGCGGTAGTAGGGCGAGCCGTTTGGGACGAGAAGGATCTCCGCCCCGGTCTCGGCGAGGGTTTCGGTCACATCGTCGTACCAGGCATCCTCGCAGATCGGCGTACCGATGCGGACGGGTCCGATGGCATAGGGGCCGCTGACGGGGGCGGAGACGAACACCCGCTCCTCGTCGAAGACGGTATCGTTCGGGAGATGGTGTTTCAGGACGCGCGCGACGACCTTGCCGCCCTTCAGCACCCAGTAGGCGTTGTAAAGCTGCCCCGACGCGTCGCGCCAGGGGCCGCCGATGCCAAGCGCGGGTCCGTCGGCGCAATCCGCCGCGAGTGCCTCGATCGCCGCCATCGCATCAGCGACGAAGGCGGGCTTCATGATCAGGTCCTGGGTCTGGTAGCCGGTCACGAACATTTCGGTCAGCGCCACCATGTCGGCACCGGCCGCCTTGCCCTCAGCCCACACCTCGCGGGCTTTCGCCGCGTTCGCCGAAAGCGCCCCCACGGTCGGGTTAAGCTGTGCCAGTGTCAGGCGAAATCTTCCGGACATGCGCGTTCCCAGAGTTTGGACCCCACCCTCTTACCAGACCTGCCGGTGAGGAAAAGCCATGAGATTGCGGCGGCCGGCCCCGGCCGGGCGCGCGTTCCGCACGGGGGCGGCGAGTGACTTGTCAGCGGGCCAAGCGGGATTTAGGGTTCCCGGCGGGTGGAGGCGACGGGCCGGGCCGGTGGTGAACGGTTCCCGGTGCCAGATTGCTCCGTCCGGGAACGAGTGCGAACGAAAAGGCGGAACGGACCATGAGGCTGACGGGCGGTACGGGAATACGGGCGGTGCTGACGGCGGTCGCCCTGATGTCGGCGGGTCTGGCCCTTGCGCAGGACGTCGTGACCAAGGAATACGACGACGGCGGCATCTACGAAGGCACGTTCAAGGACGGCAAGCAGCACGGGCGGGGAACCTACAAGCTTCCGAACGGCTATGAATATTCCGGCGACTGGGTCGAGGGGGAGATCCTCGGACAGGGCACCGCGCGATACCCGAACGGCTCTCTCTACGAAGGGGCGTTCGTCAGGGGCAAGCCGCACGGCAAGGGCAAGATCACCTTCGCGGATGGCGGGACCTATGAAGGCGACTGGGTCGATGGCGAGATCCAGGGCGAAGGCGTGGCCCATTACGCCAATGGCGTCACCTATACCGGCGGGTTCCAGAAGGCGCTTCATCACGGCAAGGGCAAGATGGAAAGCCCCGGCGGCTATACCTACGAGGGCGACTGGATCAACGGCGTCAAGGAGGGCAAGGGCAAGATCACCTATCCCGACGGCGCGGTCTACGAGGGCGACATGCTGCGCGGCCAGCGGGCCGGTCAGGGCAAGCTGACGCTGGCCGACGGGCTGACCTACGAAGGCGCCTGGGTCGATGGCCAGATGAACGGCGCGGGCAAGCTTACCCAGCCCAACGGCGATGTCTATGAAGGCCAGCTCGTGAACGGCAAACGCCAGGGTCAGGGCAAGGTCACCTATGCCAATGGCGACGTCTACGAAGGCGGTTTCGCCGCCGATCAGCGTCAGGGCAAGGGGGTCTTCCGCGGCACCGACGGCTATGTCTACGACGGCGACTGGGTCGAGGGCCGGATCGAGGGGCAGGGACGTGTGACCTATCCCGACGGATCGGTCTACGAGGGCGGGTTCGCGGGCGACCTCGCCAATGGCGCCGGCAAGATCACCTATGCCGACGGCGCGACCTACGAAGGCGACTGGAAGGATGGCGTGATCGAGGGGCAGGGCCGCGCGACCTATGCCAATGGCCTCGTCTACGAAGGCGGTTTCGTCGCCGGAAAGAACGACGGCCAGGGCACGATGACCTATCCCGACGGCTATTCCTATGCGGGCTCGTGGAAGGACGGTCAGCGTGAGGGGCAGGGGTTGGCGACCTATGCCGACGGCACCGTCTATACCGGCCAATTCGTCGCCGGCCAGCGCGAGGGCGAGGGCGAGATCGTGATGCCGGACGGTTTCCGCTATACCGGCGGCTGGAAGGCGGGCGAGATCGACGGCCAGGGCGTCGCGACCTACGCCAATGGCGATGTCTACGAGGGCACGTTCAAGGCCGGCAAGCGTCAGGGCGAGGGCATCATGCGCTACGCGACCGGTGAAACCGCCGCAGGCACCTGGACGGACGGCGCGCTGACCGAGGAAGCCCCGGTCGCGACGGAGGCCGCGCCCGCCGGCGGCGCGGCGCCGGCCGACACCGCCGCCCCGGAAGATACGGCCCCACCCGCAGACAGCGGCACTTCGAACTGACACGCTGACGCCGTTTCGGTTGGGCGCGCGCCGCTGGGACGGCGTGGCCCGCGAAACCGGTTGGACGGGCTTGGCATGATTGCGCGATCCATTCGTTCCGCCACGCCCCCCGACGTCGCGGCCAAAAGTGAAAATTTCTGCTTTTCCTTCCGCTCAGGCTGCGTATAGTCGCGCCCCATGACACGGAGCCTGCATATCGAAACCCGTCCGGGTGCCTCGCGCGCCCTGCCGCTCCGTGGCCTTCTCCTCCTTAGCCGCCTCTGAGCGTGCCTTTCGGCGCGACCGCTCAGAGGTGACCAGCGCCAGGCGAGACTAAGGAACGAAAGAGAGATCAGGACCATGACAGACAAAACCGCACAAGACCGCGTGTTGATTTTCGACACGACGCTGCGCGATGGCGAACAGAGCCCCGGCGCGACCATGACCCATGACGAGAAGCTGGAGATCGCCGAGCTGCTCGATGAAATGGGCGTCGACATCATCGAGGCAGGCTTCCCCATCGCCTCCGAAGGCGATTTCGCCGCCGTTTCCGACATCGCGAAACAGGCGAAGAACGCGGTGATCTGCGGCCTCGCCCGCGCCCAGTTCCAGGATATCGACCGCTGCTGGGAAGCGGTGCGCCACGCAAAGCGCCCGCGCATCCACACCTTCATCGGCACGTCGCCGCTGCACCGCGCCATCCCGAACCTGACCATGGACGAGATGGCCGAGCGCATCCACGAGACCGTGACCCATGCCCGCAACCTCTGCGACAACGTGCAATGGTCGCCGATGGACGCGACTCGGACCGAGCATGACTACCTCTGCCGCGTGGTCGAGATCGCGATCAAAGCCGGTGCCACCACGATCAACATCCCCGACACTGTCGGCTACACCGCGCCGCGCGAGTCGGCCGACTTGATCCGGATGCTGATCGAGCGCGTTCCCGGCGCCGATGCGGTGATCTTCTCGACGCATTGCCACAACGATCTCGGCATGGCGACGGCCAACAGCCTTGCCGCTGTCGACGCCGGCGCGCGCCAGATCGAGTGCACGATCAACGGCTTGGGCGAACGGGCGGGCAACACCGCGCTGGAAGAGGTCGTGATGGCCCTCAAGGTCCGTCACGACATCATGCCCTACTCGACCCGCATCGACACGACGAAGATCATGAACATCTCGCGCCGAGTCGCCGCCGTGTCGGGATTCCCGGTGCAGTTCAACAAGGCCATCGTCGGCAAGAACGCCTTCGCGCATGAAAGCGGCATCCACCAGGACGGGATGCTGAAGAACGCCGAGACCTTCGAGATCATGCGCCCGCAGGATGTCGGCCTCGCCGGCACCTCGCTGCCGCTCGGCAAGCATTCCGGCCGCGCGGCCTTGCGCGCCAAGCTGACCGATCTCGGCTATGATCTGGCGGACAATCAGCTCAAGGACGTCTTCGTGCGATTCAAGGCGCTCGCCGACCGCAAGAAGGAGGTCTACGACGACGATCTCATCGCGCTGATGACCGACAGCACCTCGGCCGAAGGCACCATGCAGGTCAAGTTCCTGCGCGTGATCTGCGGCACCGAGGCGCCGCAATCGGCCGATCTCATCCTGACCATCGACGGTCAGGACAAGCAGGTCACGGCGCAGGGCGACGGGCCGGTGGACGCGACCTTCAACGCGGTCAAGATGCTCTTCCCGCACAGCGCGCGTCTCGCCCTCTATCAGGTCCACGCCGTGACCGAGGGGACCGACGCGCAGGCCACCGTTTCGGTGCGACTGGAGGAGGGCGGCAAGATCGTCACCGGCCAGTCCTCCGACACCGATACGGTCGTCGCCAGCGCCAAAGCCTATGTGAACGCGCTCAACAATCTCGTCGTGCGGCGCGAGAAGACCAAGCCGGAAGATACGCTCAAGTCGGCTTAGTGCAAGAACAGGCGGTTCGGACCCGGTCCGGACCGCCGAAAATGTTCGATTTTCAAAGGGCGGCGGAAACTCGCAGGCGCGAGGCGCACGACCCCTTTCGTCGTCCCCTTCCAGAGCCTATAAGGGGCCCCGGCCTGCGGCCTCCGAGTCGCGGGCCCTCGATTTTTGGGTGAGCGGGAAGACATCATGGCAAGCTGGGGCGGTCTTTTTTCGTCGGACATGGCGATTGACCTCGGGACGGCGAACACGCTCGTCTATGTCCGGGGCAAGGGTATCGTGCTCAACGAACCGTCCGTCGTCGCCTTCCACGTCAAGGACGGCAAGAAGCAGGTTCTCGCCGTGGGCGAGGATGCCAAGCTGATGCTCGGCCGCACGCCCGGCTCGATCGAGGCGATCCGGCCGATGCGTGAAGGCGTCATCGCCGACTTCGACGTGGCCGAGGAGATGATCAAGCATTTCATCCGCAAGGTCCACAGACGCACGACCTTCACCAAGCCGAAGATCATCGTCTGCGTGCCCCACGGCGCGACCCCGGTCGAGAAGCGCGCGATCCGGCAATCGGTCCTCTCCGCCGGCGCCCGGCGCGCGGGCCTCATCGCCGAACCCATCGCGGCGGCCATCGGTGCCGGTATGCCGATCACCGATCCGACCGGCAGCATGGTCGTCGATATCGGCGGCGGGACGACCGAGGTCGCGGTGCTCTCGCTCGGCGATATCGTCTATGCGCGCTCGGTGCGCGTCGGCGGCGACCGCATGGACGAGGCGATCATCAGCCACCTTCGCCGCCAGCAGAACCTGCTGATCGGCGAGTCGACCGCCGAACGTATCAAGACCTCCATCGGCACCGCTCGCATGCCCGACGACGGGCGCGGAGCCTCGATGCAGATCCGCGGCCGCGACCTTCTGAACGGTGTTCCGAAAGAGATCGAGATTAATCAGGCCCAGGTCGCCGAGGCGCTGGCCGAACCCGTGCAGCAGATCTGCGAGGCGGTGATGATCGCGCTTGAAGCGACGCCGCCCGACCTGGCTGCCGATATCGTCGACCGGGGTGTCATGCTCACCGGCGGCGGCGCGCTGCTGGGAGAGCTGGACCTCGCGCTCCGCGAACAGACGGGGCTTTCCATTTCCATCGCCGATCAGTCGCTGAATTGTGTTGCCCTCGGCACCGGCAAGGCGCTGGAATATGAAAAGCAGCTCCGGCACGTTATAGATTACGACAGCTGAGCCTTTCGCCCAGCGTCCCGACCGCGAGGCCGCCGTGGCACGAGACCGCAACGCCGACGCCGATTTCAAGGGACCGGTGCGCCGCATCCTGATTGCGGTGCTCATCGTCCTTCTGACCGCGATCTTCCTGATCTGGCGGATCGACAGCCCGCGCGTCGAGCGTTTCCGCGCCGCCTTCATCGACCGTGTGGTTCCGAACATGGACTGGGCGCTGATCCCGGTGACGAAGCTCGTCGGCATGGTCGAGGGCTTTCAGTCCTATGCCCGCATCTACGAACAGAACCAGGAACTGCGCCGCGAGTTGCAGCAGATGAAGGCCTGGAAGGAGGCGGCGGTTCAGCTTGAGCAGCAGAACGCCAAGCTTCTGGCGCAGAATCAGGTGCGGCTCGATCCGAAGCTGACCTCGGTCTCGGGCGTCGTTCTTGCCGATAGCGGATCGCCGTTCCGGCAGTCGGTCCTTCTCAACGTCGGTTCCCGCGACGGCATCGTCGACGGCTGGGCGACGATGGACGGGCTCGGCCTCGTGGGGCGGATTTCGGGGGTCGGCCAGACCACCGCGCGAGTGATCCTTCTCACCGACGCCTCCAGCCGCATCCCGGTGACGATCCAGCCGTCCGGGCAGAAGGCGATGCTTGTCGGCGACAACTCGCCCGCGCCGCCGGTGGAGTTTCTCGAAACACCGGAACAGGTGCGCCCCGGCGACCGCGTGATCTCGTCCGGCGATGGCGGGGTGTTTCCGGCGGGGCTTCTCGTCGGGCAGGTGGAACTTGGCACCGACCGCCGCCTGCGGGTTCGCCTTGCCGCGGACTACGAACGGCTGAGTTTCCTCCGCGTTCTGCGCAGCCATCCCGCCGAACAGATCACGGAGGCCGGCGCGCTCGTCGTCCCTCCGGAGGGTCAGCCCGTCGCGGAGCCTGCGTCGGCCGTCGAGAGCGGGGCCGGCGATGGTTGACCCGATTGCCGCCTCCCGCCTCGGCTACCGCCTGCTGTTCGTCGGGCTCGCGGCGCTGATCCTCTTCATCCGCATCCTGCCGCTGAACGCGGTGCCGGTGCGGTTTCCGGGCCCAGACCTCATCCTGTGCCTGACGCTCGTCTGGGTGCTGCGCCGGCCGGATTACGTGCCCGCCCTCCTGATTGCCGGTGTGCTTCTTCTCGACGATATCCTGGCGATGCGCCCGCCCGGCCTCTGGACACTGATCGTGCTTCTCGGCACGGAATACCTGCGCTCCCGCGAGGCCACGCTGCGTGGCATCCCCTTCGCGCTCGAATGGCTGATCGTCGGTGCCCTGATCGCCGCGATGACCGTGGTGAACGGGCTTGTCCTGGCGCTGTTCCTCGTGCCGCAGGCGGGGACTGGCCTGATCGCGCTCCAGATGCTGGCGACCATCGTCGTTTACCCGCTTGTCGTGCTGGCCACTCTCTTCGTCTTCCGCCTGCGCAAGGCCGCGCCCGGCGAAGTCGATGCATTGGGGCACAGGCTATGAGACGCTCTCCCCGTGACAGCCAGGAAAGCTTCCGCGGCATAAACCGCCGGGGTCTTTTGCTCGCGTCGCTGCAGGGCGTCTTCGCCACAACGCTCGCGTTCCGCATGCGGTACCTGCAACTCGATCAGGCGGATGAGTTCCGGCTGCTTGCCGAGGAGAACTCGATCAAGATCCGGCTCCTGCCGCCGGCGCGCGGGCTGATTCTGGATCGCAACGGCGCGCTGATCGCCGGCAACGAACAGAATTACCGGATCACCATCACCCGCGAGGATGCGGGCGATACCGACGCGGTGCTGGCGCGGCTCGCCCGGCTGATGCCGCTGTCCGACGAGGATATCGACCGCACCCGAAAGGAGATCGAGCGGCGCAGCCCGACGCTGCCGATCACCGTCGCCGACCGGCTGAGCTGGGAGGATTTCAGCCGCGTCGCGGTGAATGCGCCGGCACTTCCCGGCGTCACGACCGAGGTGGGGCTGTCCCGCGCCTATCCGCTCGGCCCCGATTTCGCGCATGTCCTCGGCTATGTCGGCCCGGTCAGCGACTACGATCTGTCGAAACTGGAGGATCCCGATCCCCTCCTGCAGATCCCGCGCTTCCAGATCGGCAAGCTCGGCGTCGAGGCCAAGCTGGAGGCGGAGCTGCGCGGCAAGGCCGGCACGCGGCGGATCGAGGTGAACTCGACCGGGCGCGTGATGCGGGAGCTTGGCCGGAAGGAGGGCGATCCCGGCGCGAACGTGCAACTCACCATCGACCACCGGCTGCAGAACTACGTGCAGGCAAGGCTCGGGGGCGAAAGCGCGGCGGCCGTGGTGATCGACGTGCAGTCGGGCGACATCCTGGCGATCAGCTCGGCGCCGAGTTTCGACCCCAACCTCTTCGTGCGCGGTATCTCCGGGCCGGACTACCGGGCGCTGACCGAGAACGATCACCGCCCGCTCGCGGACAAATCGGTGCAGGGCGCCTATCCGCCGGGATCGACCTTCAAGATGGTGACGGCGCTGGCGGCGCTGGAAGCCGGCGTCATCGGCACCGGGGAGACCGTCTATTGCCGCGGCTTCACCGAGCTCGGAAACCGGCGGTTCCACTGCTGGAAACGCGCAGGTCACGGCCATGTGGACCTGAACAGAAGCCTCGAACAGTCCTGCGACGTCTTCTACTACGAGGTGGCCCAGCGGGTCGGGATCGACAAGATCGCCGCGATGGCGCGGCGCCTCGGGATCGGCGAGCGGTTCGACCTGCCGATGTCGGCGATCTCGGAGGGACTCGCGCCCAACCGGGACTGGAAGATCAAGAAATACGGCAAGGACTGGCTGGTCGGCGACACGCTGAACGCCGGCATCGGGCAGGGCTATGTCCTCGCCTCGCCGCTCCAGCTCGCGGTCATGAGCGCCCGGATCGCCTCGGGGCGCGCGGTTCAGCCCCGGCTCCTCCGCGCCGTCAACGGGGAGGAAGTCGCGGTGCCGGACGCGCCGGAACTCGGGATCGAACCCGGCATCCTCAGGGCGGTGCGCGGCGGCATGTTCGCGGTGTCCAATTCCAGGCGCGGCACGGCCTATGGATCCCGTGTCGTCGACGACGCGATGCGGATGGCCGGCAAGACCGGGACAAGCCAGGTCCGCAACATCACGGCGGCCGAACGCGCGCGCGGCGTGGTATCGAACGACGACCTGCCCTGGGAACGGCGCGACCACGCGCTTTTCGTCAGCTACGCTCCCTTCGACGCGCCCCGCGTCGCGGTTTCCGTCGTCGTCGAGCATGGTGGCGGCGGGTCCACCGCAGCCGCGCCGATCGCGCGCGACATCGTCCTCCAGGCGCTCTCGGACGGTTTCCCGCCGCTCACGGCCTACCCTGAAAGCCAGCGCGCCCGGATCAAGTCGGAGCGGGAAAAGCTCCAGCTCATCGAACCCGGTGCCACAGATACGACGAAGTCGCGCGCATGAGTTATCTTGAGTACAACGTCAAGACGGTGCCCTCCGGGCTGCGGAAGGTGCTTTATGTCAACTGGCCTTTGGTGCTCCTGCTCGCGGCGACCGCCTCGGTCGGCTTCCTGATGCTCTATTCGGTCGCCGGCGGACGGCTGGACATGTGGGCCGAACCGCAGATGAAGCGGTTCGCCATCGGCATGGTGGGCATGCTCATGGTCGGTTTCGTCCCGATCTGGTTCTGGCGCAACGTCTCGGCCGCCGTCTATCTCGGCGCGCTTCTCCTGCTCGTCGCGGTCGAGTTCTTCGGGGCGGAGGGCAAGGGCGCACAGCGCTGGCTGGAGCTTGGCCCGATGCGGATCCAGCCGTCGGAACTGATGAAGATCGCCCTCGTGATGTTCCTCGCCGCCTATTACGACTGGCTCGACATCAGGAAGACCTCGCGCCCGCTCTGGGTACTGATCCCGGTCGCGATCATCCTCGTGCCGACCGCGCTTGTCCTCAAGCAGCCCGACCTCGGCACCGCGATCCTTCTTGTCGCCGGCGGCGGTATCGTGATGTTCGTGGCGGGAGTGAGCTTTTGGTATTTCGGGACGGTGATCGCGCTCGTCGTCGGCCTCGTCTTCGGGGTCCTCGAAAGCCGTGGCACCGACTGGCAGCTGATCGAGGACTACCAGTTCCGCCGCATCGACACGTTCCTCGACCCCGGCTCCGACCCGCTGGGCGCGGGCTACAACATCACCCAGGCTCAGATCGCGCTGGGTTCGGGCGGCTGGGCGGGCAAGGGGTTCATGCAAGGCACCCAGTCGCGGCTGAACTTCCTGCCCGAAAAGCACACCGACTTCATCTTTACGACGCTGGCGGAGGAGTTCGGGTTCGTCGGCGCGTTTTCCCTCCTCGCGCTCTACATTCTTATCCTCGTCTTCTGCATCACCTCGGCCCTCGCCAACCGCGACCGCTTTTCGGCGCTTCTCACCTTCGGCATCGCGGGGACGTTCTTTCTTTTCTTCACCGTCAACATGGGGATGGTCACGGGCCTGATGCCGGTGGTCGGCGTGCCGCTTCCGCTCGTCTCCTACGGCGGGACCGCGATGATCATCCTTCTCGGGGCCTTCGGTCTCGTGCAGAGTGCGCATATCCACCGACCGAGGTAACATGACCGTATCCGTCTATTTCGCCGCCGGCCGCCGTCTCTGGCCGGAATACGAGGCGCACTTGCCCGAAGCTCTCCGCGAAGCCGGGATCGACGCCGAAATCCGTCTCAACGCGCCGAACCCGGCGGCGGTCGACTACATCGTGTTCGCGCCAAGCGGCGACATAACGGATTTCACGCCCTTCGTGAATTGCAAGGCCGTGCTGAACCTCTGGGCGGGGGTGGAGAGGATCGTCGGGAACAAAACGCTGACCCAGCCGCTTGCGCGGATGGTCGATCCGGGGTTGACCGAGGGGATGGTCGAGTACGTCGTGGGCCACGTGCTGCGCCACCATCTCGGGATGGACGCGCATATCCTCGGCCAGGACGGTATCTGGCGGAACCACATCCTGCCGCCGATCGCGCGGGAGCGTCCGGTGGCCGTGCTCGGCCTCGGAGAGCTTGGCCGCGCGGCGGCGACCGCCCTTGCCGCGCTGAACTTCCCGGTGATGGGCTGGAGCCGCAGCGAGAAGAAGGTCGCGGGTGTGGATTGCCACAGCGGCGAGGCGGGGCTGGCGCATGTCCTGTCGCGGGCCGAGATCATCGTCCTGCTCCTGCCGCTCACGCCCGACACGACCAGCCTGATCAATGCCGAACGGTTGGCGCTGATGCCCGAGGGGGCGTTCATCGTCAATCCGGGGCGCGGGGCGCTCATCGACGACGCCGCGCTGCTCGCGGCGCTCGACGCGGGCCGGATCGGCCACGCGACGCTCGACGTGTTTCGGACCGAACCCCTGCCGCCCGATCACCCCTACTGGGCGCATCCCCGGGTGACCGTCACGCCGCATATCGCCGCGGACACCCGCGCCGTCACCGCCGCCCGGGTCATCGCCGAGAACATCCTGCGCGGCGAGGCGGGGGAGCCGTTCCTGTACCTCGTGGACCGCGCCCGAGGCTACTGAGCGCGTCGTCGCGCGGCTGGTGGTGCCAAGGGCTGAGACATCAGCGCAGCTTCGGCGGCCGTGCCGGGTCCATCCCCGGCGCTGCGGGCGCGACGACCTGCGCCGTCTCGCGTACCGGCTCCGGCAGGTCAAAGGTCAGGGCGTGCCGCGCCAGCGCCGCGAGCGCGGGATCGCCGGCGGCAAGGAAGGTCACGTCGACGGCCCCGGCCTCGATCCCGGAAAAGACCAGCGCCTCCGACACCGCCTTGGCGAGCGCCGCCTCGGCGCCGGCCTGTGCGCCTTCGAACGCCAGAAGATGACCCTGCGCGCCGCCGTCATAGGTAACCGCGACCAGATGCGCGCGCGCCGCGAGCCCCGCCAGCCGGGCGAGCTTGCCGTCGAGCGCTCGCAGGAGTGCGTCCGGGACGCCGGAGGGCGCGCCATAGGCGACGGGCCGCGCCTCGGCCGCGTCCGGCGCGTGGTCGAGCGTGCCGGCGAGCCAGGCGAGCGCTTCGGCCGGCATCAGGAAGGCCGAAGGCGCCACGCCGAGGTTGAGGCCGAGCCCCACGCGCTCGCCGACGAGCGTCCGGGCGATGACGCGGCCGGGCAGGGCGGCATAGGGCACCGGCCCCTCGGCGAAGGCGGCAAGCCGTTCCTCGCTGTCGAAGGCGAGGACGAACCGTCCGTCCTCGAGGTCGAAGACGGCAGGGGACACATCGTCTCCGACGGGCTCGCCGGACAGCATCAGGAAGAGTTCGGCATCCGCGAGCCGCTCGTAGAACCTCAGCCGCGCGGCGCCGTCCTCGGGCGCCGCCGTCATCGCCGCATGGGCCGTGTCGAGATCAGTCTGCATCCATCACCTCGCGAAGCCGCGCGCGCGCCACCGGCAGAAGCTCCGCCTCGAACCAGGGATTGCGCTTCAGCCAGCCGGTATTGCGCCACGACGGATGAGGCAAGGGAAAGACGCGCGGCGCGTGGTCGCGCCATCGGGCGACCGTCGCGGTCACACCGCCTTTCGTGGCGGCGGGGCCGAGATGCCAGCGCTGGGCATGGCCGCCGACAAGGAAGCTGACCCCGATGCCCGGAAGGCTTTCCATCACGCGGGCCCGCCAGTGTTCGGCACACCGCCCCGGCGGCGGAAGGTCGGCGCCTTTCGCGTCATAGCCCGGAAAGCAAAACGCCATCGGCACGATCGCGACGCGGTCGCGGTCGTAGAATTCCGCCTCGCCGAGGCCGAGCCAGTTCCGCAGCCGGTCGCCCGAAGGGTCGGTGAAGGGTTTGCCGCTTTCGTGGACCCGCGCGCCCGGCGCCTGGCCGGCGATGAGGATGCGGGCACCCGGCCTGAACCAGACGACGGGCCGGGGGACGTGGGCGGTGGCGGTCGCGGCGAAGTCACCGGCGCAAAGGCGGCAGGCAGCGATTTCGTCGGCGGGGAAGGGCGGGGGCGGGGTGGACATGGCGGCGATCTTAGAAAGCAACACCGGCGGCCGCAATCGCCGGACCGGGCGCGCGCGGGTTGCCCCGATTCCGCGTTTGCACTATCCAAACGAAAACACGCGACAGGGGGGACGGCATGTATCGCGTCTGGAACTACGTCACCAACTATTCGCTGCTCCTGATCGCCGGCGCGCTGATCGCGCTCGTCTGGGCGAATATCGACGCGGAAAGTTATCATCATTTCGTCGACTTCGTGATCGTCGACAATTTCTGGATCGGCCATCTGCATGCGGAAGGCGGTCACGCAACGCGGACGCTCACCCTTCACTATCTTGTCAATGACGTGCTGATGGCGCTGTTCTTCGCGATCGCGGCGAAGGAAGTCTGGGAAGCCGTCATCCTCGAGAATGGCTCGCTGCGCGGCCGCAAGGCGATGACACCCCTCATCGCGACGGCGGGCGGAATGCTCGGTCCGATCGCCGTCTATCTCGGCCTCGCGGCGGTTCTGGGCATCTATGAGACGGTGAGCCGTGGCTGGGCGATTCCGACGGCAACCGACATCGCGTTTTCCTATCTCGTCGGGCGCATGGTCTTCGGCGCCGGCCACCCGGCGATCCGGTTCCTGCTGCTTCTGGCAATCGCCGACGACGCGGCGGGCCTCATCATCCTCGCGATCTTCTACCCGACCGGAGAGCTTGCGCCGGCATGGCTGCTTCTGTCCTTCGGTGCCGCCGCCGCCGTGTTTATCCTTGCCAACTGGCTGCCGCGCCGCCTGGACAGGGGCAATCAGGTCCGTCCGAACTCGACCTGGGTGCGCCAGAAGCTGTCGTTCTGGCCCTATCTCATCGCGGGCTGCCTGTCGTGGTTCGGATTTCAGGAGGCGGGCATCCACCCCGCCCTCGGCCTCCTGCCGATCGTGCCGACGATCCCCCATGCGGACCGCGCCTTCGGCATCTTCGCCGAGGCGGAGCAATATCTGACCGATCTTCTGAACTGGATCGAGCATCACCTGAAATACCCGGTGGAGATCATCCTGTTCTTCTTCGGTCTGCTGAACGCGGGCGTGGAGTTCGGCGCCATCGGCGCGCCGACCTGGCTCGTGCTGTTCGGCCTCATCATCGGCAAGCCGGTGGGCATCTTCCTCTTCGGCTGGGTCGCGGCGCATCCGATGAAGCTTGGCCTGCCGCAGGGTATGCGGACCTCCGACCTCGTCGTGATCGGCTTCGTCGCCGCGATCGGCTTCACCGTGGCCCTTTTCGTGGCCTCGGTCGCCTTCCCGGGCGGGCCGGTTCAGGATGCGGCGAAGATGGGCGCGCTCTTCTCCTTCGGCGCGGCGGTCCTGTCGATCATCGCCGGCAAGCTTTTCCGGGTCGAAAAGGTCTCCGGCTAGCGCTTCGGGGCACGGGACGTCGCGACTTTCCGTGCCCGGGCAAGCAATGGCGTTGTGTGTTGCCCCGCCGTTCCGCCATAATGGCGGCAAAATGCGGATGTAGCGTCTATGTTAACGGAAGTTCTCTATGGACCTGCACAGAGGCTGAGCGGCACCAGGGCAAGCGGATGCTCGAATTCGAGAATGTGAGCAAGTCCTTCTGGACGGGCAAGACGCGCAAGGTGATCCTTGACCGTGCCTCGTTCCGCGTCGAACTCGGTAATTCGCTCGGCATCCTCGCGCCGAACGGCACCGGCAAGACGACCATCATCAACATGATGGCCGGGCTGGAAAAACCCGACGAAGGCGTCGTCCGGAAAGGCTGCCGCGTCTCGTTTCCGCTCGGCTTCATGGGCGGTGTCGTGCCGAAGCACTCGGCGCGCGAGAATGCCCGGTTCATCGCGCGGCTCTACGGGCTCGATCCCGATTATGTCGAGGCGTTCAGCCGCTGGCTTTGCGGGATCGCGGAATATTTCGACATGCCGGTGGGCACCTACAGCCAGGGCATGAAGGCGCGGTTCACCTTCTCCCTCCTGCTCGCGATGGAATTCGACATCTACCTGATCGACGAAGGCATGCCCTCGACGACGGATGTCGAGTTCAACCGCAAGGCGGGCGCGATCCTCCGCGACCGGCTGAAGACCGCGACCGTGATCGTCGTGTCGCACCAGCCCGCCACGCTGGAGAAATTCTGCCGCTCGGCCGCGGTGCTGCGCAACGGCAAGCTGCACATGTTCGACACACTGGAAGAAGCGAAACGGATGTATGACTACGCCTCCTAAAGTTAGCAAGTTTCGCATCCGCCGCGCCGAGCGCCCCGCCGATATGGCGCCGGGCGGTGCCGAGGCGGCCGGGCGGCCGCCCGTCGATGACGGGTTCGGGGACGAGCCGTTCCCGACCTCCGATCAGGATGTGCTCCTCGGGCCGAACGAGCGCACCGTCGAGGAGGAGATTGCCGCGATCAGGGCCGAGGGACTTTCGGGTCGCCAGCTTCGCACCGCCCGCCGCGTGGCCCTCAAGCACGGGATCGAGGTTGCGGACGACTACGAGGCCGTGCGGGTCCTGCGCCGCCGCGGGATCGATCCGTTCCAGCCCTCTACGGTTCTGCAACTCATCGAAACCGGACGCGCCACGGAGCCGGCGAAGGTCCAGCTTCCCCAGACCGTGACACAGAGGCCGAACCTGCCCGCGCAGCCGCTGGAGGAAGCGCAGCGCGCGCAGGAGATCATGCAGATCCAGCGCGACATCGTCCGCCGGCGCCGTCGCAATTTCATGCTCCTGCTGTCACGGCTCGCCGTCTTCGTCCTGCTGCCGACGCTGATGGCGGGATGGTATTACTTCGGCATGGCGACGCCCTTTTTTGCGACCAAGTCGGAATTCATCATCCAGCAGCAGGAAGGCCAGGGATCGGCGCTCGGCTCCATGTTCCGCGGCACCCAGTTCGCGACCTCGCAGGATTCCATTGCCGTTCAGGGCTATCTGCAATCGCGCGACGCGATGCTCCGGCTCGACCGGGATCACGGCTTCAAGGCGCATTTCAGCCAGGCCTTCATCGACCCGATCCAGCGCCTCGACGAGGGCGCCTCCAACGAGGCGGCCTACAAGCTCTACAAGCGGAACGTGAAGATCGGCTACGACCCGACGGAGGGCCTGATCAAGATGGAGGTGGCCGCCGCCGATCCAATGGTGAGCGAGGAATTCTCCAAGGCCCTCATCGGATATGCCGAGGAGCAGGTGGACCAGCTGTCCTCGCGGCTCCGCGAAGACCAGATGAAGGGCGCGCGCGAAAGCTACGAGGACGCCGAGATCAAGATGACGGCGGCGCAGAAGAAGGTTCTGGACCTGCAGGAGACCCTTGGAATCCTCGATCCCCGGACCGAATCGAGCGCGATCATGAGCCAGGTCGCGACCTTCGAGGTCGAGCTGCAGAAGAAGCGGCTGGAATTGCAGCAGCTTCTCGACAATGCGCGGCCCAACCAGGCGCGGGTCGATGGCGCCAAGGGCGACATTTCGCGGCTGGAGACGCTGATCGCCAGGCTGCGCGCGCAACTGACCGAGAATACCGGCACCACGACCTCGCTCGCCCAGGTCACCGGGCAACTCCGCATCGCCGAGGCCGATCTCGAGACCCGGCAACTGATGCTCGCGCAGGCGCTCCAGCAGCTCGAGACGGCGCGGATCGAGGCCAACCGGCAGGTGCGCTACCTCGCGCCGAGCGTGAGCCCCGTGGCGCCGGACGAGCCGACCTATCCGCGCGCCTTCGAGAACACGCTCTTGGCCTTTCTCATCTTCGGTGGCATTTACCTCATGCTGTCGCTGACCGCGTCGATCCTGCGCGAACAGGCGACCTCGTAAGGAGCGGGACATGAGCGAGATGAAGGAAGTGGCCGTCGGCGGGCTGACCGTCGGCAACGACCGGGTGCTGACCGTGATCGCGGGGCCCTGCCAGCTTGAAAGCGCCGACCATGCCCAGATGATCGCCGGCCGCATGGCCGAGGCCTGCGCCGCCGCCGGTGCGCAGTACATTTTCAAGGCGAGCTACGACAAGGCCAATCGCACCTCGCTCATGGGCAGGCGCGGTATCGGCATCGACGCCGGGCTGAAGGTGCTCGCCGGGGTGCGCGAGGCGATCGGGCTTCCGGTGCTGACCGACACCCACGATGCCGAACAGGCGCGGATCGCGGGCGCCGTCGTCGACGTGATCCAGATCCCGGCCTTCCTCTGCCGCCAGACCGACCTTCTGATCGCGGCCGGGGAGACCGGCTGCGTCGTCAACGTCAAGAAGGGGCAGTTCCTCGCCCCTTGGGACATGCCGAACGTCGCCGAGAAGGTGGCGAGCACCGGCAATGAGCGCATCCTGCTGACCGAGCGCGGGGTCTCCTTCGGCTACAACACCCTCGTCGCCGACATGCGGTCGCTGCCGATCATGGCGAAGACCGGCTATCCGGTGATCATGGACGCCACCCATTCGGTGCAACAGCCGGGCGGGCAGGGGGGCTCCTCGGGTGGTCAGCGCGAATTCGCCCCGGCGATGGCGCGCGCCGCTGTCAGCCTTGGCATCGCCGGCGTCTTCATCGAAACCCATGAGGCGCCCGACACCGCGCCCTCGGACGGTCCGAACATGATCCCGCTCGACCAGATGCCGAAGCTTCTCGAAACGCTGATGGCGCTCGACCGTGTCGCGAAGGCCGATCCTTTGCGGGTGTGACGCGCGCTGATCGCGAGGTCCGGTGTCAGGCCACCTGTCCCGCCGCCCAGCCCGAGGACCAGGCCCACTGGAAGTTGTAGCCGCCAAGCCAGCCCGTCACGTCCACCGCCTCGCCGATGAAATAGAGCCCCGGCACCGACCGCGCCTCCATCGTCCGCGCGTCAAGGCCATCGGTATCGACACCGCCGAGGGTCACTTCCGCGGTCCGGTAGCCCTCCGACCCGACCGGCGTTACCGCCCAGCGGTGGACCGCGTTGTCGAGGCGGTCGAGGTCGGCATTCGACGTGTCGGCAAGGCGCCCCTTGAGGCCGAGCCCGTCGAGGATCATCCGCGCCACCTTCTCGGGGATGTGACGCGCCAGCGCCGTCTGGATCTCGACCCTCCCGGCCTCCGCCCGCGCCGCCTTCAGCGCGGCCCCCACGGACCGTCCCCGCGCCAGATCGACGGTCAACCGATCCCCCTCGCGCCAGTAGGAGCTGATCTGCAGGATCGACGGCCCGGACAGGCCGCGATGGGTGAACAGCAGCCCCTCGTCGAAGCCGGTCCTTCCGAGACTTACCCGCGCCTCGACCGAGATCCCGGCAAGAGGGCGGAGCCGGTCAAGCTCCTGTTCCGCGAAGGTCAGCGGCACCAGGGCCGGCCGGGTCTCTGTCACCGAGAGGCCGAATTGTTCCGCGATCCGGTAGGCCAGCCCCGTCGCCCCCATCTTGGGAATCGATTTGCCGCCCGTCGCGACGACAAGGCTCCCGGCCGCCAGCACCCCCTTGTCGGTGTCGACGACGAAGCCGGTGTCGCGGGCGACCGAACGGACCCCTTGCCCAAGCCGCAACTCCGCCCCGGCCTCCGCCATCTGCCGCGTCAGCATCGCCACGATCTGCGCCGCACTGCCGTCGCAGAAAAGCTGGCCGAGCGTCTTTTCATGCCAGCCAATGCCCTCCGCATCGACGCGCGCGATGAAATCCGCCGGCGTGAAACGGCGCAGGGCCGAGAGCGCGAAGCGCGGGTTCCGCGAAAGGAATCGCTCCGCCGGCGCTTCGAGATTGGTGAAATTGCAGCGGCCCCCGCCGGAGATCCGGATCTTCTCCCCCGGCCGGGCCGCATGATCCAGTAGAATGACACGCCGCCCCCGCCGCGCCGCCTCGATCGCGCACATCATTCCGGCGGCGCCGGCGCCAAGGATCAGAATGTCCGTCGTGTCCATAGGGCGCCGACCTAGACCGGAACCGGCTCCGATACAACTCGCCTCGCCGGCGGATTTTGTCTTGCAGCCCCCCTGCGGCTTCGGTATGAACCCGCGCAGTTGGGGCGTGGCCAAGTGGTAAGGCGTCGGTTTTTGGTACCGTGTACCGTAGGTTCGAATCCTACCGCCCCAGCCACACACTCCCGCAATTCCAGATCGGGCTAGGTACGGTGCGGATAGTGCGGTTGTTTCCGCGGGTTACGGCGGCGACGCGATTGCGCAGACCGGAACCGGGCCGCAGAAGGAGCCCAACACAGGCCAAAGTCTGCGCTCGGCGTTTTCACGGTACCAGGTTGCGTGGAGGAGGATCAGAGAGTCGCGAGAAGCGCGCGCTGGTCGGACCATTCGGACGGCAGGTCACGGGACTTGCACCAGGCCGAGGTAAAGCCGACGGGCTGTTTGCCGTCGAGCACGTCCCGGACGATGTCGGGTGCGAGAAAGGCCAGCCCGATCATGTCCTGAACTCGGCGCTTCGACGTGCCGGCCGCCGCCGCGATCTCATCGAACGACCGGCCCGTCTTGATGTCCTCGAACCAGACATGTGCCCGGGCGATGTTGCGGATCAGGGTGTCGTCGCAGCCTGTCGGAGCGTCAGCCAGAACGATCTTCGTCTCGACGCCGCGCTTGCGGTATTGGAAGGGATGGCCTGAGACGAGCCTGTCGGCATCAATGTGGTCGGGATCCGCAGCAAGCCGCTCCGCGATCGATCCTGCGCTGAGCTTCAGCATCAGTGTTCCCGGCACAATCTCGATCCGCTCCACGAAAGCCAAGAGTTCATCGGGAGTGGCATCTTCGATCATGCCTAATAGACCAGAAGATGCCTCGGCGATGACATCAGCCGCCGCACCGGCCAGCAGCGATGCAATAAAGCCCGGACGCGACAGCATCGAGCGAACCAGACCGGTGATCCGAGTCTCCAGCTCCTCTGCCGGCAGCCGCCAAGCACCGGGATGCGTCTCCCCGCTCCGGGCTGCCAGCCGGTTGGAGATGTAGTACCGAAGCCGGGTGCCGTTACGCGTCTTCGAATGTGATGGAGTAAGGCGATCGCCGGTCTCGTCGAAGAGTTTCCTGCAGAGCAGAGACCTGCGCTTCGCCGCGACCTTACCCCGCTGTCGCGCGGCTCCCTCCTGCAGTTGCTGCTGGGTCCGGTCCCACCGCTCTGGATCGATCAGCGCCGGGTGCTGGCCGTCATGCACCTTGTCGCGATGCCGGATGCGGCCGGCGTAGAGAGGGTTAGTCAGGATATGGTAGATGTGACCGCGACCAAAGTGATTGCCGCCGGTGATGGTGCCATCGCTAGCCTCACGTCTCCGGCTCCTGAGCCTCAGTCGTTCGGCCTCCTTCTTCACCTCCCGGATCGTGCCAAGGCGCTCGTAGAGATCGTAGAGCGTCCGGACCGTCTCTGCTTCCGGGGCGTTGATCTTCAAGGTGCGCCCGTCGGGATCGTAGCCCAGCGGAACGCTGCCCCCCATCCAGAGCCCCTTGCGCTTCGAGGCCGCGATCTTGTCGCGGATGCGTTCGGCGGTGACCTCCCGTTCGAATTGCGCAAACGACAGGAGCATGTTGAGCGTCAGCCGCCCCATGCTGGTTGCCGTATTGAAGGACTGGGTGACCGACACAAAGGAAGCTCCAGCCGCGTCCAGCACATCCACGATCTTCGCGAAGTCCGCGAGCGACCGGGTCAGCCGGTCGATCTTGTAGACGACGATCTGGTCGACCTTGCCCGCGCGGACGTCGTCAAGCAGGCGCTGTAGCGCCGGTCGGTCGAGGCTCCCGCCGGAGAGGCCGCCGTCATCATACTGATCTGAGAGCAGCAACCAGCCCTCGTGCTTCTGGCTGGCGATGTAGGCCGCGCAGGACTCGCGCTGGGCGTGCAGCGAGTTGAACTCCTGCTCGAGGCCGTCCTCGGAGCTCTTCCGCGTATAGATCGCGCAGCGGATCTTCTTCATGAGGAGTCTCTTGCCCGGTCAGCCAGCCCGAAGAACCGCGGCCCGGACCAGGTCGTCCCGGTGATGTGCTTCGCGATTGCCGAGAGTGATGTCCAGGTCCGTCCATCCATCCGAAAGCCGTCCTTCTGGACCTCCACTTGGTAGGTCCGGCCGTTCCACTCTCGGACGAGGTGCGCGCCGGGCCGCGCGATTCGGCGCGTGCTGTTGGAAACCGACTTGCCTTCGGCGATCCGGCGCAGGGACCGCCGCGTTGCGGTCGGCAGACCTCCGTGACGGCGGCACTGGTCTTCGTGTGCGAGCGCCTTCCGCATGAAGGCGACCGACAGGTAGGGCGGCGGAGAAGACCCGAAGGCCTCCTCCCAGTCCTCGATTACCCGCGCGCGATCCGGATCCGCCTTACCCGGCATGGGCGGGCTCCGGCGTCTTTGCTACCGGATCGGATGCCTTCGGCTTCGCCTCGATCCGGTAGCGCGTAGGCTTGTCCGGCTCCGTCCTCTCTGTCGTGACCTCGTAGCCGGCCTTCTTCAATCCGGTGATCGCCGCCCGCGTGGTATGCGGTTGCCAGCCGAGCTTGCTGCTGATCGCCCTGACATCCGCGCCGGCCTTCGCCGAGAGCAGCCGGATCAGCTGTGCCTTCTTGGTGTCCTTGGGCTTGCCACCGGTCGCCGGCGCGGCCCGCCGGGCGCGATCGGACTTCGCCTTCGTCGTCATCTTGGTCTCCGTTGCTTGTGCAGGAGAACCCTGCCCCTGCTATCAGGCAAAGCCCGGAGGTCCGGGCGGAGACCGACGCACGCGTCGTCGATGTGCCGACACTACCGCTCTGGTTCGACGGGAAGTCCAGTCGGAACTCTGTTCACTTGAGAATAGGTATACCTGTGAACCGCCCCGGGTTTGCCGGAGGCTGGTTACGATTAGTTACGCGGCCATTCGCCGTCGCCGAGGAACTTGATACCGGTGCTGTCCACCAGCAGGTTCAGCGGCCCGTCGGCGCGGCGATACGGGATTTGCACGGCCAAGGTCTTCTGACGGCGGCAGAGCGTGGAGTAATCCAGACCGGGCCAGCCCAGCCCCGCCCCGCCGAGCGCAAGAGGCTGGCAACCATCCCCGCGGTTTGCCGAAGCGGCAGCTTGAACAGCACCTTGATCGACAGACAGAATTGGATCGCTGCGTTCGAGAAGACCGGCGGGCGCCCCGGTCTCCACTCATGCGGCGTGACCCAGATTATCTCCGTGTCCAGCCAAATTGCTCTGACCCCCGATAACTCCTCCATCTGATGCTAGAGTCCGGCCCAAAGAGAGGACCGGACGGTGAAGCGATCGAAGTTTACGGAAGAGCAGGTCACCAGCATCCTGCGCGAGCACGAGGCGGGCGCGAAGACCGCGGACGTGTGCCGCAAGCACGCCATCAGCAGCGCGACATTCTACGCCTGGAAGGCCAAGTTTGGCGGCATGGATGTCTCCGATGCGAAGCGGCTCAGGGCGCTCGAGGACGAGAACGCCAAGCTGAAGCGGCCTCTGGCGGAGTCGATGCTGGATCAGGCGGCATTGAGGGATCTTCTCGGCCGAAAGTGGTGACGCCCGCCGCCAGGCGCGAGGCCGTCGCGATCCTCGTGGAGAGCCACGAGATGAGGGAGCGGCGGGCGTGTAACGTGATCGGGACGGACCGGTCTTCAGTCCGTTACCAGGGCCGCAGACCGGACGACGCGGCGCTGCGCGACCGCCTTCGGGCACTTGCCGGCGAGCGCCGCCGGTTCGGCTACCGGCGGCTGCATGTGCTGCTCAGACGGGAGGGGCTCGTCATGAACCGGAAGAAGGCCCAGCGGCTCTACCTCGAGGAGGGCCTGTCGGTGCGCAAAAGGCGGGGCCGCGAGAAGGCGACGGGCACACGGGCGCCGCTCCTGACGGTGGCGCGGCCGAACGCGCGCTGGTCCGTCGACTTCGTCCACGACCAGTTTGCCGACGGCCGGCGGTTCCGCATCCTCAACGTCATCGACGACGTAACGAAGGAATGCCTCGCCGCCGTGGTCGATACCTCGATCTCCGGGCGAAGGGTCGCGCGCGAGCTGACGGCGCTCATCGCCTGGCGCGGCAAGCCAGGCCTCATTGTCAGCGATCACGGCACCGAGTTCACCTCGAATGCCATGCTGGCCTGGACCGAGAAGGCCGGCGTGGCCTGGCACTTCATTGCCTCGGGCAAGCCGATGCAGAACGGCATCTGCGAGGCGTTCAACTCGAAGATGCGGGACGAGCTCTTGAACGAGACCCTATTCTTCGGACTGGGCCACGCCCGCTCCGCTGTCGCCCGATGGGTTGCCGACTACAATGTAGCCCGCCCCCACTCGAGCCTCGGATACCAAACGCCTGCGGCCTACGCCGCCCAACTCACCGCAATGGGCGATCAGCCCCGCACACATGACCTGCCGTGCTGCTCGCCCATTGCTCCACCGGCGCAACAGCGCCAAATTCAGCCACGGACTCCGGCTTCAACTGGGTGAGTGCCGGGGGTCAGAGCACCATCATCAAGGCCTTTCAAGCATGACCGCCAGATATTAATCGTTTGCGCAAATCTGATGGCGTCTCCCCATAGAGTCGCTTGAAGTTCTTTGCCAGAGTGCCAAAATTCGGATATCCCGCTGCAACCGTAATTTCACTTAGAGACATGTTGGTTTGCGAGATGAGCTCAAAAGCACGCTCCAACTTTAGCTTATTGTAGTACCTCATTGGTGAGGTGTTGAGGTATTTTTTAAATAGCCTTTCTAAATTTCGCGAAGAAGTATCGCACTGAGCAACGATCTGTGAAATCGTGTGGGGCTCTTCAATGTTATTCTCCATGATGTGCGCGGCAACTCTGAGCGTGTGCGGCGCGTGGCGAAGGTGGTGGGTCTGTGAGCCGGGCTGGTGGTGGGTGCCAATGCGCGCGGATGGCATCAGAAGATAATTCGCGACCGCGCAGGCTGCTTCCGGCGAGATAGTGGAGATCAAGCTGATCAGCAAATCCAGCGTAGCAAGTTCGCCTGCGCAGGTTGAGGTAAGTCCGTTCTCCACATATAGGGCGTTCTTGACCTTGACGTCCCTATGGTGCTCGGCGAACGCAGCCAAAGTTTTCCAGTGCGTGGTGCACTCGCCGCCGCTCAGAAAGCCGCTTTCGGCCATAAGCCATGCGACGCTGCCCAATCCATAGACCGCAACCCCGGACCGCCGCGCAAGGCGCATCAACAAGACGATAGATTTCTCGTTGACCAGCCTTTTCTCCGTGCTACCACAAAACAGGATCGCGCTGGGTGCATTCCCTTCAAGAATTCTATTGGAAAGAGACGAACAATCGGCATCGCATTCAACTACGACACCTCCTCTGGACCGCACCCGATGACTGTCCAGCCCAAACAGGACCAGATTGGTGCCGATCTCGGGGAAATCATTGGAAAGCAGTCTTAGTGGTTCAACGATCGCCCCGAAGCTCAGGGTCGAAAAATCCTCGAGCAGCACCACCGCAAATGTCAGATTGTTCCGGACGCGTTGTAGCATGGCCCCATCTACGTTTTTTTTAATAGCTGGTCCCCGCCGATGTAACCGGCCAAGCAGCGCCCATCAACCAATGGGCTCAGGAATGCGACCAGTGCGTAGCGGTGTTGTTGAAAGCACTGCGAGGCGCCGGAACGCCTCGCGGATTGTTTTGCCTCAGGCCGCGGAATGCACCTTTGGAATGCTGGCATCCAAACCTCGCGGAATCTTCTTCTCGACATCGTACATGGGGAGGGAAACGAGGTCTGCGGCGTGCAGCGCGCCGTCGGTACACCGGACTTGGATGTTCTTCTGCTGCGCGCGATCAGCATCTTTCAGGCGGACGATAGCGACGCCTTCCCCGAGGTAGGGGCTCCAGCCAGCCGCTGTTACACGGCCGATCGTCTCATCGCCGACCATCAGATCACCGTTGTTCAGCGGTTCGCCGCCCTTGCATCTGAGGCCGGAAAGAAGCGGACGCCTGTCGGCTTTTTCCAGCGCGTTTCGGCCGATGAAATCGGGTCCGTCAAGCTTGATGAAGGCACCGAGACCCGCTTGATACGGGTTCATCGTCTCGTCCATGTCCGAAACGTTGTTCAGGATGCCTGCCTCAATCCGACGCGCATCCAGCGAATCGAGGCCGATCACCTTCAAGTCGAACTCCTTTCCGGCTTCCAGCATGTCGTTCCACAGCTTCATGCCGTCGAATGCGCCAAGATCCGGGCGCGTATAGAACTCGAAGCCGATCTCGGCCGTATAGCCGGTGCGCGACACGATGACCGGCTGCCCGTTGACGGTGCCTTCGGCCACGCCGTAATAGCCGAACGGCTCTGGCATGCCGCCATCCAGGACCTTGGTGAGCATGTCAAGCGCGCGGGGACCCTGAACCTGAGTGACCCATGACTGCGGATCCCGGATTTCCACATCCATGCCCTCGGAATGGGCCTTGAACCACGAAAATACCGGGCCGTCTGCTTGAACATACCAGAACTTGTCCGCAGCGAGTCGCATCAGGATGCCGTCGCACAGGATGTTGCCGTCATGATAGAGCAGGAGCCCGTATCCGGCCCGACCAGGCTTGAGCTTCGAGACGTCGCGGGCGAACAGCTTGTTGCAGAACTTTTCGGCGTCCGGCCCGGCGATTTCAGTTGGGCGCTCGCCCGTGTCGAGCATCACAAGCCCTTGGCGCAGGGCCTTGTATCCGTCGTGGCGCTCGATGGCCTGCGATACCGGCATCAGCCTGCCGTTGTAAACGCAGAATTTGGCGCCATTCGCTCGGTGGTAGTCATGATACGGCGATCTGAAGATGCCATAGTCCCAGCCCGGCTCGTCAAAATCCGCGACCGCGATCCTCGTTGAAGTGCTCATAGGTTCCTCCTCTGTGCTGCGCAGGTGACTTGCCCCGTGCGTCGAAGCGCATGCGGGGGAATCGTGGCTGCATTGCAAGCTTTGCTGATCCAATGGTCATTGTAAAGTGCACTTTTCAAACAATATTTAACAAAAATAGCAATTATACACTTTATAGTGTGCATTAATCCGCATTATGTTTAGTATTGCAGCGTGAAGCCGCGGCCGCAGAAGCCAAACGCACACCATCCAAGGAGGAGAAAATGACTGAAGACATGACGCTCGCACGCCTCGGCACCAAGTTCGGTGCCGTCACACCCAATCAGGAGGACGAAATAGCCGCGCTGGCAGGGGCGCCCACCGGGGCGCCAATGGAGGCGCGACACTATCTCTTTCTGCTTCTCACCGGCATCGTATTGCCGATCCTCCTGCTGATCTGGGGGCGGCAATGAAACAGGCAACCATACGCGAGTCTGGCACGCACGATTTCGACAGCCTGCCGATTCCACTAGAGGATCGCAATTGGGGCGGCTGGGCGGCCGCTGCGGTGGCGGCAACCGCAGGCATCGCGTCCTGGTCCTTTGTCGTCGGCGGGTTCACGTCATACTATGTGGGCGCGCGCGAAGGCACTGCCACCATGATTGCCGGTGCCCTGATCGGTCAGTTGCTGGTGACCATTTCACAGGTCCCCGCGGTCACCAAATTCGGAATTGAGACCCTCGGTTCCACCAAGCCCCAACTCGGTGTGAAGGGTTCGATCCTCGCACTTCTGGTTCAATACGCGACCCTGATTGGCTGGAATCTCGTACTCACCATCTTTCTCGGCCGTGCCGTTGCATCTGTCCTGGTTGCCGAGGGATTGATCGGGGAGGCCAGTTCGGGCACCGCAGCCATCATCTCATCGCTGATCGGGACATTGCTCATCTGGCTGATGCTGCAAAAGGGAAGCGATGGGGTGAGGTCTGTCGGCGTCGTTGTGGCCTGTTGCATCATGGGTCTCGGGGCCTGGATGTACTGGCTTCTGTTCCAGCACTTTTCGCTGGAGGACATTCTCGCCGCAGCGCCCATCGCGCCCAATGAAGGCGGGCAGCTCACAAATTACACGACGGCTTTCGAGCTGTTAATCGTGTCGACTCTGGGCTGGTGGGCATATATGGGCGCCATGTTCCGCATGCTGAACAGCGCAGGAAAGGGCACCGTTCCGTCGATGGCGAGCCTCGGGTTCGGCTGGGCGGCGGCGGGTCTTATCGGTCTTTATTCCGGGCTGGTTGCAGGTGAGGCCGATCCCACGGTCTGGATCCTGAAAGTCGCGGGTCCGGCGGCAGGCGTATTCGTGCTGATCTTCGTCGCGCTCGCCAATCTCGGGTCCACGCTTGTCGGTGCCCATGCCGCTGCCCTCGGGGTCGGGCAGTTCTCGCCGATAACCCAACGACTGTCCTGGAACGCCAAAGTCGCGACGGCCTTGGTGCCGATGTCCGTCGTGATCGTTCTTTTCCCGGGTGCCTTCTACGACAACGTCGGAACTTTCATGGCCTTCATCGGTATCGTGATCGCACCAATGATTGGGGTTCAGATCGTTGACTGGTATTTCCTGCGCCGTCTGAATTCCCTGCACGTTCCGTCGTTGTACTGGCACGACACGCGGTCGCGATACTGGTACACAGCGGGCTTCAACCTCGTTGGGATCTTGGCGTTGCTGGGCGGCTCTCTGGTCTACATCGCTCTGTTGGACCCGGTGACCTTTGTGCCGAATAGTTGGCTGTTCCAGTATACAGGCGCAACCCTTCCCGCGGCGTTTTCGGGCGGTCTTATATACTGGATAGGAAGCACTATATTCAGTAAAAGGTCAGGCTAGGCCGGTCGTCGAGTTTAGGAGTGACAAGGATGAGTTCGCAGACCGACGACGCCCGGTTGATCGAATTCGGCAAGCAGGTCCGGCAGCGCCGCGAGGCGCTCCGGATTTCGGTGCGCAAGCTTGCGAACGCCGCAGGGATATCTGCGAGCTATGTCACGGCGATCGAGAACGGCCGCAATCCGGCCACCGGCCGACCGCCGGAACCGTCCATCGGCGTGGTCGAGAGGTTGTCGAGCGCGCTTGAGATGTCCAACTCGGTCTTCGCTGTCGACGTAGGAGAAGGCACGGCGTACTGCGAGCACAATCACACTTTGCTGTACCGTCTGGATGACGGGCGCAGGGATCTGCGCGAGGTTCTGGGCGAAGCCTTTCGGCAGAACGTCCAACAGTGGATTTGCATCTGCGATCCCAGGGACCCCCACGACAGCGACGAAACGCTCATCGCCTGGCACTGGCGCTTCGGCGACCATCCGTATCCTGACAACTACCTTGTCCCCGAACGGATCGGCGATGCGCTGGAGGCCGAACTGACCAGGGCTGCCGCGAGAGTTACGGCGGAAAGTTACGGTCTGGTGATCGCGGATTGCTCGGCGGTTATGCGTTGGATGATCAATCCTGACGCGGAAGTCGATTACGAAGATCACTGGCTGGAGCGCTCGACCGACATCTGTCGCCGTCTGCTCGGGCGGCCACCTGTCACGAATGTCTGCGTCTATTCACATCGCGATCTTGAGGCCTTGTCCCGACAGATCGACGTTCTGGATACGGTCCTTCGGCTCTTGGCAGCGCATTCCGACATCCTGGCGATCGAACGGTCGGGCACCATCCTGACCGGGACCGAGGCCGTGTTGGCAGTGCTGGCGGAATGCCGCCCGGGAGGCGTAAGTGGCAGCGCTTGGCGCAGCATGTCGCACGCCGCCGCGCGATCCTACGGCCGGATGCAGTATCGCTAAACTGCTAGGATGATCTGGCGAGAATGAATATGCACCGGCACGGACTCTAGCTCTGGAGCGTCTTCCGGATCGTATCGTTCGTTTGGTCGGCGATGACGCTGCGCAATATTCGGAGGAAAAGATTGGTACGCCGGCTGCGGTCGGCGCGCCGAAGCGTACAAGCGTAGAAGGGCACTTCGCATTCACCCCCTTCGATCGCCAGACGCCGAAAGGATGCACTGTCTCTTTGCGCGGCCACGGCATGAACCGGCAGAAAGCCAACGTAAAGCCCCGACAGCACGAGCGATGAGATCACGTCAATGTCGTTCGACGAGGTCTCGGCGACCAAGCCTAGCGCTTGGGCCCGAAGATCGGTCGGAGAGCTGTGCGTCCGTGACACATAGACCGTGCCCTCCAGCGCATCCCGCCCGAAAATCGCCCTAGGGCTGGTAAAAAGGGTGTGGCCCGGCGCGCAGTAAAGCCCGGCCTCTTCGCGAAAGATCGGCGCAAAGACAAGATGCTCCGGCTGTTCGCCCGTCCCGAGAATACCCAAGTGTATCTGCCTAGTTTCAATCTGCCGCATAATCTCACTCGGAGTCAGTACCTTGCAGTCGACGATAAGATTAGGGGCGCTTTCCCGCATCGAGCGCAGTATTTCGGGAAAGCGCAGTTCCTGGGCGGAGAGCAGATGGTTGACGAGGCCGATTCGTAGGGTTCCTGAAAGTCCCTCGCGCAAGCCCTCGAGCCGCTCGTCACAGGTTTGCAGGGTCTCGGCTAGCAGGCAGGCAACATCATAAGTGGTCCGCCCCTGCGTGGTGAGCGCGAAGCCACCCGGACCCCGGCTGCAAAGTTCAAGTCCAAGCCGTATCTCAAGATCCTTGATGTGGCGGCTTACCGTCGAGAGATCGACACCCAGGAAATCGGCTGCGGAAGATAGACCGCCACTTTCCACGACAACTTTGAAAACGCCCAGACGCTGAATGTCGGCGCCGCGTAGTCGCTGAAACCCAGGCTTGCTCTCCATGCATGCGTGTTTATACAACCAAGCTTGGCACCTCCACACTGTTTTGTCTTCTCATGACGGCTATTTTCTCTAGCTGTCAAAGCGGGCTGATGGCCCGATCGGGAGGAGACTACAGATGGAAAGACGCAACTTCTTCAATTCGGTCAGTTCGGGCGCGCTGTTCCTCGTATTCGCGGCTACCTCGGCTTTTGCACCGATAGCCGCCCGCGCCGCCGACAAAGTCGAGGCGATCAGGCAGGCCGGAGTGGTGACCGTTGGTACCGAAGCGGCATACGAACCATTCGAGTTCATAGAGGATGGCAAGATCACCGGCTACAGCAAACAGATTCTCGACGCGGTAGTTGCCGATCTGGGCGTGGACCTCAATCAACTCGACCTGCCTTGGCAGGGCATTCTTCCGGGCGTTTTGGCGAAGAAGTTCGACTTCGTCGCCACATCGGTTTCGATCAACGCCGAGCGTGCCCAGAAATATGCATACACGCGACCGATCGGATCGGTCCAGACGATCGTGCTCGTTCGGTCCGACAATGACGATATCCACAGTGCGGCTGATCTGGCCGGGAAGGTCGTCGCGACCCAGTTGGCTTCGGCGGAACAGCCCGTGGTCGAGGCCTATAACGTGGAGCTCAAGAGTGAGACCGGCACCGGATTCGCCGATCTCAAGCTCTTCCAGGCGTTTCCGGAGACCTATGTCGCCGTCGGCTCCGGTCAGGTCGATGCTGCCCTGATCGGCTCGAACGGCGCAGCGGCGCTGATGCGCAAGCAGCCGGACAAGTTCAAGATTGTTGGAGAGGTCGGCGAGCCCCGGTATCTGGCCTGGGTGACGCATCCGGACGATACCGACCTGCGCGACTACCTCAACGACGTCATTGGCGAACTTGCGGACAGCGGAAAGCTGACTGAGTGGCAGCAGGAATGGTTCGGCTTCACTATGGATCTGCCGTCCGAAGGCTACCTGCCCGAAGGCGCGCTGTGACCCGCAGGACGTGAGACACGTCTAGGTCGCAGCAAACCGAATGCATGCAGCCGGATCAGCCGCCGCATTAACGCGGCTGGTCTCCGGGCGTCCGATCAGGGGTTGATACCGATGTTTATGGATACGATCGTCCAATTGCCAATCTTCCTCAAGGGATTGCTGGTAACCATCGGCGTGTCGGTTCCGGGCTTTCTGCTCGGGCTGCTCGTCGGGCTCATGCTTCTGCTGATGGCGCGCGCGCCCTTCGCGCTGCTACGCTGGTTTGCCGCCACCTATGTCAGCTTCATCCGCGGCACCCCGCTTCTGGTGCAGATATTCTTCGTCTATTACGCGCTGCCGGGGCTGACCGGCGTGAACATACCAGCCTTCGTCGCGGGCTTCCTCAGCCTGAGCTTCAATAGCGGCGCCTTCGTTACGGAAATCTTCCGCGGCGGCCTAAGCAGCCTGCCACAGGGCCAATGGGAAGCCGCCGATGCCCTCGGGCTTAGCCGCTCGACGACCTGGCGGCGGGTGATCCTGCCCCAACTCTTCATCCGGGTGCTGCCGCCGCTGACCAATGAATTTACGATGCTGGTCAAGGCGTCGCCGCTTCTTTCGGTCATCACCGTGGTTGAGCTGACCCGCTCGGCGCAACTCGTGATGCTGCAAACCTACATGCCCGTCGAGGCGTATCTCGTGGCGGCCGCGCTCTACTTCGTGGTCCTAACATCGATGAGCCATGTGACGCGGCGGGTGGAATCCTGGTCGGAAAGGTCCCGCGCATGAACTTCGACGTTTCCATCATTGTAGAGAGCCTGCCGCTTCTGGCCCTGGGCTTCGGCTACACACTCCTGATCTGTGGCATCGCGCTTCCGGCGGGCTTCGCGATCGGGACGCTCTGCGCGCTGGCGCGGCTGTCAGGCAATCGCTGGCTCAAATGGATCGTGGTGGGCTACATCGAGCTAATCCGGAACACGCCGTTCTTGATCCAGGTCTATCTCGTGTTCTTCGTGCTGCCTGAGATCGGCATCCGGCTCGAGGGTACCATCGTCGGGATCATCAGTCTCGCCTTCTATTGCGGCGCCTATTTCGCCGAGAACGTGCGCGGCGCGATCCAAACTATCCCGCGCGGGCAGACGGAAGCGGCGGAGGCGCTCGGCATTACCTACTGGACGATCCAGCGCAAGGTAATCTTTCCTCAGATGCTGAGCTACCTGATTCCGACGACGTCGAACCTCACAATCTCGCTGATCAAGGACTCCGCAATCCTCTCCGTCATTACGGTGCCGGAACTGACCTATCAGGCACAGGTGATCATCGGCCGTACCTTCGCTCCCATGGAAGGCTTCACGGCGATCGCGCTCATCTACTGGGGGCTGAACTCGCTTGTCGCCCTCGGGCTGAAAAGATGGGAACGGCATGCCTCCCGCTATCTGAACGCTCGTACCTTGGGCGCCGGCAATACCACACGAAATGCACCATGCGTTGGCGCTTGAGCGACGCAGGCCCGCACTCCGAACCTTTTGAAAGGACGACCAATGCCAGACACGCTGATCGCGCCCCCGAAACGGGAATTCCAGAGTTTTCACGACTTTCCCATCGTGACTGATCTGAACGCCCTTGAAGCCGACATCGCCATTCTGGGCATCCCCTACGGTGATCCCTATTCGATGGCCGAGGTCAGCAACGACCAGTCAACCGCGCCAACCCACATCCGCCGTTACTGCGAGCGAGCGCTGCGCGGCCTTGATCGCTATGATTTCGACATTGGCGGCACGATGCTTGACGGGCGCGACATCAAGGTTGTGGATTGCGGCGACGTGATCGGCGAAGCAAAGGACATCTCGGGCAACCACGGACGTTCCGAAGAGGTCGTGCGCAAGATCCTCGATGCCGGCGCGATGCCGATCATTCTCGGCGGCGACCACGCAATCCCAATTCCGGTGTTGCGGGCGTTCGAAGGCCGCGGCCCGATCACGCTCATCCAGATCGACGCCCATGTCGACTGGCGCGACCGGTTCCACGGTGTTGATTTCGGGTTGTCCAGCGTGATCCGCCGTGCAGCCGAATTGCAACATGTCGGCGAAATCTGGCAGATCGGCCTGCGCGCAGCGGGAAGTGGCAGGCCAGAGGAAGTGCAGGCGGCACGCGACTACGGCGCACATCTGGTGCCCGACATCGAGTTGCAGGAGGTCGGTATGAAGGCAATTCTCGACCGCATTCCAGACGGTGGGAACTTTTACCTTACGATCGACGCCGATGGTGTCGACCCGACGATCATGCCTGCCGTTGCCGGACCCGCGCCCGGCGGTGTCAACTACGCCCAGATGCGGACCCTCATCAACGGGCTGGCGCGAAAGGGCCGGGTTGTCGGCATGGATATCGTCGAGATCACGCCGAAGAAGGACGTGAACGGCATCACCGCGATCACGGCGGGGCGTTTCGTCTGCATGATGATCGGCGCGGCGGTCCGGGCAGGTTATTTCGACTGACCCCACCGATATCGGCATTGGAGGAGGAGAGGGGACAATGACCCGCAACGAACCAGAAGCAGCGATCCGTATCCGCGGCATGAACAAGTGGTATGGCGACTTCAACGTTCTGAAGAACGTCAATCTTGATGTCGCACCTGGTGAGAAGATCGTGATCTGCGGGCCCTCGGGGTCTGGAAAATCCACCTTGATCCGCTGCGTCAACCGGCTCGAAAAGCATCAGAGCGGCTCGATCACTGTGGACGGGATAGAGTTGACCGGCGACACCAAGAAGATCGCCTCGGTGCGGCGCGATGTCGGGATGGTGTTCCAGCAGTTCAACCTGTTTCCGCATCTGACCGTGCTTGAAAACTGCACGCTTGCGCCGACAACCACGCGAGGATTGTCGAGCGAGGACGCCAAGGCGCTGGCGATGCGATATCTCGAACGCGTCCGCATACCCGACCAGGCGCACAAGTACCCGATGCAGCTTTCCGGCGGGCAACAGCAGCGTGTTGCCATCGCCCGCAGCCTCTGCATGGAGCCGCGCATCATGCTGTTTGACGAGCCGACCTCGGCGCTCGACCCCGAGATGATCTCCGAGGTGCTCGACGTGATGGTCGATCTTGCCGGGACCGGCATGACGATGCTCTGCGTCACGCACGAGATGGGTTTCGCCCGCAGGGTGGCCGACCGCATCATCTTCATGGACGGCGGCGAGATCATTGAGGAAAATGCGCCCGAGGAGTTCTTCCGCAATCCCCGCACCGATCGCGCGAAGCTCTTTCTCAACCAGGTGCTGCAGCATTGAAATATGTAGTAGACGGCCCTCTCGTGGTTCCCGCCACCGGCTCGGGCAACCTCTGCGCGAAAAGCGCAGTGGAACTTGCGGAACTATTGCGCGCGGGGGAGCTTACTGCCGTCCAGTTGGTGGAGGCTCATCTGGACCGGATCGGTGCAGTGAACCGCCATGTGAATTCGCTGGTCACGATCGATGAGGCCGGGGCGCTGGCGCGGGCGCGGGAGCTGGACGTTATGGCCAAGGCGGGCCGTTTTGTCGGTCCAGTCCATGGTATCCCTCTGGTCGTCAAGGATACGTTTCCAACTGCAGGATTACGCACCACTTACTGCTCGCGACCCTTCGCGGATCATGTGCCGAAGCGCGACGCGGTCCATGTGGGGCGTCTGCGCGCAGCGGGCGCGATCATCATCGGCAAGACCAACGCGTCGGAGTTCGCGTATGGCGCGCAGACTACGAATCCGCTATTCGGAACGAGTCGAAATCCCTACGACCTTAGCCGGACCGTCTCTGGTTCATCGGGCGGCGCGGCTGCCGCGCTTTCCGCAGGGCTTTCGGTGTTGGCCGACGGTTCAGATCTTGGCGGATCCATCCGTGCACCGGCTGGCTTTACCGGTGTCGTTGGACTACGGCCGACCTCACGCATCGTGCCGCTTGAAGGCTCCGCGCTACCCTTCGATGGGCTGAATGTGCCCGGGCCGATGGCACGCACTGTCGGGGACGCGCGGCTGATGCTAAAGATCATGGCGGGTCCATCGCCAGAAGATCCCTTATCTCAAGGTGTTGCGTTGGACTGGGACAGGCGCCCGGCAGTTGACCTGTCGGGGCTGCGCATCGCCTGGTGCCTGACGCCTTCCGGCACGCCGGTTCATCCCGGAATCGCCGCCACGCTAGGACCCGCGCGCGACCTTTTGCAAGCGGCTGGCGGACGGGTTGAGGACGCCGACCCGGCAATCGGTGAGATGACCGCCGCGCAGCAGATATTCCGCGACTGGTCGGCCCGGCTGGAGTTGGGGCCTATCGGGAGGGAACGGCGTGACGAACTCGGGCTGGAGTTGCAGCGCACATTGAAGCGGGCGGACCGGCTGACGCAGGACGATCTTGCAGTTGCAGAGGGCATCCGGCGGCGCGCCTGGGACCGAATGTGCGAATTTTTCGAGCGCTACGACGTCATGGTCTGGCCGACCAATTGCCAGCCGGCCTATGCCGCCGACGCCGATGTCGCCGACCTCGGACTTGACGAAACCCCCGTGCTTGCGACTCCCGCTCTCGGCCTGCCGGTCGTGTCAATTCCGTTTGGTTCGACCCACGACGGCTTGCCGGTCGGCCTGCAACTGATTGGGCGGCGCTATGCGGACATCGACCTGCTTGCTGTCGCTGAATTTCTTGCCCACCGATCTGGGTGAGCGTCGCCCGCCTAAGATCGGGGTCCGCACCAACTCGTATCGCAGCGTTGCCCACCTTTGCAAAGGAGAGAGCGTCCATGCAAGTCACCACGCGCATCGAAGAAGACAGTTTGGGCCAGGTCGAACTGCCTGCGGATTGCCTGTGGGGGGTTCACACCCAGCGGGCGATCGAGAACTTTCCGATCACTGGCATTCCGCTCAATCTGTTTCCGGAATTCATCCGCGCACTCGCCTGGGTGAAAAAGGCCGCAGCACGCGCCAATTTCGACCTTGGTGTGCTCGCCCCGGCGAAGGCGTCCGCCATCGAGACGATCTGCGACGAGATCATCGCGGGCCGGCATCACGACGCTTTCCGCGTCGACATGATCCAAGGTGGCGCCGGCACTTCCACCAACATGAACGCCAACGAGGTGATTACCAATCTCGCGCTGATCCGCATGGGCCACGCGCCGGGAGACTACACGCATCTTCATCCCAATGACGACGTGAACCGCTCGCAATCGACGAACGACGTCTATCCCACAGCCATGCGGCTTGCAATCGTATCGCAATGCGCCGACTTTCAGGCGGCGCAGCGGCGGTTGGTCACCGCTTTCCAGGACCGCGCGGTTGTCTTCTCGGATATCCGCAAGATCGGCCGCACGCAGTTGCAGGACGCGGTCCCGATGACGCTCGGTCAGGAATTCGCGGGATTCGCCGCGACCATTCTTGAGGACATCGAGATCATTGGCCGGCTCTCGACGCTCCTGCTCGAGGTCAACCTCGGCGGCACCGCGATCGGCACCCGCGTGAACACGCCCGACGGATATGCCGAGCGTGCCGTGCAGGAACTGGCCCTTGTATCCGGCCTTGACGCGCGGCTTGCGAGCGACCTGATCGAGGCGTCTTCGGATGCTGGCGCCTATGTGACCTTCTCGGGCGTCCTGAAACGGATCGCGGTGAAGCTGTCGAAAATCTGCAACGACCTCCGGCTTCTGGCCTCTGGTCCACGCTCGGGCTTCAACGAGATTCGATTGCCGGCGGTTCAGGCGGGGTCGTCGATCATGCCCGGCAAGGTGAACCCGGTGATTCCGGAAGTCGTCAATCAGGTGGCATTTCAGGTGATCGGCAACGATCTGACAGTGACACTTGCCGCCGAGGCGGGACAGCTACAGCTCAACGCATTCGAGCCGGTGATTGTTCTTAACGTGCTGCAAAGCATGCGCATGCTCATCCGCGCGATGGACACGCTCGCCGAACGCTGCGTTGCCGGGATCGAGGCGAATGCAGAACAATGCGAGAGCGTCCTCGAGAACAGCCTTGTTTTGGCGACGATGCTGGTTCCCCATATCGGCTACGCGCGGGCGGCGAAGGTGGCCAAGATCGCGATGGAGGAGGGGGCGTCGATCGTGGCTACGGCGGTCAGCCTCGGCTTCGGCAGCGCGCCGGAAATAGACGCGATGATCTTCCAATCCCCCTCGAGTCGTACCCAATAGAGGAGTCCCGTTGGGGTGGGCGCGCGGCTTGCTTCTGGTGGTGGTCCGGAGGATAGAGGTGGTTCGGTTGATCTGAACAGTTTCCGGGGTCTGTTGCCGGACGGTGGTAAATCCTACGCTAAGCCCTTTCGGCCACCTATATTCGCCAGTGAGCAAAATATGTGCCCACCCGAGGGGCGAGATGTGGGCTGGGGGGAGTTCGTACAACCTCTGGTGGCTGGACGCATGGCTTTGTCAATGCTTAGACTCCCTTCACGGCCGGGCTAAACGGTTTGCCCCCGGGCCAGAGCGCAGGTAGAACAGGCCATGTTGAACGCCCCCGACGACACTACCACACCGTTGCCCCCAAGCATCCGGATGCGGCAGGTGAGCACACTTTCTCCAAATGCCGGGAATGCGCGCACGCATTCGCGCCGTCAGATCCGTCAGATCGCCGACAGCATCACCCGGTTCGGCTTCACCAATCCGGTCCTGATCGATGATGCTGGTGAGATCATTGCCGTGTTGATAGGCGTGGAGTAAGGACCCCTGTGTTGGGGTGATCGGCGTCCAAACGGGCCCCCCTGATACGGTGGTCCATGATGCTTCCGAGATCATTCGGGAGCAGTAGTTGGGATGCTGGTTGTGGAGACGATCGCGAAGATCCGGCGGACGCATTTTCAGCAGAAGAAGTCGATCAAGCAGATCTGCCGCGAACTGAAGGTCTCGCGGAAGGTCGTTCGCAAGGTGATCCGGTCGGGGAAGACCGAGTTCAGCTATGAACGTGCGGTTCATCCCCTGCCGAAGATCGGGCCGTGGCGGGATCGACCGGATCGCCTGCTCACTGAGAACGGCCGGCGTGCGAAGTGGGAACGGTTGACGTTGATCCGGATCTTCGAGGCGCTTCGCGGCCTTGGCTACGCCGGCCCGAGATCATGAATACCGATCAGGGCTCGCAGTTCACATCATTCGCCTGGACCGACCGGCTGACGCGGATCGGGACCCGGATCTCGATAGACGGCAAGGGGCGCTGCCTCGACAATGTCTTCATCGAGCGCATGTGGCGGTCCCTGAAATACGAGTGCTTCTATCTGCATGCCTGGGAGACCGGCTCACAGGCGAAGGCCGGCATCGGCCGATGGATCACCTTCTACAATCACCAGCGGTCTCATGCCGCGGATGGCGGACAGCCGCCCGCCGTGGTCTACTTCAACCAGATCGAATCCGACCAGCAGGCGCAGAGAGTGGCTTAAATCACTCCGGAAACTGTCCAAGGGATGGGGAGTAGCTCAAGACGTCGAATTGTGACCAGTAACAGCATTTCCACTATCTTTGCGAACTTCGAGCGTACGGCAATTACTTTTCTCTTAACAAATGCTTACATCGGCAGATAGGTCACGGGAAACTTCCATAAGGTCGGCGAGCTTTCTTTGGTCAAAGTTGTGGAAGTCTCCGGTCTGGTTGACGCCTGTGCCGACAATGAAACAATCTGCGAACCGGGCGAAGGCCCTAGCGTTCTCGCAAGTTATTCCGGAGGCAAGCGCGAGAGGAGCATCGCCGATGGCGTTACGAAAAATCTCGATTTTGCTAAGCTCCGGAGCATGACCGGTAGCAATTCCCGATGTCGTGACCACATCCATCCAGTCACGCGCGATCCTCGCGGATGTGGCGTAATGCTCCGGAGCAACATCCCGCTGCTTCTTGAAGCATGTGCCACCGAAATAGAGCCCCGTCCATCCACTGGCGCTGCTGACATTTGCGATCTCCCGGGCTTCATCCTGTTCAGTCGTAGGTTTCATCTCGTCGATCCGAGCATCGTCCGCCCAGTAGGCGTCCACCTTCGTGCCGGTCCGCTGCAACTCTCCCAGCACCGGAAACGCGTCTTTGCCTGTCACGGCAAGGAAGTTCACACCCAACCACAGGGTCGGAAACTGGCTACGGACCGACCGTATCAGCGGCACGAAGGCCTCCGCCGAAATATCGTGATTGATCAGTAGGATGCCGGGCGCCCCGACCTGTATCGCCAGACTGACATTTCGCGTGACTTGTGCCTCGTCCAGGACATGGACGACGGGAAGTATCACCGGGCCAGGTGACTTGAACAGTTTGTGAAATTCAATCCGGTTCACGGTTTTCTCTCCGGTTGCTATTCGTTTCAGGATGTCGGGACAGTAGGTGGGTGGTCGAAAGACTGGTCATTACCGCGTCACGACTCGTGAGGCTTCCAACGACCAGCCCACGACGGTGGTCTGGCCGGGCGCAGGCAGATTGTCGGCTTCGCCAAAGAAGTTGCGCTTGACTGTCACCTCGGGGTGGCCCGGTATCTCGACCTTCAACCGCGTGTGATCGCCAAGAAAAATTGCATCGCGGATATGTGCCAGATAGCTGTTGGAATGTGACTTGGCGGTTGTCCCTACATCGATCCGTTCGGGCCGCACATAAACCTGGACGGATTCGCCAACCGCCAGATCCTTGGAAGGATGGGCACGAATAAGCATGCTATTGCTGGTGCGAACCGCACACTCCGCTGCGTCGACCGCCTCGACAACGCCGGCAAAGCGGTTGTTCTCGCCAACGAATTCCGCGACGAAGCGGCTGTTCGGCGCGTTGTAGATTTCTTCCGGTGCCGAACATTGCAGGATTTTGCCCTGGTCGAACACTGCAACCCTGTCGGACATTGTCATTGCTTCACCCTGATCGTGGGTGACATACACCATGGTTATGCCAGTTTGCCGGTGCAACTGCTTCAACTCCAGTTGCATGTTCTCGCGCAGTTGTCGGTCGAGCGCGCCAAGCGGTTCGTCCAGAAGAACGAGGCTTGGATCGAAGACCAGCGCCCGGGCCAGTGCGACCCGTTGCTGCTGTCCTCCGGACAGCTCGGCGGGACGCCTGTCCACAAGAGCGTCAAGCTGAACCATCGCCAAGCTGGTGCGAACCCGGGCCGTGATCTCCGCGCCATGCATGCGGCGGGCCCTGAGTGGAAAGGAAACGTTCTCGCCGACGGTCATGTGTGGAAACAGCGCATAGTTCTGAAAGACCACGCCGATATTTCGGCGGTGCGGTGGAATTCCGACGATGGGTTTGCGGTCGAGATAGATATTGCCACTTGACGGCGATTGCAGGCCTGCCAGCATCATAAGTGTCGTCGTCTTGCCAGATCCGGACGGGCCCAGTAGTGATAGGAACTCGCCTCGCTTGATATCGAAGGTTAGGTCTTTAACGACCTTGACCCCGTCATAGTCCTTTGAGACATTTTCATAGCGTGCCACGATATCGTCACACATGGACCGGGTTCCTTTCATCCGCTTCGCCTGAATGCATCGGCCGGCAGACGATCTTCATTCCGTCTGCGAGGGCGACCCAGCCGCCACGGCCTTCGCTATCTTCGGCCTTGCGCCGCTCGGCTATGTAGAAATACGAGGCCGCTGCATCGCCGCCAAAGGCCGCCGCGTGCCATACCCCGGGCGCCATGACCAAAGCCGTGCCCGGCCGGATGAGCACGGCGCGCGCGGCCTCGGCTTTCGGCCGGTCAATGCCCGGCTTGGTTGAGGGCGCTATAACTTGGATGATCGGCCTTTCGACAGGGATGATGATTTCCGTTCCCGGCTCGCGTTCCATCTCGGCAATCACCGGCCAGCCCGGGGTGGCGCGGACAAATCCGGTCCACTGCCGGCCGTGGCTCAGTCCTGCAAGCCCTTCCCAGCATTGCCACCAGGGTCCGCCGCTGGTGGAGTCTATGGATGGGTCGGACATCAAGGCGGTGCCACAACCGGCCACGACGTCGGGCGACAACTCCTGCACCGCTATCGAATGCGCGCGCCCCATTATCCGGCCTTCCTCCCGGAATGTGAGCCGCCCGAGGGGGGTGTGAATGCCAGCCCGGCCACGATCACGAGATTGCAGTAGGGAATGCATTCTCCGGTTCGTACGATGCCTTTCGCACTGGTAGCATGATGCTTGAAGACGTCGTGTTCCTCATAGGCGACGACAATCTCGTCGGCGTTCTCCTGAGCTGCGATTACCTCGAGGATCACGTCGTGAACCTGCGGTCCGCAGGCGCGCATTTCGGCATCGATGATCACCTTTTCGATCATCAGCTCCGAAGCGATCACCGAGAACACCTCGTGCAGCCGTGGAATGCCGTGGGTCAGGCAGAGATCGATCTTTGCATTTTCCGGGATCGGCCAGCCGGCGTCGGTGACCATGATCTTGTCGGAATGACCGAGGCTGCCGATCAAGCCGGTCAACGGACCATTGAGCAATGTGCCCTTTCGCATTGCGCGTTCCTTTCTGACGCCGTGCCCCGTCCGGGACAGCGGGGCGCTGAGTTCACTTTTTCGGGGTTTCTACGGCGAGGCTGCGCCGTCGCAGTGTTTCGCCCAGAAGGATCACGATCAGCGCGAAACCGATCAGCATCGTCGCCACGGCAAGGATGGCGGGGCTCAGATGTTCGCGCAGACCGATAAGCATCTGGATCGGGATGGTCTTTTGCTTATAGGCGCCGATGAATTGGATAATCACGACCTCATCGAGCGAGGTGGCAAAGGCGAAGATGGCCCCTGCGATTATGGCCGGACGTACAAGAGGGAGGGTGACGTTCCGGAAAGTATAGATCGGGTTGGCACCGAGCGTGGAGGCCGCCGCGACAAGGTTCCAGTCGAAGCGTTCCATGCTGGCACGGATCGTGATAACGGCCACTGGTGCGGCCAGTACAGTGTGGGCGATGATGATGCCCGTATAGGTACCGATGAGCCGCAGGTCGCTGAATGCCGAGAACAGGCCGCCGGCGATTATGACAATCGGAACGACCTGCGGTAGTAGGATCATCATGGTCCAGAAGTTCTTGGCCGGGGTGCCGGCCCAGGTCAGTCCGATGGCTGCCAAGGTGCCACAGGCGGTCGCCAGCGCAGCTGCGCCAAACCCGATGATGAGGCTGTTCTTGACTGCCATTATCCAGTCGGGGCTCGACAGAACCTCCGCATACCATTTGGTGGAATAGCCCGCTGGATCGAGCGCCAGCATTTCGGGAGTGTAGTACATGTACTGCCCCGACGTGAACGACAGCGGAATGATCGCAAGGAGCGGTAGCGCCAAGAAACAGAAGCCGAGCGCGACCCAGATGCGAAGAATGATCTTCATATCGTGTTTTCCAGTTTCTGGGTGTCAGCTTTGGCGCTGTGCTATCGAGCGCAGCAGGAGCGCCGCAGCGGCGATGATGACCAGCAGAAGACCGGACAGAGCCGCTGCCAGGCCCCAGTTGAGCGACTTTGAGAAGTGATACGCGATCTGGTTGCCGATCAGGCTGCCGCCAGGGCCGCCAACGAGCTCAGGTGTCAGATAGAAGCCAAACGAGAACACGAAGATCAGGATGCTGCCTGCGATCACTCCGGGAAGCGTTTGCGGCAAATAGACCTGAAAGAACGCGCGCCCGGGGCTGGCGCCGAGGGTGAGCGCAGCACGAAACAGCGATGGAGAGACCCGGTTCATTACCGCATAGGTGGGCAAGACCGCAAAAGGCAACAGCACATAGGTCATGACCAGTATGGTCGCGAAGAGATTGTTGAACAACGCAGGCATCCGACCCTCGATCAACCCCGAAGCAGCAAGGGCGGTGGGAATAACGCCCGTCGTTTCCAGAAGGACCTGCCAACTGGTGATCCGAGCCAGGAGCGGCGTCCAGAACGGGAGCAGGACCATTCCCATGCCGAGCATGAAGGCGAAACCGCGGGCACGGGACAGGTAGAAGGCCAATGGATAGCCAATCAAAGTGCAGGCGCAGATCACGACCAATGCGACGAGGATCGTACGGAGCCAGAGACCTTGGAAGATGCGCTGCCGCTCTGGCTGCTGTTCGATCGAAGTCACCCGGGTCGGGTTGTCGGCGCGCAGATCAAGTGCATTGAGGTAGTGTTCGATCAGGAGCGGCTGAGACACCAGATAGATCGACCGCCAGGTCTCGAGGTCGCCCCAATCCTTGTGAAACGCGACAAAACCGTCGCGGGTCGGCGGGATTGAGTCGATCTTTGCCGAAGTGCGCCGCAGCAGGCTGATCATCCCGCCTTCGAAGAAATTCAACCGGGCCGCGAGTTTCGATGTCAATTCCGCATTGCCCCGGACGTCCTTGGCAATCGCTGCATAGGCATCGTCTGACGGCAGTTCCTCGCCCGACCAACCGGCAAGAGCAGCCGACGTATGTGACAGCCAACCCGCGGCTTCCGTGTTGTTTGCGCTGAGCGAGAGGAACCGAGAAAGCGGCAAAAGCAGGAACAGGATGATCACGAGAGAAAGCGGCGCGATCAGAGCCAGACCTACGACGGTCGAGCGTTCCAGCCTACGTCGGCCTCGTTGTTTCCCTGTCACGGGTGTGGCTGTCGATGTCATGGTGGAATGGCCCTATTCCTGAGTGGGATCGGGCCGGAATTATCCCGACCCGCAGGGAGCTTACAGCCCGGCTTTCCAAGCTTCCCAGCGTTGCGTGACTTCATCCTGGTGGTTCTGCCAGTAGTCGATGCCCATCTTCAGGAAGTTGTCCATGTTGGCGGGGTTTGTCGCTAGGAACGGGCCCACGTCGGTCTTGCCATCTTCAGACCAAGGCTCGTTTTGGAGGATCATCTGCACCGCAGAAGCGCGCCAGGGCGCGTAGGGGATGTAGCGCGCGGTCTCAGCGATCCGTTCCGGCGCTGTCGCGAAGCGAAGGAATGCCTTGGCCGCCTCAAGATTTGGTGTGCCCCTCACCACCACGAAGTTCTGGAAGTCCATGATTTGACCATCCCAGATGATTTCGATCGGCGCGTTCTCCTGCACGATAGCGTTGTAGAATCGACCGCTCCAGCCAGTCGATATGACCACCTCACCCTTGGCCAGAAGTTCCGGTGGCTCGGCGCCTCCGGTCCAGAAGATCAGCCCACCCTGAGGATCATTATACAGTGCTTCCAACTTGGCGAGCGCTTGATCGATCGCGGCGTCGCCACCTTCCTCAAGATAGGAATATATGTTCTCGGTCGGGACTCCATCGGCCATCAACGCCAGTTCGATCGCCTGGACAGGGCTGTTCCAGATGCCACGTGGGCCAGGAAATTTTCCCGTATCGAAATAGTCGGCCACCACCTCTGGCTGCGCGTCTCCGAAAGCGTTCTTGTTGTAGCCCCAAGACCAAGCGTAGATCACCGTCCCAACCGAACATTCATTGGTACGCTCGACCTGGTAGTCACTGACCGTCGATCCGTCCGGAGCAGGGGCGGTAACCTCTTCCAAGTCGATCTTTTCGAAGATCCCCTCAAGACAGCCGGTATTGGCTTCGGCGCTGTTTACGTCGACCACGTCCCAGATCACGTTGCCAGTATCGACCTGCGTGCGGATCTCCCCGAGCCCTCCGGAGTAGACGTTCCAATTGATACTGTTACCGAGCGCCTCGAAGGCGTTCCCGTAGCCCAACTCCTGGCTACGTTGATAGGCGCCACCAACCGAGGTAACATTAACCTCATAGCTTTCGGCATGAGCCGATGACGCGATTGCCGTGGCGGCCGTGATGTGCAGAAGCATTCTCAGTTCAGGTCTCATTGTAGTTCCTCCTTGTTGTGCACTACGTGGTCTTGCTCTGGTTCTGCGACGGCCGCACCCCAACAGGCTATGAAGCTTTGCGGGACTCGTGATCGGCAAGAAATTGTTCAACGGCAGGGATCGCGACGTGTCCGCTGCGCGGACCCACGATTGTCGTCGATCTTGCGGCAGCTGCATTGGCGAACTTTGCGGCGCGTTCGATCGACCAGCCGGCCGCTCTGCAAAATAGATAGGTGGCGTTGAAAGTGTCGCCTGCCCCAAGAGGATCGATGGACCTGACCGGGATACCCCCAACTTGGACGACACCGTCCATCGTCGTGACCCTGCAGCCGTCCTTGCCCAAAGTGGTTACGATCTCTCCGTTGGTTGCTGTCAGGATGTCTGTGAAGATCGCTTCCTGTGATCTCTTCTCGCAAAGCTTCGCCAAGCTTTCCTCGTTGAACGACAAGAAGTCGGCCATGGTGAAGGCCCACCAGCTGTGTTCCGTCGATAAGAAGGATTCGGCCTCTACATCTATGAACAGCTTGGTACCACCAGCCCGCGCCTCGATCATTAGATCGGCAATACCCACGATGCGCGTCAGATGGGCAATCGTGCTGTAGATGAATCTTGCCCCCAGCAGCGCGTTCCGTTCGTCGGTGTTCAGTTCGAAGTGATAGCCTGGGTCAACAATAATCAGCGTCTTCTCGTTCGGGTTTTCCTGGCTGAGGATGTTGTAGGCCGCCGAGTTTCGGAACGACGCGGATCGCCGGATCATCCGGGTATCGACTCCCGCCGCCTGCAACTCCCGAAGGATCGGATCCGCATCGGTATTGTCCTGCAGCGGCCCCATCATCAAGGGAGGTGTTCCGTAACCGGCAAAGATCGCGGCTGCGTTAGGGATCATGCCGCCATAGACGCGCCCCATGGGCTCTGCGTTGACCTTCTGTCCCTCTTCGGGCCAACGGCGGCATTGCAGATAGCAATCCACGGCATGGCTCCCGAAGAAGACGAATTGGCCGATTGTCGTGTTAGTATCGGGCTTTATGGCTTGTCCTCCCCGAGCCTGACTTTTGATGAGCCGGTTTCATTCTGCAGGGCACATTTCGCACAGAACCTTCGATCCGCAAGCGCGAACTCTTTACGGCATCCGTAAGTAAATTTAACGTCACGCGATCAAAATCGATGCATTGCGTTAGAATCCTTGTGCCGAAGGAACAGGACCCTAAAATGGATCTACGGAACGAAAATCATGCAAGACCGCCAACGCCGAACCACCGATGCCGGTTCATCTGACGTCTGAGCGTGAAAACCGGCCGGTTGGACCCGCGAACTGCAGCCATTTGCGGCAAGGGGTTCGACGTGGGCGATACGGCCACGTGCCGTGTGCAGAAATTGCCTGCCGGTTGGTTCAGTCGAGCATCGCCACCCGGTCAGCAAAAGGTTAGGCGCCTTTCGTTTTCCGCGATGGCCGGGATTGCCCTAGGTATTCAAGGGAGCTCGCCTTGGCAGGCCCCAGTTCTTTCCAGTTGGAGGCGCTCTCTAAGCCAGTTTCGGAAGCTCCGCACCGCCGGTCGGTTTTGTGCCGCTTCGAGATAGAAGAGCGCCAACAGTTTGTTCGCGCGGCAACGATGGTCCAGCAAGCGCAGCAAACGCCCCTCGGCGACATCCGTTTCCACGAGAGTGCGCATGGCGATTCCGATTCCCTGACCCTTTGCGACTGCCTCGAGCATCATGTATCCGCGGGAGAATGCTAGCGATCTCCGGCCGCCAATCCTTGGCAGGTTGGCACTAGCCGCCCACTCATCCCAGTTGGCGCCAAAGTCCAGCCCTTCCAGCGTAGTGTGTAGGATCGGATACAGTTCGAAATCGGAAGCGGACTTTATCGGTGCGTTGCCTTGCAGGAGCGATGGCGCGCACACCGGCCACAACTCGTCTTGAAGGAGTATCTCCTGAACGATATCGCCCTGTTTTTCTCGCGCAAAGCTGATCGCGATATCGACGCCCTCCTCCAACACATCGTCGAGGCTCACATAGGAAAGTAACGTGACGTCAAGATTTGGGTACTGATCCGTGAAGTCGCGGATCCGTGTCGACAACCATTTCGCGCCAAAGGTTGGCAGTGATCCAATTACAAGTTTGCCTGAGACATCGCCGGATCTGATTGTATCCAGCGTATCCTCGAGTTCCAGAAGCAGGCGGCGCACGGCCCCCAACAGAATTTCACCTTCGCGTGAAAGCAGAAGCTTGTTGTTGATCCTATGAAAGAGTCGCACGTCAATCTCGTGCTCGAACTTACTGATCTGCTGGCTGACGGCGCTGCGGGTCAAGAAAAGCTCGTCCGCCGCCTTGGTAAAACTCAGATATCGCGCGGTCGCCTCAAAGGCGCGCAGGGCGGTCAGCGAGTGTTTTAGGAGTGTCATGAGCCTTGGGCCTGCTGCCGGTTTCGTTGGCGCGACGTTACGCTAACATAGCTTGTTCCTCGAACTCCACGGGGCTGAGATAGCCCAGCAGCCGAGTGCCTTCGCGGATGGTTGTAGAAGCGCTCGATGTAATGGAACATATCGGCCCTGGCAGCAGGCCAGACGGACATAGCGTGAAGTTCGCGCCGCTCAAGTCGAACTTTGGACCATTGGCGTCACGGCTCACGAAATCGTGATAATCGAGACTCGAACGGCCGCAAATCAGTTAACGGGGTATTCAAATGCCATTAAACACCCCTTTAAACGGCAGGTCTTCAAAAATATCTGCATAAGGTTGAATTCTAGCGAAATTGTGCGACCTGAGGGTGAGTATTCACAACTTCTGGTAGCTGGACGCATGGCTTTGTCAATGCTTAGACTCGCTTCACGGCCGGGCCAAACGGTTTGCCCCGGCCAGAGCGTAGGAAGAACAGGCCATGTTGAACGCCCCCGACGGCACCACCACACAGTTGCCTCCTAGCATCAGAATGCGGCAGGTTAGTACGCTTTCTCCATATGCCGGGAATGCGCGCACGCATTCGCGCCGTCAGATCCGGCAGATCGCCGACAGCATCACCCGGTTCGGCTTCACCAATCCGGTCCTGATCGATGATGCCGGCGGGATCATTGCCGGTCATGGCAGGGTCGCAGCCGCGAAAGTCCTGGGACTTTCGGAGGTGCCGACGATCGCCTTGTCACATCTGAGCCAGGAGGAACGGCGCGCCTACGTGCTTGCGGACAACAAGCTGGCGGAGAACGCAGGCTGGGACCGGGATACGCTGGCGATCGAGCTGCAGGGACTGATCGACATCGGCTTCGATCTGGAAGTGACCGGGTTCTCGCTGGCGGAAATCGACCTCACGCTCGATGCGGCGCGGAGCAAGGGCATGGAAAGCTCTGGACGGGAGGATCTGGTTCCGCTGCACCGGGACGGCCCCGTGGTGACGCGCCCTGGCGATCTCTGGCAGCTTGGTGACCATGTCCTGATCTGCGGCGACGCCCGTGATCCCGAGGCGATCGACCGTCTGGCCGGAGGGCAGCCGATCGACCTGATCTTCACCGATCCCCCCTACAACGTGCCGATCGACGGCCATGTCTCGGGGCTCGGACGGGTGAGGCATCGTGAGTTTGCCTTTGCCTCCGGCGAAATGAGCCCTGCGGCCTTTGTGACCTTTCTGGAGGCGTCGCTTGGCAATGCGGCGCGGATTGCACGCGACGGCGCCATCGCATTTGTTTGTATGGATTGGCGCCATATGGGTGAATTGCTTGCGGCTGGGAGTGCCGTGTTCAGCGAGCTGAAGAACCTCTGCGTCTGGAACAAGACGAATGCTGGCATGGGGACGTTCTATCGCTCCAAGCACGAGCTCGTCTTCGTGTTCAAGGTGGGGACGGGAGCGCATACGAACAGTTTCGGTCTCGGGGACACAGGGCGATACCGCACCAATGTCTGGGACTATGCCGGGGTCAACGTGCCGGGGCGGGCCGCGGAAGAGGCGCTCGCCATGCATCCGACCGTCAAGCCCGTTGCGCTTGTCGCCGATGCGATCCGGGACTGTTCGCGTCGTGGCGAGGTGGTCCTTGACCCGTTTGCGGGTTCCGGCTCGACGCTCATTGCTGCTGAAAGTTGTGGGCGCCGTGCCCGGTTGGTCGAATGCGATCCGCAGTACTGTGACGTGACCCTTCGACGCTGGCAGGCCTATTCCGGTCGCCCGGCGGTGCGGGCCGCAGACGGCGCACGCTTCGATGACGCCGAGGTTGGCGTGTCTCCGGCCATCGAGAAGGTCACGCAATGAGCGAACGGCGAAACGGGAATCGGGGGCAGGGGCCCGCGACACCTGCGACTCTGACCGAGCTGGAGCGCGCAATGCTCGCGGAGGCGCGGCGGGTCGTGAGCGTGCGCGACGGTGACGGGACCCAAGAGATGAGCGTCTATGAGGTTCTCGTGCGCAAGCTCATGGAGACATCGATCAAGGGGAGCCCCTATGCTCAGCGCGTCGCGTTCCAGACCCTGAAGGAAGCAATAGCCAACGAAACCCAAGTCAAGGCGGACACTGCGGCCCTCTGGCGAGGCTACCAGCGAAAGGCAAGGCGCGTCATTGCCGCGGGCGAGAAACAAGGAAAGCCACCGCCCGAGATTCTTCCGCACCCTGATGACATCGTCATTGATGGCGCGAACACGGTCACATTCGACGGACCGCTCACCGCTGAGGAAGCCAGTGCCTTTGATCACATTGCCGGGCAGCGCGACGCGTTCATGCGGCAGCATGTGCTCGACGCGCGCCGTGCGCGGCGCAAGGGGGAGGCGATAACCGGGATACAGCCCTCCTGCGCCTATCTGATGGCAGTCATGGCGAACCGCGTACTGCCTAAGCGGCTGCAGCTCGATGAACAGGAAATGATCGCGCTGCATTACCGGTTCCGCACGCAGACCCAGCGGCAGCTCCTGAGGGACAACCACCGCGCCTGGACGAAGCTCAGGTTTCCGAGCCAGCGCGACGCGGTCTCGCCAAGTGTGGATGCGCTTGAAAGCATTTTGCCCGCACTGGCGCTAATCGTGCAGGACCTGGAGGCGACACCGGGCGGGGACCGGGACATCGAGGACGCATTGACGCGCGTGGTTCGTGTTGCGGCGAGCCGAGCGCCGTGTCGCTTGGTGGACCGCTGATGCGTCCGCAGGAAACGCGATGTCTCGATTGGCCCGGCAAATCCGCCGCAAACGGGAGCCGCCATCCGGCATTGTTTCACATGCTGGATGTGAGTGCTGTCGCGGCCGAGCTTTGGCCGGGGTCGGCTCTGGCGGGTTTGCCAGATCAGCAACGCAACGCCTTGCTTTTGATGATCGCGCTGCACGATCTGGGCAAGATCTCCGCTGCGTTCCGCCGCCAGATCGAGCAGAATGAACCGCCGCCTCAGCATTGCCGGCATTGGGAACTGTCAGAGGTTCTGCTGAGCCGGTTGGACGCGCTTCTCGCCGGTTTCCTCGGCGGCACTCCGACGGCGCGCAAGATCCTGCGGCAGGCGGTGGCGGGCCATCATGGGCGGCCGGTCGAAAGCCTCCTTCGGCCCGGCCAGATGCGGCGTTTCCAGGCGATCGGCGCAGAAGCCCTGTCGGATGCCGAAGCCGCGTTGCGCCTGATCGCGCTGCTCTTCGCCCCGGCTTCGCTGGAGGGGATCGACGAGCACGCGGCGCGCCGCCAGTCCTGGCTCTTGTCCGGGCTGGTGACCGAGGCTGACTGGATCGGTTCGAACAGTGATTGGTTTCAGTTTGCCGACCCCGGCCAGACGCTTGCGGAGTATTGGCCGCTGGCGCAGGCGCGGGCGAAGATTGCGGTCGCCAAGTCCGGCCTTGGCCTGTCGCGCCCGCGCGTGCCGGACCCGACCCGGCTGGTTTCGGGGGCGCTGCGGCCGATGCAGGCGGCGGTTGCGGATGCGGTGCTGCCCGAGGGCCCCATGCTCGCGCTGATCGAGGACGCGACCGGGTCGGGCAAGACCGAGGCGGCGCTGATCCTTGCGCAGCGGATGCTGTCGCAGGGCAAGGGGCGCGGGATATTCTTCGCTCTGCCGTCGATGGCGAGTTCGGACGCGATGTTCACGCGGATGCGCGGGCAGTTGGGTCGGATCTTCGAAGGGCATCCGTCGCTGGCGCTGGCCCACGGGCAGCGCAAGCTCAACACCGAATTCGCGGCCCTGTGCGGCAAGTGGTACGCCTCGGAGGAGGAATTTGACGCCGAGGATGCCTGCGCGCCCTGGATCGCGGACGACCGGCGGCTGTCGCTTCTGGCCGAGATCAGCGTGGGCACGGTGGATCAGGCGCTCATGTCGGTCCTGCCGACGCGGTTCCATACGCTGCGCATGGCGGCGCTCGCCACCAGGATCTTGATCGTCGATGAGGCGCATGACTACGACCCCTATATGGAGACCGAACTCAAGGCGCTGCTGCGCTTCCATGCGATGTTCGGCGGCTCTGCCATCGTGATGACGGCGACCTTGCCGACCCGGATGCGCGACGGCTATGCGAACGCGTTCCTATCCGGGCGCGGCGGTGGCGAGGTGTCCGATCTGCCGCACAGCTACCCGGCGCTGTCGCTGATCGGCCGAAGCGTCTCGGCCGGGCCGGTCGCACCGGTGCCGGAAACCTGCCGGCGGGTCGAGGTTGTGCGGCTGGCCGCGATGGAGGATGCCGTGACGGTGATCGCCGAGGGCGTGGCGGCGGGGGCGGCGTGTGTCTGGGTGCGCAATGCCGTGGATGACGCGATCGCGGCGGTCGAGGCTCTGCGCGGCGCGGGGATTGCGGCCGATCTGCTGCATGCGCGCTTCGCGATGGGGGACCGCGCCGCGATCGAGGCCGACATGCTCCGCCGTTTCGGTCGGGACGGGCAGGGCCGGGCGGGTCGCGTTCTGGTCGCGACCCAGATCGTGCAGGCCTCGCTCGATCTGGATTTCGATCTGATGGTCAGTGACCTCGCGCCGATGGGCGATCTGATCCAGCGGGCGGGTCGGCTCTGGCGTCACGCCCGGGGCGCCCGCCCGGTACCCGGCCCCCGGCTGCATCTGCTGACCCCGGACCCCGAGCGGGTGGAAACCGCGCGCTGGATCTTCGAGACGCAGCCTTCGGGCGGCTGGGTCTATCCGTCGGATGTGCTCTGGCGCACGGCGCGGGCGCTCCTGCGCGAGGGCGGGATCGAGGCCCCGGGCCGGCTGCGTGACCTGATCGCCGAGGCCTACGGTGATGTCCCGGAGGTACCTGAACCCTTGCGGCAGGCCGGGATCGAGCGCGAGGGGCAGGGGTTGGCCGAGGCCGCACAGGCGCGGCTCAACGTGCTGAATCCGACCCGACATTATGGAGAGTCGGAAGGTGCGTTCGAGGACGACCGGAAATATCCGACCCGGCTCGGCCAGGATCAGGTGGTGCTGATCCTGATGCGACGTGAGGGGAATGGGTTACGGCCCTGGATCGCAGATGAGGTTCCGTTCCGGGCGCAGGCGCTGTCGGAGGTGCAGATCTCCCGCCGGCGTTATGAGATGAGCGGTCTTGAGGCCGAACAGGCCAGGCCCGGGATCGCTGCCTTGCGCGCAGGCTGGAAGGACTGGGAGCTTGCAGTGCGCAAGATTGCCGTAGTTGAGGTGGACGGTCGCATTGCGGGGGGCTTGCGTTACGATGCCACTCGTGGCCTGCTGAGAGAGGCCCCGGAAGGCCGGGGATGACCCGTGTGTCAGAGGTTAGCGGACGCGTTCCCCGCCATAGCGGGGATATAAAGTCTGTAAGAGGATAGACTGAAAGGATGAATCCTGCTTGACAACCTTGGCGCGAACCGCCTAGCCTGATCTTGCTTTCACGTTCTTTCAAGAGCGGCCATGTCCTTGAATTTGATCCTTGATCCGTGGATTCCTGTGCGCCGCGCCGGGGCGCGTGAGCTGATCCGGCCCGACCAGATCGCCGAGGAAGGCGTCGAGGTGCTGGACTGGCCGCGGCCCGACTTCAACCTTGCCTGTCTCGAGCTGCTGATCGGCCTTGTCTATCTGGCGGCGCCCCCCGGTGGCACCGATGACTGGCTGGCCCGCAAACCCGATCCGCAGGCCCTGCGCGCGGCGCTGGCGCCGCTGGCCCCGGCCTTTCACCTGCTGGGCGACGGGGCGCGGTTCTTGCAGGATATCGCGCCGCTGGAGGGCGAGGCGCAATCGCCCGAGATGCTGTTCATCGACGCGGCAGGCGAAAACGCGGCCAGGAAGAATGCCGATCTGATGGTCAAGCGCGGCCGATTCGGCGCGCTCGACCTGCCCGCGGCGGCGATGGCGCTTTACACCTTGCAGGCCCATGCCCCGGCAGGCGGTGCGGGCAACCGCACCTCGATGCGCGGCGGCGGACCGCTGGTCACGCTGGCGCAGCCGTCACGTCCGGGCCCGGCGCCGCTCTGGTCGCTGGTCTGGGCGAATGTTCCCGAGGGGCGGGCGCTTGCCGATCTGACGGAACTGCCCTGGATGCGGCCGGCTGTGACCTCGGAAAAGGGGCAGGTGAGGCATCAGCGCGAGGCCGATTTTTCGCCGGTCGAGGTGTTCTTCGGCATGCCGCGCCGCCTGCGGCTGGTGGCGGAGGGCGGCCGGATCACCGGCGTGATCCAGCGCCCCTACGGCACCAACTACGGCCTCTGGCAGCATCCGCTGTCCCCCTATTACGCGATGAAGGCGGGGGAGGAGAGGCTGGCGGTGCATCCGCGTCCAGGTCCGCAAAGCTACCGCAACTGGATGGGGGTTTCTCTGGCGCAGCCCGAGGCAGGGCAGACGCGCTGGCGCGCGGGGGCTGTGGCAACCTATCTGGATCGCACCGACGATCTGAACGCGACGATCCTGGCGGGTGGATGGGCGATGTCGAACATGTCGCCGCTGGATTTCATCTGGTCGGAACAGCCGCTCTTTCCCTTCGGCCCCGATGCGCCCGAAACCTGGCAGGCCGCGCAACTGGTCGAGGCGGCGGATCTGGCCTCGCGCGCGCTGATGCGCGCGGCGAAAGTGGCGCTGATGACGGGCGAGGGCACGCCGGCCGAGCCGCTGCGTGAGGCCTTTTATCAGGCGACGGAGGCGAAGTTCCGCACGGCCCTGCGCAGGCTCGTGGCGGGGCAGGGCGGGGCGGCGCTGTCGGCCGACTGGCTGCGGGTGTTGCGCAGGCAGTCGCTGGCGCAGTTCGACGCGCTGGCCCGACCGCAGGATTACGATGCGATCCCGGCGGATGTGCAGCCCTTCAGCACGCGGCCGACGATGAAGACGCTGGTCGAGGCGCGGTCAGGGCTGCTGCGGACGCTTCATGGGTCGAAGATCCACGCGGCACTTGGGCTGGAAAAGCCCGGGAAGGAGGGGAGATGAGCGATCTGGATGTGGGCGCTGCGGCTTTGGGCTGGTGGCGCGCGCACTTGGGAGAGGATGGCCCCGGCCGCGCCACGCGCGCCCGTTTGCGCCGCGTGTCGGCCCCGGTCGAGGCAGTGCAGATCGCGGCCGTCCATGACTTGAACCGCAGGCTGGGCGGCGCGCTGACCGGGCGGGGCGACAAGCTGGCCCTGATCGCGGTGGCGCTGGCCAATCTGCGCGAGAACCCGAAGGATAAGGCCGCCGAAAGGATGGCGGGCCGGGTTGCGCCGCTGAGGTTTCAGCGTCTGGTGCGGATCGAAGCTCCGGGCGATCTGATCGTGCCCCTGCGCCGCGCGCTGGCCCAGATCGACGGGGCTGCCAATGTTGTCGCGCTGGCGCACGATCTTTTCTACTGGTCCGACACGGTGCGGACCCGCTGGTGTTTTTCCTATTACGGCGCGACCTCGGCCGCGCCCGAACAGCCCGAGGAGACCAAGGCATGAGCCGTTTTCTGCAACTGCATTTCCTGACGATCTATCCGCCCTCCAACCCCAACCGCGACGATCAGGGGCGGCCCAAGACGGCCCGCTACGGCGGCGCGGATCGGCTGCGGATTTCCAGTCAGTCGCTCAAGCGCGCGGTGCGGCTGTCGGCGCCGATGGTCGAGCGGTTGCAGTGCAAGACAGGCGCGCGCACGCAGCGCATCGGCGAGGTGATCCGCGCCCATCTGGAAGGGCAGGGCGCCGACGCGGACCGCGCCGTCGAGATCGCGCGGGCGGTGGCGGACGCTTTCGGCAAGCTCAAGGCCGGTGACTCGGTGGTGACCGAGCAGCTTGCTTTCATCTCGCCGGATGAACGCGCCAGGGCGCTTGAGATTGCCGGGGCGATGCTGGCCGATCCCGAGCTTTACAGGACGGGCGGGAAGCCGGGTAAGAAGGAAAACGAGGCCGCTTATTCTGTGCCCGCGCCCGACGTGCTGCGCCATGCGGACGGGGCGGTGGACATCGCTATGTTCGGCCGGATGCTGGCCGATGACCCCGATTATAATCGCGAGGCGGCGGTGCAGGTAGCCCACGCGATCACCACGCACCGGGCGCTGGTCGAGGATGACTTCTATACCGCCGTCGACGATTTGAAGACCGCCGCCGTGGATGCCGGGGCGGGGTTCGTTGGCGATGCGGGCTTTGGTTCGGGCGTGTTCTACCTTTATGCCTGCGTCGACTGCGACCTGCTTGAGGAGAACCTCGCCGGGGACCGGGCTTTGGCGGTCGAGGGCGCCAAGGCGCTGGTCGAGGCTCTGGCGACGAGTGCGCCCTCGGGCAAGCAGAACAGTTTCGCCCATCGTCCCCGTGCCAGCCATATCCGCGCGGAATTCGGCCGCCAGCAGCCGCGCAGCCTTGCCGGGGCGTTCTTCCGCCCGGTCTCGGGCGAGGATCTGATGGCGGCATCTGTTGCCGCGCTGAACACCGAGGCCGAGGCGCTCGACCGGGCATATGGCCAGACCTGGGCGCAGGAGGTCATGGATTTGGCCTCGGGGCAGGGATCTCTGGCGCAGGTGGTTGGGTTCGTCGAGGCGCAGCTCGCGAATGGCTGAGTTTCTCGTCTTCACGCTGGCCGGCGCGATGGGGTCATTCGGAGATCTTGCCGGGCATGAGCGGCGTGGATCACAGCTCTGGCCGGGGCGGTCGGCGGTTCTCGGATTGATCGGCGCGGCCCTTGGGGTGCGGCGCGAGGACGCTGCGGGCCAAGCGGCGCTGGCAGACTGGCGGATGGCCGTGGGGACTTTGTCTCTCGGTGCGCCGTTTCGCGATTTCCACACCGCACAGGCGGTGCCGACGGCCCGGATCAAGCGGCCGAACGCGCGGCGCCACGCGTTGGCGGCGCTGAAACCCTCCGACAATCCGGTACTGACGCTCCGCGACTACGTCACAGACTGCGCATTCGCCGTCGCGCTGTGGGGCGGGGACGGACCGGTGCTGGCCGAGGCGCTTGCCGCACCTTACTTCACGCCCTATCTCGGCCGAAAGGCCTGTCCGCTGACGGTGCCTATGGCGCCACGTCTGGTCGAGGCGGAAACCCCCGTTGCGGCGCTTTCCCATGCGGTGCGTCCGCGATGGGCTGAGACTGCACAGGTGGGGGCCGTGGCCTGTGACAACTATCCGGGCGTGTCGGGGCTGCGGGAGACCCGCTGGGACGATCCCGCCGACCGGGCTTCCTGGTCCTTCCGCTCGCGTTCGGTGATCCACTTGGAGGGCGGGACTTGACGCTTTATCTGTCGCGGCTGCGCCTGGATCGCGGGGCGGGAAATGCGGCCTTGCAGGGGCTACTGGATCCCACCGAGGCCGGGCGTGCGATGGACGCGCACCACCGGCTGATCTGGACGCTCTTTGCCGATGGGGCAGAGCGCCGGCGGGATTTTCTCTGGCGATCGGAAGGGCAAGGGCGGTTTCTGGTGTTGTCAGAACGTCCGCCGGTGCCACATCCGCTGTTCGAAACGCCCGAGGTGAAAGAGTTTGCGCCTGTTCTGGCTTCCGGGGACCGGCTTGGGGTTGTGCTCCGCGCCAATGCCACGCGGCAGAAGCGGAGTGGAGAGCGTGTCGATGTGGTGATGGATGCGATTCACGCCCTGCCTGAGGGCGCCCGCGCGCCCGAGCGGATGGAGGCCGCAAGCAGAGAGGGCCGCGCCTGGCTTGAGCGTCAGGGCGAAAAGGCAGGCTTCCGCGTTCTCTCCGCGCTGGCCGAAGACTATTCGACCGAAGGCCCGTCCGGCCCGCGCAAGGGACAGCCGCGATTTGGCATTCTTGATCTGAGCGGGCGGATCGAGGTCACGGATCCGGACGCATTCGTTGCACAACTCGGGCGGGGCTTCGGCCGTGCTAAAGCATTCGGCTGCGGTCTGATGCTCATCAGGCGTACGACGTGAGCGGGACAAGCCAAGGCGGCTTGCCGGGGCTGCCGCCCCCCAAGCCGATCCCTCTCAAGGACCGCGCTTCGCTCGTCTTCGTCGAACATGCCCGGCTTGATGTGCTCGACGGCGCTTTCGTCGCTGTCAATGCGGACGGGACACGGACCCAGATCCCGGTGGGTGGCCTGGCAGGGATCATGCTGGAGCCGGGCGCACGAATTTCCCATGCTGCAGTGGCGCTGGCGGCGCGGGTCGGCACGCTGATCACCTGGGTGGGCGAGGGCGGCGTTCGGCTCTACTCCGCCGGTCAGCCGGGAGGTGCGCGGGCGGACAGGCTCCTTTGGCAGGCAAAGATTGCTCTCGACGATGCTGCACGGTTGCGGGTCGTGCGCAAGATGTATGCGATGCGCTTCGGCGAGGACGCGCCCCAGCGCCGCTCCATCGACCAGTTGCGCGGGATCGAGGGGGTGCGGGTACGCGAAAGCTACGCGCTTCTGGCCCAGCAATATGGCGTTGGCTGGAGCCGGCGCAAATACGACCCGAAGGACTGGGAAGCGGGCGATGTGCCGAACCGCTGCCTGTCGGCGGCCACGGCCTGCCTGCATGGCCTGTCCGAGGCGGCGGTGCTGGCGGCGGGCTACGCGCCGGCCATCGGGTTCCTGCATTCCGGCAAGCCGCTGTCCTTCGTCTATGACATCGCGGATCTCTTCAAACTCGATACCGTGGTGCCCGAGGCCTTCCGTATCGCAGGGCAGGCGGCGAAGGGCAGGCTTGAGATGTCGCCCGATCGTGCGGTTCGGCTGGCCTGCCGAGATGCGTTCCGTCGCACCGGGCTTTTGGGGCGGATCATTCCTGCGATCGAAGAGGTCCTGTCGGCAGGGGAATTGCCGCGCCCCGAACCACCAGTTGAGGCAATGCCAGTAGCCTTTGAGGGCGGACAATCCGGCGATGCGGGGCACAGGGGATGATGGTGGTCGTGGTCTCGAATGCGCCACCGCGCCTGCGGGGGCGACTCGCCGCCTGGCTGGTGGAACTGCGCGCCGGGGTCTATGTCGGCGACTACTCCGCCCGCACCCGCGAGATGATCTGGAACCAGGTTCTCGCCGGGATCGAGACAGGCGATGCGGTGATGGTCTGGAAGGTTCCGACCGATCAGGGATATGAGTTCCTGACGGCGGGCCGCAACCGCCGGATGCCGGTGGATTTCGATGGTCTTAAACTCGTCAACTTCCTGCCCGAGACGCCGTGCTGAGCGGCCGGTTCCGGGTGCCGAAAATTCGGTACGCTCTTTGACATTGTGAAAACCGTGCTGGATCAATAGCCTGCAGCAAGAGCGTTCCCCGCACATGCGGGGATGAACCGCCCGGTCTACGAGATCCGCAGCGACATGAAGAGCGTTCCCCGCACATGCGGGGATGAACCGCTGGTAGACCTGGCGCTTGATGGTGACACCACGCGTTCCCCGCACATGCGGGGATGAACCGGAACCCCTTGCGCATACCCCATATGTGTGAAAGCGTTCCCCGCACATGCGGGGATGAACCGGGCTGATCAAACTTATTGCTGCTGCACACAAGGCGTTCCCCGCACATGCGGGGATGAACCGGACGCCTCGGGGAACACGCTTTACCAATACGAGCGTTCCCCGCACATGCGGGGATGAACCGAATTCACGGGCTACGCGGCGCAGAGAGCCGCCGCGTTCCCCGCACATGCGGGGATGAACCGAAACTCGGTCAGGCCGACCGCACCCCGCCGCCGCGTTCCCCGCACATGCGGGGATGAACCGGACTAAGGCGCGGGAATAGCCTGGGCTGCTAAGCGTTCCCCGCACATGCGGGGATGAACCGCGCCTCGTTTCAATGTGCTGCGCGTCAACAGAGCGTTCCCCGCACATGCGGGGATGAACCGATCGCGGGCATGGACGGGGCGTCGTTGGGGGCGCGTTCCCCGCACATGCGGGGATGAACCGGCCGAGACCGCGCGTAAACTCTCGGTTCTGCCGCGTTCCCCGCACATGCGGGGATGAACCGTGGTGGGCCGACATGGAGTTATTGGCTCAGTCGCGTTCCCCGCACATGCGGGGATGAACCGGCTATTCCATACCTTTCATGCAGCAGGGCCTCGCGTTCCCCGCACATGCGGGGATGAACCGGAATGGAGCCTGTCGGCGCAATGAGCAGAAAAGCGTTCCCCGCACATGCGGGGATGAACCGGGCGCGTTTTCACTCATGGCGGCATAATTCACGCGTTCCCCGCACATGCGGGGATGAACCGCTGTGCCTGCCGATCTGGTGCGTTCCCAGGTAGCGTTCCCCGCACATGCGGGGATGAACCGACTGATCCGATGATACGTCGCACGTCCACGCCGCGTTCCCCGCACATGCGGGGATGAACCGGGCGAGATCATCCAGGAATACTACCGGACGCGGCGTTCCCCGCACATGCGGGGATGAACCGAACATTGCCGCGCGATATCCGCCGCCCGCCAGGCGTTCCCCGCACATGCGGGGATGAACCGTCGGCTGTGACCGTCGCGCCGTTCCCGTGGGAGCGTTCCCCGCACATGCGGGGATGAACCGCGGTCATGTTTTACCATAGTCATGGTGGTCTCGCGTTCCCCGCACATGCGGGGATGAACCGTCCTTATCGTGCATCCTGACAATGGGAGGTTCGCGTTCCCCGCACATGCGGGGATGAACCGCACTTTCGGCACATATGGTGGTATTCAACAGTGCGTTCCCCGCACATGCGGGGATGAACCGGTGAATGTCAAAGGCAGCCTCGTCCTCGAAAAGCGTTCCCCGCACATGCGGGGATGAACCGGATTACCGCCCCGCCGAATACGCGGGCGACGTGCGTTCCCCGCACATGCGGGGATGAACCGTTTCGAATGGTAACAGCCACCAATCAAACCCAGCGTTCCCCGCACATGCGGGGATGAACCGGAGTGGTTCGTGCTGTGCTGTCAGAACACGCGGCGTTCCCCGCACATGCGGGGATGAACCGAACGCCGCGCCGAGCGCAGGCTTTTTCGAGAGGCGTTCCCCGCACATGCGGGGATGAACCGATGGACAGGCACCACTTGCCGTCCTTCTTGTAGCGTTCCCCGCACATGCGGGGATGAACCGCCGCTTGGCTTCGTCAAGGGCACCGGGCGGAAGCGTTCCCCGCACATGCGGGGATGAACCGGCCGGATAGATCGCCTGTCCCTTTGGCAATCCGCGTTCCCCGCACATGCGGGGATGAACCGCTCATCCCGACGATCCGCGAGGAGGGGTCTGAGCGTTCCCCGCACATGCGGGGATGAACCGCCGCTGAGATCGGCCCATGCCGAGGCTGCCGGCGCGTTCCCCGCACATGCGGGGATGAACCGGCGACAGCATCCCGACGTTGCCCTGAGCCGCAGCGTTCCCCGCACATGCGGGGATGAACCGGTCGCTGCGAGACGGGCGCGGATCGGCGAGCTGCGTTCCCCGCACATGCGGGGATGAACCGGACGCGGCGGGCAATTACTCGCTCGACGTGCCGCGTTCCCCGCACATGCGGGGATGAACCGGCCCTCGGTTTGAGCCAGTCTCAGGCCGCAGCGCGTTCCCCGCACATGCGGGGATGAACCGTTCTCAGCGGGGATGAGTGGGTGCCGGTCCCTGCGTTCCCCGCACATGCGGGGATGAACCGCCGGATCAGGTGCGCTCCGCGCCTCTGGCATTGCGTTCCCCGCACATGCGGGGATGAACCGGTCATTCCCGAAATGGTGAAGGCCGAGAGCGAGCGTTCCCCGCACATGCGGGGATGAACCGGCGGCAACCGCGCGCAATCTCTCGGTCCTGCCGCGTTCCCCGCACATGCGGGGATGAACCGTCCCACATCCCGACCGGCATCCGCCACGGGATGCGTTCCCCGCACATGCGGGGATGAACCGGGTTTGAGCATCCGTATTCGCCGGGTTCGTTTGCGTTCCCCGCACATGCGGGGATGAACCGACACGGCAGGAACGTGGATACGGGGCAGAGTGGCGTTCCCCGCACATGCGGGGATGAACCGCAGAACATCGTAACGGGATTTTGACCCCTACCGCGTTCCCCGCACATGCGGGGATGAACCGCATGATCGGCCCGCCCGTAAGCGCGTTATCAAGCGTTCCCCGCACATGCGGGGATGAACCGAAGGAAGTTCTGGACCGGATGGAAGAGGCCAAGCGTTCCCCGCACATGCGGGGATGAACCGCTTTTTCGCGCGCCAGCTTTCATGGTCACACCGCGTTCCCCGCACATGCGGGGATGAACCGTCGGCCTATCAGGCGGCCCGGAATTGGGAAATGCGTTCCCCGCACATGCGGGGATGAACCGATGAGGTTGTACACCGGACTTCGGACCCCCACGCGTTCCCCGCACATGCGGGGATGAACCGCGCTCGCTCGCGTTCGAGAACGTGCTGGTCGAGCGTTCCCCGCACATGCGGGGATGAACCGGTCTCGGCCATCGGCGGCGGCGGCGTTACGGTGCGTTCCCCGCACATGCGGGGATGAACCGAGCTACGCGCCAAGGTGGCGGCGGGGGAATGCGCGTTCCCCGCACATGCGGGGATGAACCGGTCGGCAACGGGATGCGGATCACCCGCGTCTCGCGTTCCCCGCACATGCGGGGATGAACCGGAACAAACCGCAGTCGAAACGGAAACGGAAGCGCGTTCCCCGCACATGCGGGGATGAACCGCGATCAGCGGCGCGCTCGGCGACCTCTCGGCGCGCGTTCCCCGCACATGCGGGGATGAACCGGTGATCTAATGGCAATCGGAACAACTGCCGCGGCGTTCCCCGCACATGCGGGGATGAACCGCATTACCTCGGCTAGTCCGAGAGAACGGCAGAGCGTTCCCCGCACATGCGGGGATGAACCGGCGTCGGCGTCGGCGATTGATCGGATTATTTCGCGTTCCCCGCACATGCGGGGATGAACCGTTGCGGTTCCAGACGTCATTCATCGGCTCATAGCGTTCCCCGCACATGCGGGGATGAACCGAGGACAGCACGGGCGTGTCGGTCATCTATCCCGCGTTCCCCGCACATGCGGGGATGAACCGATATCGCCGCCTTGGTCGGTCGTCATATCCTTGCGTTCCCCGCACATGCGGGGATGAACCGGCGTTGCCTCCCTGATCGGCGAACTGTGCCAGGCGTTCCCCGCACATGCGGGGATGAACCGCAGAACATCGTAATGTAGGAAAGAGCCCTACCGCGTTCCCCGCACATGCGGGGATGAACCGCAGAACATCGTAATGTAGGAAAGACACCTACCGCGTTCCCCGCACATGCGGGGATGAACCGCCGGAACCTCCCATTGTCAGGATGCACGACAAGCGTTCCCCGCACATGCGGGGATGAACCGCGGATGGAGCGGAGGATTTTGCGGGGCGTCATGCGTTCCCCGCACATGCGGGGATGAACCGACCGCCTGGCCGGGGACGACAGGATCACGTTCGCGTTCCCCGCACATGCGGGGATGAACCGGCCACGGTGATGTAACCAACCCGCGCCGCCTCGCGTTCCCCGCACATGCGGGGATGAACCGAGGTGGGTATGGGGAAAGGTTGATCAGGAGATGCGTTCCCCGCACATGCGGGGATGAACCGCCAGCCGAGCTGCCCGTGGCTGGTGGGGCGGCGCGTTCCCCGCACATGCGGGGATGAACCGGTCCATACCTTCGAATCCGGCGGCCTGGTGATGCGTTCCCCGCACATGCGGGGATGAACCGGACTGGGATGAATTCGCCTGACATGATGGATAGCGTTCCCCGCACATGCGGGGATGAACCGACGCTGGACGAGGGCGAGCCGCACCTGAGACTGCGTTCCCCGCACAGGCGGGGATGAACCGCTCTGCACCTCCTCGCCGGGCAGCAGATCGAAGCGTTCCCCGCACATGCGGGGATGAACCGCCGCAGATTAATTCTGGCGGGCAACTGGCCGCGCGTTCCCCGCACATGCGGGGATGAACCGGTGTTGATCGTCACCGTCTGCGTCGCGGCGATGCGTTCCCCGCACATGCGGGGATGAACCGCCGATCACCACGTCGGTTCCGGCTTCCCCTACGCGTTCCCCGCACATCCGGGGATGAACCGTTGTAGATGAGCGCGTAGTAATCGATCAAATCGCGTTCCCCGCACATGCGGGGATAAACCGCAGAACATCGTAACGTAGGTTTGACCCCTACTGCGTTCCCCGCACATGCGGGGATGAACCGGGCGTGATCCGCTACGGCTCGGACGTTGTGCATGGAGGGGCGGTGCCCGCTACGGCCGCGCGGGCGCTTCGCGCCATATCGCCCAAGAGCATCGCTTCCAGACGATCGCCGATCCTGTTCTCTCCAGCGGACGCCAGCATGTGCCACCACTCCGAGTTTGAATGAGGGGCCTCACGTGCTAACGTCGTTGGCGCAGGTGTGACACGGTAAGATTCTCGCGGCCGTAGCACGGTCCTCGGATCGGAGCGCCATGCAGGGTTTCCGGGGCAGCCCGGGCGCGGGGCCCTGCCACCTGCGCCGATCTCCGATTGTACGGCGTCGCGGCATCTCTGAGACTGCCGGGGGCAGGCTTCCCTTGACTGCGCCCGGAACGAAGCCGGCGATCGCCCGGCGGTACCCGTCCATCCTCGCGCAATCCGCGACGCTTGACATCATTCGATGGCGGAGCATGCGCAAATTCCTCGGCTATGACTGCAATGCCGCACCGTTCAACGCACGACCTACGCGCTTCACGGCAATTTCTACCGCCTTCACGACAATGCCATCCGCCTTCCGAGCAATCCCGTCCGGCTTGCCGACAACAAAATCGCTCGAAAACGCGCGTCCTGCCTCATATTCTTGGACTCGCTGGCTGCGGCGACTTCATGTAACTTGCAGTAAATTAAAGATATATCTGACTTTCGTGCCCCAGACCGGTTAGCCTGGGACTGCCAGCACAGCCACCTAAGATAACTCATTGATATTAATGTATATTTGTCGAAATTTTCGCCTGTATTCGCGGGCGTTTGCGGGTTCCAGAATACGACAGACTGCCGATCTGGCGGAAAACCCACAGAATCCGCCGAAAGTCTGGAAACGCCATTTCGGCGGTAGCAGTTTGCAGGCGGGATGATCGGTGAAGGGACGGTTTTGCTATTTTCGCTGCGCCGGCAACGGGTCGTCCGTTCAGAGTGATCTGAACAGCGCCCGCTGTTCTTGCCAGCTCGACGGGACTGCGTGGGATTTGAGCCAGTCGGACGTGAGGCCGGTCGGCGCCCGGCCCTCGAATACATCGCGAATAATGCCCGGAGCCAGAAAAGCCAGTTCGAGAAGGTGCTGGATGCGCCGTTTCGAGGCGCCTTCAGCTTGCGCGATTTCCGCGCAGGTTCGACCGGAACGGATCATGTCGAAGTAGCGATGCGCCAGAGCGATGTTTCTGAAGAGAGTCTCGTCGCGAGTGCCGGCAGCACCCGCGAGGACGAGCTTTGTTTCGACGCCGCGTTTGCGGTGCCTGAACGCGGACTCAAGGATCAGGTGATCCTTGGAAATGCGTCCGTGTTCGGTCCGCAGGCGCGCTGCGACTTCCTTCGCCGAGAGATCAATTCCGATCTTCCCTGGCGCGATCTGTACGCGATCGACAAGGCACAGGACTTCCCCGGCTTTCTCGTCGCCGGTCTCGGTGTCACCGCCGGCCAGTTCTGCCAAAAGCTTGACACTTGATGCCACTTCTTCCGTCGTGGCATCGCGGACGATGTTGGCCTGTACCGTCGGTACACGCAGGTGGTTCCTGACCAGATCGGCAACCAGCGTTTCAAGTTCCGGCGCGGGCAATCGCCAGCCACCGGGATGTTCCGGACCGGAACTGCGGATCAGACGATGGGACACATAGTACCGGAGCCTGCGGCCCTTTGCCGTTTGGGTATGGCTGGGCGTCAATCGGTCGCCCGTTTCGTCAAATACCTTTCCGGTTAGTAGAGAAACATGGCGTTTTGCACCGTCGCTGTTTCGTCCTTTGCCCGAGCGCGACATGACAGCACCAAACTTCAGCTGTTCCTGCAATGTGTCCCAGGCGGCAGGGTCTATAAGCGCCGGATGTTGGCCGGGCCAAACCTTTGCCTTGTGCCTGATACGGCCCGCATAGATCGGGTTGGTCAGGATGTGATGGATATGGCCGAAACTGAATGGCGTTCCGCCCTTCAGCCGGCCTGACGACAATGTCCGTATTGCTGTCCTCAGACCCAGTCTGTCCGCCTCGGCTTTGACGACCCGGATATTGCGATGCTGGCCGTAGAGAGCGTAGATGGTGCGGATCGTCCGCGCATCCTTCTCAGTGATCTTCAGCGTTCTGCCATCGGGTTCATAGCCCAGAGGCACATTGCCCCCCATCCAGAGCCCTTTCTTCTTGGATGCCGCAATCTTGTCCCGGATGCGCTCGGCCGTCACCTCGCGCTCGAACTGGGCAAAGCTCAGCAGCATGTTGAGCGTCAGACGTCCCATGCTTGTTGCTGTATTGAAGGACTGGGTGACGGAAACAAACGAGGCCCCGGCCGCATCCAGAATATCGACGATCTTGGCAAAATCGGCCAGCGACCGGGTCAGACGGTCGATCTTGTAAACCAGGATCTGATCGACAGCTCCCCGGTGGATATCCGCCAGGAGCCGCTGCAGACCGGGCCGTTCCATAGTGCCGCCGGAGAGGCCGCCGTCATCATAGCGATCCGGCACCTGCACCCAGCCTTCGTTCTTCTGGCTGGTGATATAGGCTGCACAGGCTTCGTGTTGAGCATCAAGCGAGTTGAAGTCCTGTTCCAGCCCGTCTTCCGAGCTCTTGCGGGTGTAGATCGCACAGCGGATTTTTTTCATGCGCCGCTGCCGGTTGCTTTGTTCAGCCCGAAAAAGCGCGGTCCTGACCAACTCGTCCCCGTAATATGCAAAGCAACGGCCGACAGCGATTTGTAACGCTTGTCATTCAGGACAAAGCCGTTCTCTGTCGCGTCAACCTGATACCGGCGGCCGTTCCATTCCCGGATCAGCTGCGTCCCGGGTCTGACCGCCAGAGCCGGGTCACGAGCCGGCTTGCCGTCTGCAACCGCATTCAGGGCGCGCTTCAGGTCCTGGGGCAGTCCCCCGAACCTCCGGCATTGCTCATGCCAGATCAATGCCTTGCGCATGAAGATCATCGACAGGAAATGCGGTGGCGTTGTACCGAATGCCTCCGCCCATGCGACGCGGAGGGCGGACCGATCCATCGCGCTCAGGCCCGCCCATCGTGCCCCTATCACATCACCTGCCATCATCAGCTTGCATCCGCATCCGGCATGGCGATGATCTGGTACCGCGGGGATTTCCCGTTGCCCGGCTTGGCGGACGTGATGTCATATCCGGCCTTGCGGAGGCCCGTCAGAGCCGCACGCGTGGTGTGCGGCAACCAGCCGAGATTCCTGCTGATCGTCGCTACGTCGGCCCCGTCCTTCCGGCCGAGCAAGGCGATGAGCCTGGCTTTCTTTGTGACCGCCCGCGGCGCGGATGCCGGCTTTGGGTTTTGCTCCGACCGTGGGTTTGCGGGTGTCGTCGGTTCTGACTTTGTTGATGGTCTGGTCATGTTCATCTCCGTTCTGATCCTGCAGACCCGCTTTGGCTTCTGCTACTGACCAAAGCCCGGCAATCCGGGCGGAGACATTTGCGCCGCCGCAATCGTGCGCCGCTGTCGACAGTACCGCTCTCCCAAACAGAGAAGTCCAGGGAAATATCCGGCAAAGATCTGAATTTGCTATGTAAACCCTACCACCATAAAAAGATGGTCTCTGGTTCGAATCCGACTTGTTTAGCCTCCCCGCTCAGCGCTACGAGCCGGTGCGAGAGGTAGCAGCGCAACCGTGCACCAGCCCGGGTCCGGGAAGCCACGCAACGTCTGATCCTCACGGCCTGAGCAGCGGCTTGAGGTCGGCCGCCGGGTCGGCGATGATGGCCGGGTCGGGCGACATACCCGCCTCGATCAGACGCTTTCCGATCATGTAGGCGCGTGCGTCGTTCATGGCGTCGAGCGCAAGCAGCGTATAGCCCCGGTAGTACCAGAAGCTGACCGCGTCGCCTTCACCCGGCCGCGTCACGATCCGGTCATAGCCGGTATTCAGCCCGGCGATCTGCAGCTTCACATCAAACTGGTCGGACCAGAACCACGGCTTGGCCTGATAGGCCTTGCCCGCGCCCAGCATGTTCGCGGCCACGACCTCGGCCTGATCAATCGCGTTGCCGACGCTTTCCAGCCTGATGCGCCCGTCCCGATGCGGGAAGGACGCACAATCACCCGCGGCCCAGACCGCCGGGTCCGAGGTGCGGCCGAATTCGTCGGTGCGGATGCCGTTCTCGATCGCAAGCCCCGCCTCTTCGGCAAGCTGCGTCGCGGGCGTGATGCCGACGCCGACGATGACGAAGTCGGTTTCGATGTGGCTTCCGTCCGACAGGACCGCGCCCGACACGCGGGCCTCGCCGGTCAGCCGGTCCAGCCCGGTATTCTCCAGGATCTTCACGCCGTGATCGTCGTGGACCTTGCGGAAATAGTCCGAGGTCTCTGGCGCGGCCACCCGATGCAGGATGCGCGGCGCCATCTCGATCAGCGTGACGTCGAGGCCGAGCTTCGCGCCCACCGCCGCCGCCTCCAGCCCGATATAGCCGCCACCGACGATGAGAAGCTTGCGCCCGGCTTCGAACTCCGGCGCCATAGCGTCTATATCCGCGAGGGTCCGGACGGTGTAGACCCCTCTCAGATCGCCGCCCACAGCCGCCGGCAACCGGTGCGGGCGCGACCCGGTCGTCAGGGCGAGTTGGTCGTAGGGTATGGTTTCGGCATCGACGCGCACGGTTTTTGCGGTGCGGTCAATTGCCGCCACTTGCGCGCCGAGTTTCAGCGTAACCATCTGTTCCTGCCAATAGCTGGACGAACGCAGATAGATACGGTCGAGTTCCATCTCTCCCAGCAGGTATCCCTTCGACAGGGGCGGGCGCTGGTAGGGTGGGGCGGCCTCCTCGCCGATCATAGTGATTGCGCCGTCGTGACCGAGCGTCCGGAGCTTTGCCGCAAGCGACGCACCGGCCTGGCCCGCGCCGACGATCACGATCCCACCCATGCGCATCCTCCATCTGTTCGCCGGATGTGGCGATAACGGTAGTTCATCCGCCGCACTGTCCCTGCGTCAGATCTGCTTTTCCGGCATGAAGACCTTTAGCCCTTCGAGCGCGTCCGAGACCTTCAGTCGGCAGGTCAGCCGCGAACGGACCGGATCGGGCTCATAGGCAAAATCGAGCATGTCCTCTTCCATTGCGTCGCGATGGGGAAGTTTCTCGACCCAGGCCGGATCGACATAGACATGGCAGGTCGAACAGGCGCAGGCGCCGCCGCAATCGGCCTCTATACCAGGAATCCCGTTGTCGCGTGCGCCCTCCATCACGGTCAGTCCGTTCGGGACATCAACGACATGTTCGTTGCCGCCAAATTCCACGTAAGTGATCTTCGCCATAACGTCCTTTCCGACCTGATCCGCCGAGTGGCGAGGTCTCAGCCTATCTTGGCCTTGACGTGAGCTGGACGTAGTCGGCAGAGCGTTCGAGCGAGGTATTGCTGGAAATACCAGACGGTCCGTTCTTTCGGAGACAGGCGCCCCGGAGCGGCCGCCAACGCCCCGGCATTCTTGACGATGCTGCCGATGATCGGCTTGTCCTCGTCGTTGATGCGGTCGAAACCTGCCTTGAGTTCGGCAGCATACGCGGCGCGTTCCTCCGGATCGTCCGGAACGGCTCCGGGATAAGCGTCCGCCCCCCAGAATACCTTGACCTTGTCGGTGCCAAGGGGCTGCAGCGACAGCCAGAAGGTGCGTTCGGCCACCACCGAGAAGACGTGTGCCGGGAAGATCGCGGACAGGACCGCTTTGTTCCGATCCTCCTCGGTCAGGGCCGGATTATCGACCACCATGTCGGAATTGCGTTCATAGGATTTGCCGGGCACTCGGCCCTGCTCATAAAGGCTAAACCCGTCGCCGCCATGCATCGCGTTGGCGAGCTCTGTAGGCATCGCCGGTTCGATCGTCTGGGCATGGGCGACGAAAAGGTGATAGCCCTCGGTAAAGTTCTGGACGAGGATCTTCCAGTTGGTGTCCCAGATTTCCTCGGCGCGGAACAGGGTTCGATATTTGGGCAACTGGTAGTTGGCCAGCCGTTCCGATAATTTCGCCAGCCGCGGTGCGAGCGGGGCGGCCTCGGGGTCGAGCGAGACATAGACCCAGCCCTGCCAGACCTCGACCTTGAATTGCGGCAGGCAGACCTCCTTCTTGTCGAAATTGTCACGCATATAGGCCGCACCGACCAACCTGCCGTCGAGATTGTACGTCCAGGCATGGTAAGGACAGCTGATGCGGCCCTTGATATTGCCCGTCCCTTTCAGGAGCGTCGCCATCCGGTGGCGGCAGATATTCGACATAGCGCGAAGCATGCCGTCGCGGTCGCGCAAGACGACCACCGGATCGCGGCCGATCGTGGTGGCGCGGTAATCGCCGGGGTTTTCGTATTCGTCCTCACGCCCGACGCAGAACCATTCGTGGTTGAAGATCTCGTCCAGCTCCAGCTCAAGAAATTCGGGCGAGGTGTAGACCTGGGGCGGTGTCGCCTCGGCCAGTTCATCAGGCAGGGCGGCGTTGCGCGCGATCGCATCGAGCAATTCGTCCAGCGGCATATGCGGTTTCATATCAGACCCTCCTTTGGATGGTGAAGCGACGGTTCAGGCGATCTCCAGCCCGTACTGCCGCGCGATTTCGATCAGAATTTCACATAGCGAGACCGCGAAGCTGCGCGGCAGGAACAAGTTGAAGCCAGTCCCGTCGCGCCAGAGCGTCACGCCGATATGGTGGAAGGCGGTGGAGCTCACTGAGCCCTCGGGGAAAGCGGTGTCCGACAGGTCGAGAGGCAGGACATGGTTCAGAAGCCGGGCGGCCTGCCGGCCGCTGACATGCAGCCGGGTGCGGGACTGGGAAAGGTCGAGCGCCACGCCGGCTTCGCTCGAAAGCGAAGGGGCTTTGGCCGTTTCGCTGATCAGCCACCATTTCAGCGGTTCTACGCGCAGCAGAGTGCCATCCGTTCCGGTCGTAACTCGTCCGGGTTTTGGTGCCAACTTGGCGCCCACTGCCTTCGCCGCTTCGGCACCGGCCCGAACTGCACTGTCCGGCCACGCCGCGAACTGGATCAGCGTCGACCCGCGGATCTCGGAGAACCGGACGCCGGCCATGCCAGGCGTTCCGGAGCGCCCCGGCACTAGATGGTCCACAACTGCGGAGAGGGCGTCAGCCATGCATCCTTACTCCTTCGGGGTCGTACATGTGAGGCGAGACGATCTCGACCGCGACATTGCCCTTGCGCACCGGATCGGCGGCTGTGACCGCCTTGCCTGCCCAAGCCTCATGCCCGCCCGAGATATAGCCAAGCCCGATCCAGTGGCCGAGAGCAGGCGAATGCGTCACCGCGGTAACCCAGCCCTCGCCAAAACCCGTCATCTTGTCGGCAGCACAGAGGAGCGCTCCGCCGTTGAAGGTCTGGCCGCGGTTTTTCGGGAGGATACCCACGAGGCGCGGGCGATCTTCGCGGGTCAGTTCGGGGCGCTGGCGCAGCGCGGCGCCGATAAAGGGTTTCTTGGACGAGGCCATCTTGCCCAGACCGGCGTCGTCGATGGTCATACGGCCGTCAAGTTCGGCTCCGGTCACATGACCCTTTTCGATCCGGAGCGTGCCGAGGGCCTCCAACCCGTAGAGGCATCCGCCGAGCGTTTCAGCCGCGGGCCACAGCAGGTCCATCAACGCCACACCGTGATCGGCAGGCACATAAAGTTCATAAGCGAGTTCACCGGAAAAGCTGATCCGGGCAATCAGGCCGTTGATTCCGCCTTTGAGGCTGATCGGCGCAACGCCCATGAAGGGCAACGCCTCGTTCGAGATATCCGTTCCCGCCTCAAGGCAGGCGGCAATCGCTTTGCGAGATTTCGGCCCGGCGACCGATACCCCTGCCCAGCGATCGGTGACCGAGGTGACATGGACACGCAGGTCGGGCCACCGCGTCTGCAATAACTCTTCCAGCCAGACCATCACCTTGCCGGCATTGGTCGTCGTCGTGGTCATCAGAAAATCGCTGTCACCCAACCGCCAGGTGGTCCCGTCATCCATGACGATCCCGTCGTCGCGCAGCATGATGCCGTAGCGCGCCTTGCCCACAGGCAGCTTTGCGAAGGCATTGATATAGACACGGTTGAGAAACTCTGCCGCATCCGGCCCCTGTACCGCGATCTTGCCGAGCGAACTGACATCGCAGATGCCGACGGTCTCGCGCACCGTGGCGGCCTCGCGGATATAGGCCTCGCTGATTGTTTCGCCGTCCCGCGCGAAGTACCATGTTCTTTGCCAGAGCCCGGCCTCGGTCATCGTGGCGCCTTGGCGGAGGTTCCAGTCATGAAGCGGCGTGCGGCGGAGGGGCTTGAAATGGCCCGCGACGTTGCGACCCGCCAGCGCACCTATGGCGACCGGCGTATAGGGCGGCCGGAACCGCGTGGTGCCGACGGCAGGAACCTCGGTGCCCATGGCCTCGGCCATCAGGGCGAGGCCGATGACATTGCCCATCTTGCCCTGATCGGTCGCCATGCCGAGGGTGGTGTAACGCTTCAGATGCTCGACCGAAACGAAGCCTTCCTGATGGGCCAGCCGCACGTCGTCACCGGTCACGTCGTGTTGCGGATCGACAAAGGCCTTGGCCTTGGCGCCGGGTACGCGCACTTCGTAAAGCGGCAGGATCGGGCGAGACCAGCCGCCTGTGGCAACCATATGGGTTTTTTCCCCCATCGCCCGCCGCGCGGCTGCCGCGCCTGAAGCGGCGCAATCCGCCCTGTTCCAGATGCCCGCAGCAGATCCTGCCACGTGGATCGGCTCATCCGTCGGCCCGGCAAGGAAACAGGCCAGTTCGGCGTTCCAGACAGGTTTTGCGCCACGGTGGGAAGATAGGTTCACGACAGGCGACCAGCCGCCCGAGATTAGAAGCAGGTCGCAGTCTTCCCGGGTTGCCGCGGCCCAGCCGTTGCCCGATCGCGCGGCCAGAGTGACGCCCTCAACGCCGCGCCGCCCGACAGCAGATAGCGGCGCCAGCCCCGGTCGCACAGTCGCCCCGGCAGGGGCCGAAGGGACATCCTTTCTTGCGTCGACCAGCACGACCTCGGCTCCCGCTTGGGTCAGATCGCTTGCGACGCCATAGGCGCTGTCATTGGTTGTGGCGATGACAATGCGCTGACCTGGCAGGATGGCAAACCGGTTCACATAAGCCCGCGCCGCCGCTGCGGTCATCACGCCGGGCCGGTCATTGCCCGCAAAAGCCACCGAGCGCTCAAGCGCACCTGTCGCCAGCACTGTCGCGCCGGCGCGCACCGTCCAGAACCGCTGGCGCGGCAGATGCGGATCGGGCGCGGACAGATGGTCTGTCACCCGCTCCACCAACCCCGCGGCGCCGCCGTCGTAGAGCCCGAAAGCGGTGGTCCGGGTCAGGACGCGAACGCCCGCGCACTCCACCGCCGCGACGAGCGCGGCACGTTCAGCCTCGGCACCGGGATCGTTCAGATAGTCGCCGCCTGGCTCGGAATCCTGTTCGACCAGCATCACGTCACGGCCCGCGTCGGCCGCTGTCAGCGCGGCATTGAGGCCCGCGGGTCCGGAGCCGACAACAAGGACATCGCAAAAGGCGTGTGCGTGGTCGTAAGCATCCGGGTCGGGATCACGGCTGGCAGCGCCCATGCCCGCAGCCTTGCGGATCAGTTTTTCGTACTGCATCCAGAGGCCGGTGCCCCGTCCCCATTCGAAAGGGGGCAGGCCCATAAAGGTCTTGTAGTAGAACCCTGCCGAGAAGAAGCGCCCGAAGAGCCCGTTCACCGCACCCAGATCAAAACGCACGTTGGGCCAGGCATTCTGCCCCTTTGCCTCCAGCCCGTCGTAAAGCTCCTGCATCGTCGCCTTGACGTTCGGCTCATGCCGCGAGCCGGAGCCTACCGAGACGATGGCCCCAGATTCCTCGACGCCAGCCGACATGATCCCGCGCGGGCGGTGATATTTGAAACTGCGGCCGAGCACCCTTTGCCCGTTCGCCATGAGCGCCGAGGCGAGCGTATCGCCCTCGAAGCCGCGGTATGTCTGACCGTCCCAATGGAAGCTGATGGGCCGTGTGCGGTCGATCCGCCCACCTTTTTCGAGACGCCGGGCAGTCATTCCGTCGCCTCCAGCACAGTCGCCAGCCCCGCATGGGCGGGGCGAACCGAAAAGATCTCATGGGTCATCGTATCGCGCTCGACCAAAAGCCACATTCGGCAGCCGTGGACGTGCTGCCAAGTCTCGACCTGCCGCCCGCAGATATTGTCGCGTAGAAAGACGGCGTCGTGCCAAGCCTCTAGCGCCGCGTCTAGCGCCGGATAGTTGACCGAACCGTCACCACCATAGCTGAATTCACTGTGGTCGCGGGTGCCGCAAAAGGGGCAGGCAATTCTGAGCATTGTTTCCTATCCGTGCAGCTTGCAGTCCGGCCCAGCACCGCGCTCATCGATCTGAAGTCCGCGTTCGAACCGCTTCAGGTCGAAGGGCGCGATCATTGGCGCGGGTCGGTCGCTTGCGATGAGGTCTGCGAACCACCAGCCCGAGGCCGGGCTGGCCTTGAAACCGCCATAGTTCCAGCCGGCATTCAGGTAGAGGTTGTCCAAGGGCGTCTTGCAGATGAAATGCGAACCATCCATCGACATGTCGACAAGCCCCGACCAATGGCGCAGCAGCTTCACCCGCCCAAGGCAGGGTAGGACCGACATGGCCGCCTCGGCCACGTCCTGTACGATGGGCAGGTTGCCCCGCTGTGCATAGGACTTGTACCAGTCGAGATCGCCGCCAAAGACCATGCCGCCCTTGTCGGATTGCGAAATGTAGAAATGCGCGCCGCCCATGCCGAAGACCACCACCTGATCGAGAAGCGGCTTCAGGGGTTCGGAGACGAAGGCCTGCAGCTTGTGGCTTTCGATTGGCAGGCCGCCAAGCCCCGCCATCTGCCACAGCAAAGAAGTGCTGCCAGCGACGGCAAAGGCGACTTTGCCGGCGGTGATGCGGCCGCGCGAGGTGTCTAGCGCAGTGATCCGGCCGCCGTCGCGGGAGATCCCCTCGACCTTGCAATTCTGGAGGATGTCCACGCCGCGCGCATCGGCGGCGCGGGCATAGCCCCAGACTGCCGCGTCGTGGCGCGCAGTACCGGCGCGCTTCTGGACCGCAGCGCCGATGATGGGGAAGCGCGCGTTGGCGGCATAGTTTAGGTGCGGTACCGCGCGTTTGAGCGTCGGCAGATCCCAGATTTCAGCATCCGGCGTACCGGTCAGCCGCATGGTATTGTAGTTGCGCGATGCCGCGTCGATGGCGCCCGGGCTGTGCAGCAGTGCGACGTGTGAGCGCTGGGAAAACATGACGTTGTAGTTCAGCTCATGGCTGAGATTTTCCCACAACTTGAGCGAGTGCTCATAAAATTCGCGGTTGCCGGGCTGGGCGTAGTTCGAGCGCACGATGGTGGTATTGCGCCCGGCGTTGCCGCCGCCGATCCAGCCCTTTTCCAGAACCGCAATGTTCTTCACGCCATGGGTCTTGGCCAGATAGTAAGCTGTGGCGAGCCCGTGCAGCCCGCCGCCGACGATGACCACGTCATAATGGGCCTTGGGTGCCGGGTCGCGCCACTGACGGCTCCAGCCTTTCTGGCCGGTCATGCCCTGCCAGAAGACATTCCATGCGGTGAAGCGGGTCATGTGTTCAGTCGATCTTGCGCAGATGCTTGCCCGGATGCTTGAAGATCTGACCGAAGCCCTCCAACTCATCCATGATTCCCGCGCGGCGCAGGCAGGACCAGAACTGCGCCTGGTTCGATGTGATGACCGGCTTGCCGGTGATCTGCTCGATCTCCGCGACGGCGGGAAGCGAGCGAACACCGCCGCAGCTGAGAAAGATCGCATCGGCATCGGGCCGGTCGATTTCCAGCGCGAATTTCTTCCAGTAGGCGGGCGTAACCAGACCCATGTCCCAGCCGCTGGCTATGTTGAGCCCCTGGATATCGAGCACGTCGAAGCCGCGCTTGACCAGAAACTCCGCCTCGGCGGTGTTGATGTCGTCGAGATAAGGCGTTCCGACCACCAGTTTCTTTACGCCAAGTTCGTTGAGCGCATCGAGAACGCCCTGAACAAGGCACATCGGCTTCGCCCAGGGGGCGCCCTTCTTGATCTCGGCCATCACCCGGTCTTCGCCGATCACGATGGAGCCGGAGGTGCAGCTATAGCTGACCACGTCCGGTTTCGCCTCGGGCTGGATGCGCCCGGCGGCGTCGGCCATATGTTCGATGTGCTTGGCTAGGGTTTCGGTTGTTGTATGATCGTCGGTCTTGAGCCGTGTGACATAGACGGCGACGCCCTCGGGTGCCATATCCCAGAAATCGCCCTCGGCGGAAGGGTCGGTGGACATAAGGATGAATCCAAGCTTGGCGCGGTGAAAACGGCCTGCATCCATCTCGGGCGTGCGGGGCTTGGACGCGATGATTTGACCAGGCTTGAACATCAGAGAATAACCTCCTCGACGGATTTGGGGTGACTTGTCAGCGGCTCCCAGCCGGTATCGGTGATGATGAAACTGTCGCCGACCTGCGCGCGGAACGTCTCGACCGAGACCGAGCCATCGACGGCCAGCACCATTCCGGGCTGGATGATAGTCTTGTCGCCGGTGACAAGCTGGGGGGATTCAAGGAAACTGAACCCGGTCGCTCTACCGCAGCGGAACGGATATTCGAAACCCGCGCCCTGAATGACCTCGGCATAGGCCGCGTGTACACTTTCGGCGGTGACGCCGGGTTTGAGCGCGGCAAGGGCCGCCTTCTGGCTGGCGAGCGCCACCTCATATACCTCGACGTGATCGGCGGGCGCCTCGCCGATCCAGAAGGTGCGGTCGAACCCGAGCTTGAAGCGGTGGAAATTGGTCATGCCGCAGAAGCACAGGAAGACCGGCTCCCCCTGCCGCATGATGCGGGTTGAGGCGCGGTGATGGGTTTTGATGATGTCACGGCCCGAGGCCATGATCTGCAGGAAATGTGTGTTGGGCGACATATCGGCGTCGTCGTAATGCGCCGCCAAGAGTTCGGCCGCCTTGCGGGTCCCGGCCTGCGACGTGGCAATTGCCACTTCGTATTCCGGCACACCATCGGCAATCGCCGCGCGCCCGGCGGCCATCATCGAGGTCGCGACCTGTCCGGCATGGCGGGCTAGTTGCAGTTCCTCTGTCGACTTGATCATCCGCATGTCGTTGAGGATCGGCGTGACGCTGGTCAGCTTTTCGCTGCCGACCAGTTCGTCTACATAGGCGCGGACGAGCGGTGGCATATGGCCGGGCTCGATCCCCACCTTGCTTGCGCCCTTTACGGCGGCCGGCAATTCCTCACGCCATTCCTTCCCCATGCCGTCATTCCAAGGCGCGATGCGGTCTACCCGCGCTGCGGCCTTCGCGGAGTTCAGGTCAATGGTCGGCGTGATCAGAAGCGAGGGGCCGTCCTTCGGCACGACGAGGATCGTCGGGCGACCGAATTCCATGTGCAGATAGTCGTAGTAACCTGTCAGGTAATAGACATTGTCGTCATCCGTGATCAGAGCCACGTCGATACCGGCCTTGGCCAGGCGAGTCTGAAAACGGGACAGTCTTTCGGTAAACATATGGTATCCCCTCTCGCGTCCGACCCAACCCTGCGTTCCCGACAAACGGGCCGAAGTGCTGCTGGAACGTAGGCTTGATGCGGCGATTTCCAAAGTGACATATGTTGTGGATTTATGATAACCACTAGTTATGAAGAACTTCCGTCGCTCCCTGCCGCCGCTCGACTATCTCCTGTTTTTCGAGGCCGTAGCCCGACACGGCAACTTCACCCGTGCCGCTGAAGAACTGAATGTCAGCCAGGCGGCTGTCAGTAAGCGGGTGAAAGTGTTGGAAGACTGGCTGGGCCTTCCACTCGTACATCGAAGCGGGCGCAATATCTCGCTGTCGCGCAACGGAAAAACACTGGCTGCGAATGCGACCGAGGCGCTCGATTATCTGAATTCCTGTTTGCAGCAAATGCGCCGCACAACGGGCACTGAACGGCTGTCGCTGGCGGCGAATGTCGCGGTGGCGCAGTACTGGCTGACCCCGCGCATCAATGAATACCTGCTTGGTCCGAACGCCGTGCCGGTGACAATGACCGCATCGGACAAGGACGCCGATCTTTTTTCACTCGAAACCAACGCCGTCTTTTTCTACGGTTCGGATATTCCTACCGGTTGGGATGGAGCGCCGCTGTTCGAAGAGATTTGGCTGCCCGTCGCGGCGCCCTCGCTGATCAGTTCGACGAGCTGCTTCCCAACTGCGACACTTCTCGATTTCGACAAGCTGACTCCAAAATGGATCAACTGGAGCGATTTCGCCGCGTTAAGCGGGAACAGCGAGATTGCGGCCGCGCCGAAGGTCAACCTGCGCTCTTATGGCAGCACACTCGACACCGCATTGCGTGGCAAGGGGATCGCGCTAGGCTGTCCCTCCGTTCTTCAGTTCGAAATCGAGGCGGGCCGGCTGGTCGCACTGGAAGACTATCAGCTTAGGACAGGTCGAAGCTACTTCATCATCTGGCGCATGGGCAGCATGAGCGACCGCACCCGCGCGCTTCTCGGCGAGGTGGGCATCCGCGTCTGAACCGAGAAGGACGTCAGACGGCTTCCCTAACCGCGCTCAGGAATTGCTGGGTCCGCTCTTTCTTCGGATTGCCGAAGAGTTCGGCGGGCGGCCCCTGTTCCTCGATCTTGCCCCCGTAGAAAAAGCAGACCCGGTCGGAGATGTCGCGGGCAAAGCCCATCTGATGCGTGACCATCAGCATGGTCAGGTTGTGCTCGCCGACCAGTTTGCGGATAACGTTGGTCACCTCTCCGATCACCTCTGGGTCGAGCGCGGATGTAACTTCATCGAACAGCATCACCTTTGGCCGCATGACTAGCGCTCGTGCAATGGCCACGCGCTGTTGCTGACCGCCCGAAAGGCGCGAGGGATGCTGATCCTTCTTGCCGATCATGCCGACCATTTCCAGAAGTTCCTCGGAGCGTTCGCGCGCTTCCTTCTTTGGCAGGCCAAGCACCTGTACGGGGCCTTCCATACAGTTTTCAAGAGCGGTCATATGGGGGAAAAGATTGAAGTGCTGAAAGCACATGCCGATATCGGCGCGTCTTTTTCGCAAGTGTTTCTGGCTCGCGGGCACCAAGGCGCCATTCTTCGGCATATGGGTCAGCGGCTGGCCGTCGACATAAATCACGCCGCCATTGATCTGTTCCAGCGTCATCAGCATGCGCAAAACTGTTGTTTTGCCGGAGCCGGAAGGGCCTATGATAGACACCATCTCGCCTGCCGCGATATCGAGGTCAAGATCGTCCAGAACCGTAAGTGTACCGTAGGATTTCTTCACCTTGCGAAAGCTCACCATTGGCTTTGGATCACCGGTGATTTCGAGCGGAAAAGCCGATACGTCGTGCATGGTCAAAGTCCCAGTTTGCGGCGGACATAGCCTTCGAAAAGCCGGATCAGGCCGGCCGCGGGAAGCGATATCGCCAGAAAGATGATGCCCACCATCGTGTAGGGTTCAAGAAATCGGTACTTCTCAGAGCCGATGGCATTGGCGGTGTGGATCAGTTCGGCGACCCCGATCACCGACAGCATCGGCGTATCCTTGAAGATGCCGACAAGATAGTTGCCCATGCCAGCCAGTGCAGGGGGAATCGCCTGCGGGATGATAACGCGCCGGTATTTCTGGGCCGTGGTCATGTTCAGTGCCGTCGCGGCTTCCCACTGGCCCTTTGCCACGCTTTCGATGCCGCCGCGATAGACCTCCGCGAGATAGCATGAGTAATGCAGGCCGATGGCGATCATGCCTGAGGTCCAGGGGCTGAGCCGGATGCCGAATTGCGGCCCGACATAGAAGACGAAGAAGATTTGTAGGATCAGCGGGGTGGAGCGGATGAATTCGACGAATTCCCGCACGAACAGTGTCACCGGCCGGTAGGGCGTACGCTGCGCCAGTGCCAGCCCGAGGCCGAGGACGACCGCGATTGCATATCCCGCCAGCGCTGCGATCAGCGTATTACCGGTCGCGTGGATGAGGCGCGGCAGAATTTCCCATGTGAAGTCCCACTTCCAGTCGAACATGGATCAGGCCTTCCCCAGTTTGCGCGCCATATGGCGTTCCAGCCAGCGCATGAAGGGCGTCACCATGAACCGGGCGAGGATGTAGTAGATGATCAGCGCGGCGCCAAAGATCTGTGCCGACAGGTAGGTGGAAGCATTGATCTGCCGCGCCTCGAACATCAGGTCCGCAACCGAGATGAGTGAAACGAGTGCCGTGCCCTTCAGAAGCTCGATCATCAGGTTGCCCCAGGGCGGCAGCATGTTCACCAGAGCCTGCGGCAGGATGATGCGGCACATGCGCTTTGCCGGGCTCATGTTGATCGCAAGCGCGGCCTCCCACTGGCCCTTCGGCACCGACAGGATACCGCCTCGCACCAGTTCGGCGCCATAGGCACCGATATTCAAACCAACCGCTACGAAACCGGCGGTAAATTTCTCGATCGACAGGCCAAAGAGGGGCAGTACGAAGAAAATCCAGTAAAGTTGGACAACGAGGGACGTGCCGCGGAATATTTCAATATATGTGACCGCCGCGCCGCGCAAAACCGGACTGTGAGACAGCTTCAACAGGCCCATGCACAGTGATACTGCGACGCCCAGAACGGCTGCGAGCAAGAACTGGGCGATGGTAATGCCTGTCCCGGACAGCAATCGCGGCCAGTAGAGGACAAGAAAGTCGAGTGTGCTCATGGGTGCATTCTGTTGCAAACGTCTTGAAGGTCGCGACGGCACCCAGTCGGGTGCCGCCGCGGTTGATCAGCGGTTGGCGCAGATCCACTCGGTGGTCTCGCCTTTCGGTACGTTTACTTCAGTAACGCCGTATTCCTTGACTGCCGCAAGCATCTCTTCCGAGCCGACATATTCAGCCAGCGCTGCGTTGAACTCCTTCATGAAGTCCTCGTCCTCGAACCGGAAGCCGACCCCGACCCAGTTCTTGGTCCAGTCAGGCAGCGCGTCGGGATCGGTGATTTCGAATTTCCCATCAGACTGCGCGGCGAAGTCCACCGCTTCGAAATACGTCAGTGCCGCAGCATCTGCGCGTCCCGATTTCATCGCAGCAAGTACCTCTGCTGGCCCGGGCAACTGCATGATCTGAGCGTCGACAAGGCCTTCTTTCCGCGCCGCTTCAACTGTGTTGGAACCTGCATACATCGCCAAGACAGAATCGCTCTGCGCCAGTACATCCTTGTAATTATTAAGATTTTTCGGATTTCCGGCAGGCACCAGGAACGCATCGCCTGTGACTACGATCGGCTCGGAGAAGTTGATGTTCTCACAACGGCTGCCGAGAATATAAAGCCCACCAGTGATCAAGTCGTAGCGGTTCGCCTGAAGCCCAGGGATAAGGCCGCCCCAATCGTTGACGGAGGTTTCGACGTCGGTGTGACCCATCTTGGCAAGTATGCCGAGCGCGATTTCGTTCACGAAACCCTTGGCTTCCCCCTTTTCATCCGGATACCCCCAGATCGGAATATTCGAGAAACCGATACGGATCGGTTCGCCCGCGGCGATCCGGTCGGCCAGCGGGCCGGCGGTAGCCGAAATCGCACTGGCTGCTAGCAAGCCTCCGGCGACGATGAGCGCTGTGTTCAATTTGGATGTCATACGTTCCTCCCTAGTGATGCAGATACCGGATGCGGGAGCCCCAGACGAGGAAAATATAGCAGCACCAAACTGTTGCCACTTCACCCACCTACGTTTCCCCACTGATTTCCCACGTGAAAGCTTATCGACTTGACGGGAGGCTTTTCGTCAAATTCCCGCAAATTTCGATAAAAAGGGTTGCGCATGATGGGCTCGATGATCGAAATGCAGCCATGGACGAGAAAGATCATGAAATCCTTCGCTTGGTGCAGTCAGACGCGCGTCTGACGGCCGAATCATTGGGGTTGTCGATCGGGCTGTCGACGCCAGCCGTTCAGAAGCGGCTCAAGCGGCTGCGTGAAACCGGGGTGATCGAGAAGGAAATCGCCGTTCTGTCGCCCGGAAAGCTCGGGCGCGAGTTGACGGTGATAGTCGAGGTCGTGCTGGAGCGGGAAAGCCGAATGCATCTTGATGCTTTCAAACGGAAGATGCGCAATTCCCACGCCGTGCAGCAATGCTACTACACAACCGGCGAAGCCGACTTCATCGTGATCGTAGTGGTCAAGGACATCGCGGAGTATGAGGCGTTCACCCAAGAATATTTCTTCGATGAATCGAATATCAGCCGGTTCACCTCCTCAATCGTGATGGATCGAGTTAAGGTATCGCTCGACATCCTATAGGGTGAGGCTCGCACTCCCGGCAGCCTTTGCAGCCGGGGGCATGGCAATCTGGCTTCAGCCGCCGATGACGGGCAGGCTCTGCGGTGCGCGTGTAGTGAGAAGTTCGGCCCCGCCTGACCTTACCACGATGTTTTCCTCGTGTACCATCATCAGGCCGGCCCCGTAGGACAGCGAGGGTTCCAAAGTCAGTACCATACCGGCTTCAAGCACGGTTTCGTCGAAAGCTGCATGGGAGGGTTGTTCGGTGAGTTGCATCCCGAGTCCATGGCCCAGCCGCCCGATATCGCCGCCCGACGGGTCCATCTCTGCGATGACCGTCGACATGGCGTGGAAGAGGTCGCGACAAGTATTGCCGGGTCTGGCAGCCGCAAGCCCCGCCTCCGTCGCATGCCAGAGCGTCTCATGGGCGCGTCGGGACATGTCATCGGCTTTGCCGATGGCCCAATTGCGGTCGAAGTCGCAGAAATAACCGTCCCACGTGCAGCCTGTGTCGAGCATCAGCACGTCACCCGCCTGAAGCGGTCGCCGCGAGGGGGGCGAGATGACATCTGTATAGCCGCCCGGCTCGGACGCGCCGACCACATAGGGAGCGTCATCCGCCCCCTGAGCCAGCGCTTCGCGCCGGAAACTGCGGAACACTTCTTCGAACGGCATGCCTTCGGCCACGATCTCGGGCACTCGGGCGAACGTGGCCGATCCGATGGCGCAGATATGGGCTAGCTTTTCGATCTCGGCGGGAGATTTCACCATGCGCAGGCCCTGCACGAGCCAGGTGGCGTCGGCGAAGTGCAAGCCAGGCAGGTTGGCCGTCAGCCGCTCCCAATCGCCAAGCGGCATCCGGAGCGACGTTTCGTGCCCCTTCATCAAGCCAACTTTCGCCCGCTCACTTGCAAGCGGTGCGAGGAGGTCGGTTAGAATACTGATCCCGTCGTCCTTCGGGCAGGGCGCGCTCCACGTGCGAACATCGTCAAGCCACGAGCGCCGCATCAGGACGGCGCCGATTTCCGGAATCGCCGCGACGGGCTTGCCCGTGGCGGGGACGAACAGGAACCACGGCCGGGTCGGGCTTTGCCAGAACAAGGTCTGGAAGCCCGAGAAGTAACGCACATCGGGTTCGGTCATCAGGAGGAGTCCGGCGAGCCCCTCCTTCGCCATCCTTTCTTGCGCCTTGGCAGTGCGGGCGGCAAATTCCGCCTCGGGGAAACCGCGTTCGGGGGCGTTAGTCGACATCTCGTCCATCCATAATCATCCTGAAGATCGCCGGGTCGGTGATGCCTTCGGAGCCGATCAGCAACACGCGGGACTTCGCATCAAGGCCGAGTTTCGATGATAGGCCCGTATCGGCCCGCGCCGCAATTAGCGCTGCAAGGCCCGCAACCGCGCTTTCGCCCGCCTCGACGACCGGATCGCCGGAGAGGGGACGCGCGAGAAGCCGCACCGTGGGTGCAACGACAGGTTCGGGGATGGTCAGGAAATCGGATGCCTCCTCCGACAGGATCTCCCAGGCGAGCGGGGAAGGTTCGCCGCAGGAGAGACCTGCCATAAGTGTTTCTTCCTCAATCTTGACCGAGGTGGGGGTACCGGCCTTGGCGCTTTCATAGAGACAGGCTGCCAGCTCCGGTTCCACGATCACCACGCGCGGGGCCCTTTCACCCCAATGCTGGCGCAGCCCAGCGGCGACACCTGCGGCAAGGCCGCCGACCCCGCCTTGCAAAAAGACATGGGTAGGCGCCTCGTCAAGCGCCTCGCAAATCTCACTGGTCATCACACCGTAGCCCGCCATGACGTCGCGGGGCGGTTGGGAATAGCCCGGCCAGGACGTGTCGGAGACGACGAACCAGCCATTCGCGTCGGCCTCCGCCTTCGCCAAGTCGACCGAATCGTCATAGTCGCCGGCGATGCGGATCACCTCGGCGCCAAGATCGCGCATCGCCGCGGCGCGGCCTTCGCTGACCTCGGCATGGATGTAGATGCGGCAGGGCGCGCCAAAGCGCTGACACCCCCAAGCCAGCGAGCGGCCGTGATTGCCGTCGGTCGCTGAAACGAGCGTGATCCGCGCCGCGTCATCGCGGTGCTTGCCGGCGCGGATATCTGCCAGGCTGACGTCTTGGCCGAGACTCTTCGATATCTCACGTTGGAGCACGCGCAGGGCGGCGTAGGACCCGCCGAGCGCCTTGAAGCTGCCCAGCCCGAAACGCGGCCCCTCATGCTTGTAAAATACTGCACCCACACCGATCCGTTGCGCCAGCGCCTTGAGAGAGACGAGCGGCGTCGCTGCGTAACCGTCCCAAGCCATGATCTCGGTTTGCGCCGTCGCAAAATCCCCGGGGCTCAAAACCCGGAGTGCGGCGTCACCGGTTTTGCGGGTCGCGGCAGCATGGCCGAGGCGGGCAGGTGGCAAAAGATCGCTCATCAGTCAGTCCTTTCGGGCGGGAAGTCGGTCCTTGACCAGCGCAGACCAGAAGGCGGCACCGATCGGCAGGAGCGCATCGTTGAAATCATAGTCGGCGGCATGAAGCGGCTGACCGTGCGGACCTTCGGTGCCGTTCCCCATCAGAAGGAAACAGCCGGGCACGGCCGCGGAAAAATGGGCGAAATCCTCAGAAAAACTCATCGGCGGGCGGTTGCCGTCGGCCTCCAGCCCCGCCGCGAGGGCGGCGCGGACAACCGCCTCGACCGGGCCGTGGGCATTGATCGTCTCGATGAATTCTGTGTTGAAATTCATCGTTGCGGTCACGCCATGGGTCGCGGCAACGCCGGCCACGACCTGGCGCATAAAACCCTCCACGGCCTGCCGGTCCTCGGGCAGGCGGGCGCGCACGTCCCCTTTGAGCGTTGCGCGACCGGGCAGCACGTTTCTTTGCCCATCGGTCAAAAACTCCGTCACAGACACGACCGCGCCGGCCCCTGGTGCCAGCTTGCGCGAGACGATGGTCTGCAACGCCAGCACCAACTCGGCCCCCACCGTGATCGCGTCCACGCCAACGTGCGGCATCGAGGCATGGCCACCCTTGCCGGTGATCGCGATCTCGAACAGGCTCTCGGAGGCGCAGATCTGGCCCGGCCGGGTGGAGATCTGCCCGACAGGCGCGCCCGGCAGGTTGTGGATGGCGTAGACCTCTTCGACTGGGAACCTCTCCAGAACGCCCTCATCGATCATCGCGCGAGCGCCCAGCCCGTGTTCCTCGTTCGGCTGGAAGAGGAATACGACCGTGCCATCGAAATCGCTGTCGCGTGCAAGGGATTCCGCAGCGCCAAGCAGCATGGTCATGTGGCCGTCATGGCCGCAGGCATGCATGACACCCGGATTTTCCGAGACATAGCCATGGGCGCTCTTCTCGGTTATCGGCAACGCATCCATGTCGGCCCTCAGGCCGATGGCGCGGTTGCCGGATCCGGCCTTGAGAATGCCGACGACGCCCACACCTTCATGCACCTCGATGCCAAGCCTGCGTAGATGCGCCGCGATCCTGGCCTTGGTGCGCAGTTCCTGAAAGCCCAGTTCAGGATTGCGGTGGAATGCGTGCCTGAGCGCGACCAGTTCCTGATGACGCTTGTCCATATGACTCTCCTTCGGATCGCATGTCGAGATTAGAGCGTCGAGGCGATTATTTGCGTCGAAAATCAATGCGGCGGCGATGAAAAACTTCGACTTTGAAGCTTCTCGCGACGTTATTACGGAATTGGCGGCCGTGAACTTTGCTGGGCGTCCAGACTGAGGCGCACCCGATCAACGGTTCACAATGGCCCGAGCGGAAAACTCAGCCAGTTCGCCACGCCAGATCTGTCGCCCGACGCAGAAGGCCTTCCCAGCGTCGTCGCGAATGGTCTGCGCCAGTTCGATCCCGGCCTGATACGGCGGCAACCCCAGGATTGCCGCCTCGTCCGGTTGGATTGGGCACATTCGGATGACAACGTCTCCGGTGCGCGCCGCGATGCCGTAATGCTGCTCGAGCACACGGGTGGTCGACTGCCGCAGGTCATGATCCAACAAATCAGGGCATCTGCTCGCGACGACGAATTCCGTCTCGATCAAGATTGGGTGGCCGTTGATACTAAATAAACGCGTGTATTCGTGCAGCTTTTCCCGGATCGGGACCGAAAGGTCAGCCGAGAGCGCGTCGTCCGCACGGGCCGAGCGTTTGCGCAAGACCGTTATTTCTAGATCGGTGCCGGAGGCGTGTGCGTCGGCGGCGAAGCTAACGCGTTTGCTGATGTCGTACCGGACCCGCTTGGGCGAGACGAAGCGCCCTCTGCGGTCTTCGCTATAGGCCAATCCCTGGGCCTCGATCGCTTCCAGCGCCCGGCGGGCGGTCATCCGGCTGACACCAAATTGCTCGGCCATCACGCGTTCGGAGGGAAGCGCTGCGTGTTCAGGCAGCGCGCCCGCAACAATGTCACTCCGGATGCTTTCGACAATCTGACGAAAGCGCGAGGGCGAAGCGGCTAGTCGCGGTCGGTTCATGGGCACCCTGAGAAGCTTCCGTACTCTTACTACGCCTGGTCATAGACGCCAAGACATTGCTGGTATATACCAATATCGAATCGACACGGAGGATGTCCGCTAATGCTGAGCGGCGCAAGCATTGAAGAACTGGTATTCAGCGTGGACTCAGGCTTGGGATCGCGGGCTCGGATCGGGTTGATCATTCTGAAGAGCGACCAGACGGCCGAGCACGAATTTGCCGCGCTTCTGCGCGGTGACGGTGTGGCACTTTACCACGCGCGCATCCCGAACGCGATGGAGGTGACGCCCGAGACGCTCCGAGCGATGGAGCGAGATCTGCCCGTGGCGGCCGGGCTTTTGCCCCCGTCATTCGACTTTGACGTCATCGGCTATTGCTGCACCTCCGGCGCGACTATCATCGGAGAAGATCGCGTCGATGAGATCATTCGCCGAATTCATCCCGGCGCGAAAACCACCAATCCGCTGACCGCGTGTAAGGCGGCACTCACAGCACTCGGCACAAGGCGCTTCGCGCTCGTCACGCCTTACGCGCCGTCCGTTACCGTCGAGATGCAGCGGAACCTGGCGGGTGCGGGGTTCCAGACTGGCGCGGTGGCCTCCTTCAACCAGTCAGATGACTTCACAGTGGCGCGGATCAGTTCGCGTAGCATTCTGGACGCCATTCTTGCAGTCGGTCAGTGCGACACCTGTGACGCGGTTTTTGTCTCCTGCACCAGTCTCCGGGTCCTGCCGGTCATTGCCGAGGCCGAGATGCAGCTTGGAAAGCCCGTGATTTCAAGCAATCAGGCCACGGCCTGGCATCTGATGCGGCTCGCCGGCATCAGCGGCGGAGCCGATGGCGCAGGCTGGCTGTTCCAATACTGACATCCCCAAGCGGCAGGAGATTGACCGTGTCGAAGCCCCTACCCAGCCATGCCCAAGTCGTTATCATCGGCGGTGGCATTCATGGTTGTTCTGTTGCCTATCATCTGGCCAAGGAAGGCTGGAAAGACGTTGTGCTTCTGGAGCGCAAGCAACTTACCTCTGGCACCACCTGGCATGCGGCAGGTCTGGTCGGGCAGTTGCAAGGCAGCCATGCGACAACCGCATTCGCAAAATACGGTATCGAGCTTTTGCAGGACATCGAGGCCGAGACGGGCCAGAATCCTGGCTACCGTCGCTCGGGCTCCATCTCGATCGCGATCAACGAGGAACGGCTGGCGGAACTGAGACGCAAGGCGGATTTCGCCTCGCTGTTCGGGATTGAGGCAAACTATCTGACCGCGCCCGAGATCGCCGAGCGCTGGCCGCTGATGAACCCCGAAGGTGTGCTGGGCGGCATCTATATGCCGAGCGACGGCTCTGCCAATCCCATAGACCTGACGACCGCTTTGGCCAAAGGCGCGCGGATGCACGGGGCGCAGATCTTCGAACACGTGAAGATTGAGGCGGTGGAGGTCGAGGGCGGCAGGGCGCGGGCTGTATGCACCGAACAAGGCCGGATCACCGCCGATGTCGTGGTGAATTGCGGCGGTATGTGGGCGCGCGAGCTGGGCCGTCAGAACGGCGTCGGTGTGCCGCTTCATGCCTGCGAACACTACTACCTCGTCACCGAACCCATCGCTGGTCTTTCGGGCAACTTGCCGGTCCTGCGGTCCTATTGCGACGGCACCTACTGGAAAGAAGATGCGGGCAAGCTGCTTTTCGGCTTCGCGCATTTCCATCCCAGGGCCTGGGGGACAGAGGGTATACCGGACACGTTCTGCTTCGACAGCCTGCCTTTTGTCGAAGAAGACGTGATGGATGTGCTGGAACTGGCGATGAACCGGGTGCCGGTGTTGCAGAATGTCGGCATCCGAACCTTCTTCAACGGGCCGGAAAGCTATTCCTATGACGGTCGCTTCACACTTGGCGAGGCGCCGGACGTCAAGGGCTACTACGTTTTGGCCGGGGTCAACTCCACGGGCATTCAGTCGGGCCCCGGCGCCGGCCGGGCTCTTGCGCAGTGGATCATGAAGGGCCATCCGCCAATCGACCTTAGCGAGATGGATCCGAAGCGCTGCGAAGAGTTCCAGACTCGCGATCCCTATCTTCGGGAGCGTTGCCCGGAGACGCTGATCTTGACCTATGCGATGCACTGGCCCGGCCGTCAGCGCGAAACCGCGCGAAACCTGCGGCGGACGCCGTTCTACCACGCGATGAAAGCCCGCGGCGCCTGCTACGCCGAGGTTCAGGGATGGGAACGCCCTGGCTGGTTCGCGCCCGAGGGTGTGAAACCGCAATACGACTACAGCTTTGGCCGTCCAAGCTGGTTCGCCCATGCGCAGGCCGAACAGAAGGCGGCGCGCGAGGCGGTGGCGATGTTCGACTATTCGATGCTGGGCAAGCTGATGGTCGAGGGAAAGGATGCCGAGGCCTTCCTGCAACGGGTCTGCACCAACGACCTGGCGCTGCCCGTGGGCCGGGTCGCCTATACGCTGATGCTGAACGACCGCGGCGGGATCGAAAGCGATGTTACCGTGGCGCGCCATGCCGACGACGCCTACATGGTGATGAGCTCGATCTCACATACGCGGCGTGACTATCTGCATCTGCGCGATGCCTTGCGCGCGGACGAGGACGTGCGCCTGCGCGATGCCACCACCGCCTATGGCGTTCTGGCGGTTGCCGGTCCGAAATCGCGTGACCTGCTGGCCGCAGTGGCCGACATCGACGTCTCGAACACGGCCTTCCCGTTCAACAGTCTCCGGCACTTCCATATCGGGCACGCACATGTCTTTGCGCAGCGCTTGTCCTACACGGGCGAACTTGGCTGGGAGATCTTCGTGACGCCCGACTTCGCCGAGCATGTCTTCGATGTGCTAATCGAAGCGGGAAGGGGGCTGGGGCTGCGGCTGGCCGGCGGCGAGGCATTGAACGCGCTCCGCATCGAGAAGGGCTTTCTCCACTGGGGCCACGACATGGCCTACAGCGATGCGCCGCATCAGATGGGGCTCGGTTTTGCCTGCAAGCCGAACAAGGGGATAAAGTTTATCGGTCGTGACGCCTATCTTGATCGCAAGGCCGCCAACGAAGGGCCGTTCCTGTGCTTCGTCAAACTGGCCGACCCGGCGCACCTGTTGCATCACAATGAGCCGGTCGTGCGGGACGGCAGCATTGCGGGCTATGTGACGGCCGGAGCTTGGTCCAATTCCCAAGGGACGGCGGTCGGCCTTTGCCTTCTGGCTCCACCGGCCGGGTTCTCCGGCAGGGAGGCGCTCCTAGGCGGGCAGTACTTTGTCATGGTGGAGGGGCGAGAAATCCCAGCGGAGATCAGCCTCGCTCCGTTCTATGATCCTGCGAGCGCAAGAATGCTTGCCTAGCAACTGTGTTTATGCGGCCGGCCTTGATGGAAGGCTGTCTGTTTCAGGGATCGCCACCTGAACGCCAAGTTTCGCCCACTCCCCTTGACGTTTGCCGGGGTGAACGAAGGGGTTGTCTGCAAATGCCGGGGCCAAGGCCTTCTCGATCTGAACTGCGACGCTGCCAGGTGCATGGTTGTCTTACAGTCGACAGTGGTCGCCGCATGATGCAGCTTCGCGGGAAGAACAATCGATGTGGACGGAGCACTGTGCTGGATCAGCGGTGAAAGCGCGGTCGCCAGCCCGACTACAGCGATGCCGCGATTGATCCGATCCCCGACGCTGCTTCATTACAGCATTTCGGCGCGATATTGTTAAGCAGTGCTTACTCTACTGATCAGTTTTTTCCAAGTTGTCAGCTTTACGGAGATCCCTAGCTTTTCTTTAGCGAGTCCAAATGCGGCCATACGGGGGCAAATACGACAATGACCGAAATCGTGAGCTCTCATCGCGAAACCAGGCGTGGGCGGCGTGGTGCGCAAAGCGGGACCGGGGAAGCCCCTCAGATCAACAGCCGGATCCCAGAGCGGTTGATTCCGGTCTATGACTTGATTTCCGAAGCCGGGATCGAACTGATCCATGACGCGTCGATGCGTTTGCTGGAGGAGCAGGGGATCGAATTCCGTGATCCTGTTGCGCTTGAAAGCTGGCGCCAGGCGGGGGCCGATGTGGACAAGGCACGTTCGAAAGTACGGATCGGGCGCGACCTTCTCATGTCTCTGGTGGCGCTGGCGCCGGCCGATTATGTCCACCACGCCCGAAACCCGGAACGTTCGGTCAGGATCGGCGGCCGATCCATGGGTTTTGCGCCAATCTACGGTTCTCCCTATGTCCGCGACCTGACTGGCGAAAGACGTTACGCCCAGCTTGAGGATTTCGAGAATTTCGTCCGACTTGCCTATATGGCGCCGTCGCTGAACATCTCGGGCGGTACGGTTTGCGAGCCGACCGACATTCCGGTGGCCAAGCGCCATCTCGACATGCTTTACGGCCATATCAGCCTGTCCGACAAGCCCTTCATGGGCGGCGTGACCCATGCCTCGCGGGCCGAGGACTGTCTGGAGATGTGCCGCATTCTCTTCGGCGCGGACTTTGTTCAAGACAATACCGTCATGACCTCGCTGACCAATTGCAACTCGCCCCTTGTCTGGGACGAGACGATGCTTTCGGTGATCCGGGTCTATGCCGCGTCCAATCAGGCCTGCATCATCAGCCCGTTCATCATGCAGGGCGCCAACACTCCGATCACTACCGCCGGGGCCTTTTCGCAACTGAATGCCGAGGCGCTGGCCGGGGTCGCCTACGCCCAGCTCGTCCGGGCCGGAGCGCCGGTTATCTATGGCGCAACGCTCTCGACGGTCTCGATGAAAAGCGGTGCGCCGATGTATGGCACCTCCGAAACGCAGGTGCTGACCTTCCTGACCGGGCAAATGGCGCGGCGTTACAAGCTGCCGATGCGGACGGGCGGCATGCGACACGGCGCCAAGGCATTGGACGTGCAGGCCGGGTTCGAATCCCTCCAGACTATGCTCCCTGCCATCCTTGCAGGAGGAAACTTTTTTCTGCACTCGGCAGGCTGGATGGAAAGCGGACTTTCGGCCTCCTTCGCCAAGTTCATGCTGGATGTCGAGCAACTCTCAATTCTGCAACGTTTGACCCAAGGGGTGTCGCTGACGCCAGAAGATTTCGCCGCAGATGCCATTGCCGAGGTGGGGCCGGGCGGCCACTTCCTTGGCTGCCAGCACACGATCGAACGCTATCAGACCGCCTTCTTCGTGCCGCGCACCTCGGACGTGAACACTTACGAACAATGGCACGACGAAGGCGCTAAGGATTCCGCGGTTCTGGCTACAGAGCTTGCCGTGAAGAGCCTTGCCGCCTATAGCCCGCCGCCGCTTGACGCAGCCAAGGACGAGGCGCTGCGGGATTTCGTGCGCAGGCGCAAGGCCGAGTTGCCGGACGGGATCGAGTAGGCCCATCCGCGATGCCCCGTGCGACCGTTGCGGGGGGCAGTTGAGCGACAGCCTTCGCCACATCAGATCCCGGCGGGGCCAACAAGAAAGACCAACCAAACAAAAAGGGAGTAAAGAAGATGTCTGTTCTCAGAAACAGCCTTGCGGTCATCGCGACTACCGGCGGCATCATGCTGGGGCTGCCCGCTTTCGCTGATGGCCTGCCGGGCGAAGGCAAATCCATCCAACCGATCGCCACCGGCCAGACCGGGCACATCTTTCAGCACGCGATTGTCCAGATTGGGCTGGAACGTCTTGGCTACGAAGTGAAGGACTCGCTTGAAGCCCAGTATCCGCCCATGCATCTGGCCATTGCGCAGGGCGACGCCGACTACACCGCCATCCACTGGGACCGTTTGCATGCTGCCACCTATGCAAAGGCGGGCGGTGACGAAAAGCTGACACGGATCGGTATGCTTACCCCGAACGTGACGCAGGGCTATTTCATCGACAAGGCGACTGCCGAGAAATACGGTATCAAAAACCTTGGCCAGCTTGCGGATCACGCCATCAGCGCCCTCTTCGACATCAACGGGGACGGGAAGGCAGACCTGACCGGCTGCGAAGCCGGTTGGGGCTGCGAACGCGTCATCGAGCACCAGCTGGACGCCTTCGACCTGCGCGATCACGTCAGCCATAACCAGGGCAGCTACTACGCACTGATCGCCGATACGATCACCCGCTACAAGGCCGGAAGTCCGATCCTCTATTACACCTGGTCGCCGCTCTGGGTTGGCTCGGTGCTGAAGGCCGGTGAAGACGTGGTGCAGCTGAACGTCCCCTTCTCGTCGCTGCCTGATAATGACGCTGCCGACACCAGCCAGCCAGACGGCAGCAATTCGGGCTTCGATGTGAACAACATCCGCATCCTCGCCAACCGCAAATTCGCCGAGGAAAATCCCGCCGCCGCGCGCTTTTTCGAACTTGTGACGGTCCCTGTCGAGGAAGTGAATGCGGAACTGCTGAGCGAGTATGAAAGCAACGCCGACCGCGCGCAGATCTACAAGAATGCCGAAGAGTGGATCGCCGCACACCAGGCAGACTATGACTCCTGGATCGATGAAGCGATGAAGGCTGGCCAGTAAGCTGGCCGAAAAGACATGACATGGTGGGGCGGTGCATATCGCCCCACCTGACCCCATCCGCCAGCAATGCCGTACATCGACCGGGATACTATCCGTCATGACCAGCCCGACACCTAACACTGTGGAAGACGCCGCAACCGCCACGCGCCGTGACCCGTTGCTAGAGCCATTGAAGATCAAGCACTTGACGCTGCGCAACCGGATCATGAGCACCAGCCATGCCTGCGGCCTGGAAGAGGGTGGGATGCCCGCCGAGCGGTATCAGCGTTACCACGAGGAAAAGGCAGTCGGCGGGATCAGTCTCAGCATGTTCGGCGGGTCCTCCAATGTGGCACCGGATTCGCCCTCGGTCTTCCAGCAGCTTTATGTCGGGGATGACCGGATCATTCCCTATTTTCAGCAGTTCTCGGAACGGATGCACGGTCAGGGCGCGGCGTTGATGTGCCAGATCACCCATCTTGGCCGGCGCGGCGAGCCCTATGCCGGAAACTGGCTGCCGACCATCGGACCCTCGCCGATCCGCGAGACCCTGCATCGCAGCTTTCCCAAGGAAATGGATGAGCACGACATCGCCCGTGTCGTGAAGGCTTTCGGTGCAGCTGCGCGACGGTGTAAGGAGGGTGGGCTTGACGGGCTGGAAACGATTGCTGCCGGCCACCTGATCGGGCAGTTCATGTCGCCGGCAATGAACCAGCGCACCGACCGTTTCGGCGGCTCTCTGGAGAACCGGATGCGTTTTCCAATTCTGGTGCATCAGGAAATCCGCCGCCAGGTCGGCGACGAATTCATCGTGGGGATGCGCCTGACGGTGGAAGAGGGCGGTGAGGGCTGGCTGTCGCTCGCCGATTGCATCGCTGCGGCGCAGCTCCTGCAGGCCGAGGCCGGGCTCGACTTCTTCAACGCCAATTATGGTCGTGCCGATACCGAACGCGGTCAGGCCCGCGACAGTATGCCAGGGATGGATTCTCCGATCGCCCCCTGGGTCGAGAAGATCGGCACCTTCCGGCGCGAGGTCGGCCTGCCGGTCTTCCACGCCGCGCGTGTGCTGGACGTGGCCTCGGCCCGCCATGCTATCCGACAGGGGCTGCTCGACATGGTCGGCATGACCCGCGCCCATATCGCCGATCCGCATCTGGTCCGCAAGCTCGCGGCGGGACAAGAGGACCGGATCCGTCCATGCATCGGCGCCACTCATTGCATGTCGGGTTATCGGCCTGCCTGTCTGCACAATGCGGCAACAGGCCGCGAGGCAAAACTGCCCCATCATGCGGCCCCCTCCCCAGAAACGGGGCGCGGGGTGGTCATCGTCGGCGGTGGCCCGGCCGGCCTCGAAGCCGCGCGCATCTCGGCCGAGCGCGGCCATAAGGTCGTGCTCTTCGAGGCGAACCGCGAGCTTGGCGGCCAGGTTCTGCTGGGTGCCAAGGGATCGTGGCGCAAAGATCTGATCGGCATCGTCCAGTGGCGGGAGGCCGAGCTGGAACGACTCGGCGTCGAAGTTCGACTCAACCGCTTTGTCGAGGCCGACGAAGTCCGCGCTGAAAATCCCGACGTGGTGATCGTAGCGACCGGCGGAATGCCCGATCTCGGCTGGCTTCCCGGAGCCGAGCTCTGCACCAGCGTCTGGGACATCCTGACGAAGGAAGTCGCGCTGCGCGAAAGCTCGATCATCTATGACGGCACCGGCCGCCATCCTGCCCTGCTCTGCGCCGAGATGGCTGGCGAACAGGGCAAGGCGACCACCTTGGTTTCGCTGGATGTCCAGATGGGCCAGGATCTGGTTTATGGCGAAAGGTTCGGCTGGAAGCGCCGAATGCACCAGCTAAGCACGCCGATGCTGTTTGAACACCATCTGCGGCGTGTCCAGCGAGCAGGCAACGAACTGGAAGCTGTGCTGGTCAACGAGGTCACGCTGGAAGAGAAGGTGTTGCGCGCGCCGCAGGTGATTGTTGAATGCGGCACCCTGCCGCTGGACGGGCTTTTCCTCGACCTGCGCAGTGATTCAGTCAACGATGGCGTGACCGACCTGGATGCGCTGATCACCAGCGCGCCGCAGCCGATCCGTGCCGGGAAGGGCAGGTTTGAACTCTACCGGGTGGGTGACGCGATCTCCAGCCGCAACATCCACGCGGCCATTCTGGATTCATTGCGCCTGAGTGCCTCACTTTGAAAGCCGCCGAACGAAAACCGGCTTGGGCCGCGTCGCCCCAATGTGGAACAGACAAACGATCGGCGCATGGAGGTTCCGTATGTTAGACAACCCATCGAAAGCGGATCGGAGAGAGCCGGCGTCCGAACCCCAGATCGAATGCCGCGCCCTGTGGAAGATCTACGGCAAGCGCGAGGCCGAAGCGATGCGGGCCGTGCAGGAGCGTGGCCTTTCCAAGGAACAGGTCCGTGACCAGTTTGGCTGCGTGCTCGGTGTACGAAATGTCAGCTTCACGGTCGAACGCGGCGAGATCTTCTGCATCATGGGTCTGTCAGGTTCAGGCAAGTCGACCCTGGTGCGCCATATCAACCGGTTGATCGACCCCACCTCGGGCGAGATTCACGTTGCAGGTGCAAGAGTCGACCGGATGGGCGAATCCGAACTGCGCCAGCTGCGTGCCGAAAAGATCGGCATGGTGTTCCAGCACATGGCGCTGTGGCCCCATCGCACGCTTGCGGAAAATGCCGCCTTTGGCCTTGAAGTGCGCGACATCCCGCCCGCGCAACGCCGCGCCGCGGCGGAAAGGGCACTGGCCTCGATGGGGTTGGATGGCTGGGCGGACCACTACCCGGATCAGCTTTCCGGCGGGATGCAGCAGCGCGTCGGCCTGGCCCGCGCTCTCGCCGCCGATCCGGAAATCCTTCTGATGGACGAACCCTTCTCCGCGCTTGATCCCCTGATCCGGCGGCAGTTGCAGGATCAGTTTCTGGAACTGTCGACCAAGCTGAAGAAGACGACCGTCTTCATCACCCACGATCTGGATGAGGCGATCCGCATGGGCAGACACATCGCGATCATGAACGATGGCGAGATCGTCCAGATCGGAACGCCCGAGGAAATCGTCACCCGGCCCAGCGACGACTATGTGCAGGAGTTTGTGAAAGGAATTTCCCGCATCGGATTGGTGCGAGCGGAAACCATCATGACGCCGCTCGATGGTCGCGAGGTCACGCCCAAGACTATTTCCACCGGCTCTCGGCTTGATGCCGTCATCGACCTCTTCTTGTCTGACCAGCAGCCTCTGACGGTGACCGATCCGTTCGGCGCGGCGGTCGGGCAGATCACCATCACCGACGCGCTGCGCGCGCTGCGAGGGTAGACGCATGAAAGTGGACCTGTACAACATTTTCGACACGGTTTGGTTGCCGGTGGGTAACTGGGTCGAGGCGACGCTGAAATACGTCGTCGAGAATTTCCGCTACATATTTCAGGCGATCAAGGTTCCCTTCGACCTTGTTCTGCGGGGGTTCGAAGGCGCCCTAACCGGTGCCCCCGATCTCTTGATCTACGGGGTCATCCTGTTGATCGCGTGGCAGGCAGGTGGCCGCAGGATCGCGCTGATCGCCGGGGCCTCGATGTTGGCCATCGGCTTGATGGGTGCGTGGGAACCAGCGATGACATCTCTGTCGATTGTCCTGACCTGCGTGATCTTTTGCGCCCTTGTCGGGATTCCGCTCGGGATCTATGCCGCGCGGAGCGATCGTTTCTGGCTAATCCTGCGACCGATCCTTGACCTGATGCAGACGATCCCATCCTTCGTGTATCTGGTCCCCGTCGTCATGCTTTTCTCGATCGGTAACGTCTCGGGGGTCATAGTCACCTTCATCTATGCGCTCCCTCCCGTCGTGCGACTGACCAATCTCGGCATCCGCCAGGTGCGGCCCGACATGGTCGAGGCCGCGCGCGCCTTCGGGGCCAGCCGTCGACAGACATTGCTCAAGATCGAGCTTCCACTCGCTGCGCCAACCATCATGGCAGGAGTCAATCAGACCATAATGATGGCGCTGGCGATGAGCGTGGTCTCTTCGATGATCTCCGTCACGGGTCTAGGCCAGATGGTTCTGCGCGGAATCGGTCGTCTTGACATGGGCATTGCCACGGTTGGGGGGTTGGGGATTGTCTGCCTCGCCATCATGATCGACCGGGTTTCGCAAAGCTTCGGCGTATCCGCCCGGGACCGGGGTCATCGCCGATGGTACGAGACCGGGCCCGTCGGTCTTGTCTATCGACCACTTGCCAAGGCCCGCCATGCGGCCAGATAGCCCGGCCTCCGAAACCATCACCCTCTGCACTCGGCTTGAAGCGCCCCGCAGTAGAAGGTATCTGTAGATGACCTTCCTTCGAACAAGAGAGTTCAATCCAAGCCCGGAAGCGAACGGCCCGTCGCATTTCGTGTTCTTGCTGTTGCCGCAGTTTTCGCATCTGGCGTTTTGCTGCGCGGTCGAGCCCCTGCGTCTCGCGAACCTTGCAAGCGGCAAAACGCACTTCCGTTGGACGGTCGCCAGCGAGGACGGCTGTCCGGTAATGGCCTCCAATAGCTGCAAGCTGGAAGTGGACTGCGGACTTGAACCGGCACGAGGTGCCGAGCGCCTTGTTCTTATCACTGGCAACGACATACAGAAGGCACTGCCCCCGGCGGTTCTGGCCTACCTCAGACGGGAACGTGCCACCGGCACGCCACTGGCGGGGCTTGGAGCCAGTGCCTTTGCCCTGGCCAAATGCGGTTTCCTCGACGGGATGGATGTGGCGCTCCACTGGGCCTATCACGACATCTTTGCCGAAGCCTTCCCCGACGTTCGGCTGGTGCGCAGCGTGTTCGTCGCACATGAGAACGTCCTGACCGCGGCCGGCGGAACGGCGGTAGCGGACCTGATGCTGCACCTGATCCGGCAGAAGCACGGCGAAGACCTCGCCACACTGGTCGCGGACCAGATGGTGTACAATACCGTGCGCGAGGAAAGCGCGGCTCAGCGTGTCTCCATTCAGTCTCGCCACGGGATGCGCTGCGGTCCGGTGGTGCGGGCTATATCCATCATGGAAAAGCACATCGAAGATCCGCTCTCGCCCGCCGCGATTGCCGAAGAGCTTACGATCTCGACGCGCCAGCTAGAGCGATTGTTCAAGAAGTTCCTGTCTTCCTCGCCGAAGGCCTATTTCAACAGGATGCGGCTGGAGCGCGCTCGCAACCTTCTCCTACAGACCGAACTTTCGATTACCGAAATAGCCGTCGCGACCGGCTTTGTCTCGCCTTCGCATTTCTGCAAGCTGTTTCGCGCGCAATTCGGCCGGTCGCCGCATTCGCATCGCACGACCCTAAACTGACGCCGACCTCGTTTGCTGGCTACCGGCGCACATGTGGCCATTGACTATGACACTCTAGAAAATGTGCCGCAGTGCGGCTAAAAAACGTGATATGCAAAGGCTTCGCTTCGTCTTACCACCGCCAAACCTGCTTGTGACATTCGAAGCGGCGGGGCGGCTTATGAACTTCACAAAGGCCGCAGAGGAACTGAACGTCTCGCGAGTCGCGGTGAGCCAGCAGATCAAGGCGCTGGAAAGCTATCTTGGTGTGATTTTGTTCCGCCGAGAGAACAGGGCTTTGTCTTTCACCCAAGTCGGGCAACGATACCACTATGAAATCGCCGCAGCGCTGGAACGGGCCGCGGGTGCTACGACCGACATTGTCCGAAAGCCTGACAACAAAATCTTGGTGGTCACCGCGACCACCGGCTTTGCGACATATTGGTTGATGCCGCGGATCGGGACCTTTCGCCAACAGTATCCGGAGATAGACCTGCGCTTCGTCGTCTCGGACCGCTATCTGGACATAGCTGAAGAGAGCATCGACATCGCCATCAGGTATGGTGCGCCTCCCGCCGCCAATGTGAATTATGAGTATCTTCAGGAGGAAGTCATTGCACCGACCTGCGCCGCAGATTTCATCACACCTGGCCGCATACTGTGCCCGGAGGATCTGGAAGCCTTCCCGCTCATTCATCTCGACGGGCCCTATGACCAGCAAACCCGCTGGCAGAACTGGTTCGAAGTTAACGGTCGCAAAGGTTTCCGGCTGAAGGGTGGCATCACGGTGAACACCTATACGAACTTGGTGCAGGCTGTGCTCGATGGTCAGGGCTTCGCCCTGATCGGCACGCCGCTGATGGAGACGTTCCTTTCGTCCGGGAAGCTCGTTCAACCCGTCTTGGCCAAACCGATCAAGCGACGATCATTCTATCTGGCCATCCCGACGACCAGAAGACCAACGCTCGCCGCGGAAGCATTCATCAGTTGGATCAGAGTGGCGTTCAGAGATCCGGATTAGGTCATATTGATAAATACCAGAGGCAGGGGTGGATCGAGGTTATGTTGGCTCCAAGGCATAGGTATTTTTCTTGCCGGTCCACACATCAGATTTGAGAAGCAACGGTTCGTGTGCCCTCCGCCTCGTCGAGCCATTTAGGCCGATATCTTCAGATCGCTGCAATCCTCCGACGCGTTACAGTCGAACGCATCCTTGTCGTAGGGGCCCACATCGACCATGAGCATTGGATTTTTGCCCAGAATCGGGGTCGGCGCCCAGTAGTAGCGGAACCAAGGTTGCTTATCGGCATAGGCCGAAGCCAGCGAGGCTGTTAGCGTCTCGCCCGATCCTAGCACAAAGACCTCGATGCCGACCTCCTGCATCTTTGCGGCTTCAGCCATGTGGCAGTTGGTATAATTGCAGGTCCAGCCATCGGGGCACGAGAAGAACCGGTTGCCGACCAGGTCGGGGTTGGCGATGATTCCTTCTATCGTCGCAAGTTTGGGGTGCGCTTCGACAAGATACTGCGGAATGGATCGAGCGGCGCGAGAATGTCATCGCCCTCGGGCCATCAGGAACCGGCAAGACCCATGTCGCCCTCGGCCTCGGCCTGGCGGCCTGCCAGAAGGGTCTGGCCGTCGGCTTCACCACCGCCGCCGCCCTGGTGCATGACCGATTGGTACCTTGAGCGGGAAATCGACGGGATCACCATTCTCGGTATCACGGGCGAGGCCCATAAGCTTAGGCCGCAAGAAAGCCTGACTGTTGTCCGAGAGGTGATCGCGGCAGCGGTCGGCAAGCCCATCATCGTCGGCGTGTCTGCGCTTGGTATGCCGGCCATCCACGATCTGTCGGCGGCGGCGATGGATGCGGGCGCAGCGGGCGTGATGATGACACCTCCCGGCACTATGCGTACCGACGACCAGATTGCCGACTGGTTCGCCAATGCGGTGGACGCTATCGGCCACGATACGCCTTGGGTGCTGCAGGATCATCCGGCGGTGACCGGCGTCATAATGAGCCCCGGTGTGATCCGCCGCGTGGTTGAGGCCCACTCCGCCTGCGTGATGCTGAAGCACGAGGACTGGCCGGGCTTCGAGAAGATCAGCGCGCTTCGGGACTGGCAGGCAAACGGAGAGCTGCGCGCGCTCTCGATTCTCTGTGGCAACGGCGGGCTCTTTCTCGACATGGAAATGGGCCGTGGCGCCGACGGTGCAATGACCGGCTATGCCTTCCCCGAGATGCTGCGCCGGGTAGTCGACCTCTCAGTCACTGACCCGGAGGCAGCGGCCGACTTGTTCGACGCACGCCTGCCGCTGCTGCGCTATGAGCATCAGCCCGGCATCGGTCTCACAGTCCGCAAGCACATCCTCGCCCGTCGCGGCGCCATCGCCGAGGCCGCGCTCCGGACGCCTGGTCCGAAGCTGACCGATCGGGCCGCCGCAGAGATCGACCGCCTGCTGGCCCGACTCCGGCGGCGAGATTCGTACTGCGGGCTCTAGGTGTTCACCCCCGGCATCTGTTGGATCGAATTTGGGATGAATCGACGCGGCTCCGCGTTCCCGCCGTTCAACCGTTTCTCCCAAGCAACCGCGTCGACCCTGGCGCCGGCACGTGCGCGAGCGCAGTGTCGATGATCTCGAGCACCTTGCGAGTTTGATCTGCATCGTCTTCGAGAGCCTTGCGTACCTGCTCATTCTCTTCGGATTCCAGTTGCTCAACGATCCAGGAGAGCTCCTCGGCGAAGTCATCCCGGCGCTCCCGCCATTTCTTCAGTTCGGCCTCCTCGGCACGTGTCACCGGGCCCATGATGCGCGTGGTGCCGCGGTTCATGTCGATCACCACGTGGTCGGGATGCGGCAAGGGATCCGGCAGGTCCGTGATGCCAAGCCGGTCCCGCCGGTCGAGCTCACGCTCCCAGGCGATCTTGTAATCCATCGCGGAGTTCAGCAGTTCATCATTCAGCATCTTGTTGCTGGTCTCGACCGAGGCCAACAGCTCCGCGAAAAGCCGTTGTGCCCGATGCTGACCCTTGGCGGCATTGACCGCGAGCGAGCGCATGATCGCCTGTGCCATCGGCACGGTGATGTTGCGATCCCCGTCCCGGACCGTGATCGTCCGGTAGGCTTCGTCGAGGATGATGTCCTTCATGCGCTCCTCGTGCAGCCCCGGCCGCTTGTTCTTCGCGCCCTTCGGCCGCCCGCGCGGATTGCCTGACTGGCCGGGCTTGAACCGCGTCGCCGCGGGCGGCTTGCCAAACCCCACTTCGTAACCCGGGCGCGCGACGAGTGCCCGGGATTGCCTGTCTTTTCCCCGCCCACTCATTCCGCCGCCTCCAGCTTCTGATGGATCTGCGGCCAGCCGCAGACCAGGCGTTCGGCCTCGTCCTTCGCATAAGCCTCCCAGCGAGCGAGGATGCGGTCGCAGTAGATGGGATCCAGCTCGACGAGGTATCCCCGTCGCCCGGTCTTCTCCGACGCGATCAGCGTCGAGCCCGATCCGCCGAAGAGGTCGAGCACGATCTCGCCCCGGCCCGAGACATCGCGGATCGCATCCGCGATCATCTGCACGGGCTTGACGGTCGGATGCAGCGCCAGTTCCTCCATCCGGCCCGCCCGCATCGTGTTCACGCCGCGATATTGCCAGACGTTCGTCCGGTAGCGCCCGTGCTGACCAAGCTCGAAGGTGTTCACATGTGGCGCATCACCTTTCTTGAAGGCGAAGATCAGTTCATGGCGCGAGCGGTAGAACGTGCCCATGCCGCCATTGTCCTTGGCCCAGACGATCAGGTTCTTCAGCTCGCCGTAAACCGCGTGTCCCGCTGCCAGCATCTCGCCCATATGGCGCCAGTCCATGCAGAGATAGTGGATCGAGCCGCCCATGCTGTGCTCGGCCATGTTGCGGAAGGCGCGGGTGAGAAAGTCGGTGAACTCCGAAACCGTCATCTCGCCCGCGGCCATGGCGAACTCGCGGTGCCTGATCTTGCCCGAGCCACCGACATGGCCGTCGATCTTCACGTTATAGGGCGGATCAGAAAACACCATTCGTGCACTCTCGCCTGCCATGAGCGTCGCCACGACATCCGCATCGAGCGCGTCACCGCAGACCAGCCGATGCCGCCCAAGCTGCCAGACATCGCCCGGGCAGACCCGTCGCGGCGCCGCCACGGGCAACACGTCATCCTCCGGGTCGCCCGGCTCCTCGACCGAGAGCCCGGTGACCAGCGTGTCGATCTCACCCAGTTCAAAGCCCGTCACGCCGATGTCGAAGCCGAGATCCTCGACGCCCATCAGCGCCTGCAATTCCTCGGCCAGCAGCTCTTCGTCCCAGCCGGCATTCAAGGCGAGCTTGTTGTCCGCAAGCACATAGGCCCGCTTCTGCTCCGGCGTCATGTGTTCGAGCCGGACACAGGGCACATGGCTCATGCCGATGAGCTTGGCCGCCTCGACCCGGCCATGGCCGGCGAGGATCGTGCTCGCCGCGTCGATCAGCACCGGGTTCGTGAACCCGAAGGTCCGGATGCTCTCGCCAATCTGGCGAAGCTGCTTCTTCGAATGGGTGCGGGCGTTCTTCGCCCAGGGTCTCAGATCGCCCACGGCGATCTCTTCGATGAACAGGCCCTTCATTGGAGCCTCCTTTCTTGACTGCCCGCCGGCGAATGATTCGCCGACCTGCGCTGTAAGATAAGTCTGACATTGCCTGTCGTCAAATATGGTTTACAGTACTGTTCGACGAAGCTTATTTTGAGGTGAACCATGAACATCGGGGAGCGGCTGTTCGATCTGCGCCGGAAGAGCGGCGAGTCTCTTCAGCAAGTCGCCGATGCGGCAGGGGTTTCGAAGGCGCATGTCTGGGAGCTTGAGAAAGGCCGCAGCAGGAACCCGTCCTTCGAACTCGTCCGCGCACTCGCGCGGCACTTCGGGGTCAGCATCGATGTGCTGGTCGGCGAAGAGACCGCGCCCTCGATGAAAGAACAGCGCATCGAGCGCATTCACCGCGATCTGCATGACCTGTCGGATCGCGATCGTCTCGTCGTGGAGGACATGATCCGGTCGATGCGCGACCGGATGGACGAGAAAGCTTAGGCCACTGGACCTCAATCGGATCGACCTTGCGGACATCCACGCGCCCCAGCGCTTGGCCGACGCCATTCACCGACAGCTTGGTCCAATCGACTGCGCGGTTCCCGTCGGTGAGATCGCATATGCGCTCGACATCGGGGAGGTCCGCCGGGAGCAGCTCGAAGGTCTCGAGGGCATGCTGTTGACCAACAGGTCGCGCAGCATTGGCAGTATCCTGGTCAACATGTCGCACGGTCCGCGTCGGGCGCGCTTCAGCATAGCCCATGAGCTCGGGCACTTTCTCATGGAGCGGCACCTGCTGAGCGGGGAGGGCGGTTTCCGGTGCACCACCACGGACATGAGTGAGGCGCGCGACGATACGCGGCACCACAAGCAGGAGGCCGAAGCAAACCTCTTCGCGATCGCTCTCCTGGCGCCGGCATACAGGATGCGCACCTGCCTCGGAGGAGATCCGGATCTGCGCACACTTCAGAAGGCGGCTGACGCCCTTGACCTGAGCCTGGAGGCGACGATCCGGCGCTATCTCGATCTCTTCGATCTGCCAGTCGCGGCGATCTGGACAAAGGGTGGCAAGGTCCGCTCGGCAAAGCGCCATCCTGCTTTTCCATGGATTCCGCGCGGCAGGGGCGAGACGCTGTCTGATCTGACCCAAGCCATGCGGGCCATCCGCAATGGCACGCCGGGCTACACCGAGATGGTGGATAGCCCGGCCGCGGCCTGGACCGACCGGGACGGCGTGGAGATCTACGAGCAGACACGCGTTGGCCGGGACGGGCATGCCGTCACATTGCTCTGGGCCGATCTGCCCGACGACGATGATGCGGACGAGGGCGGGCCGGCTGAACTTGGCATGCCGGAGTTTGGCAGGAGCAGACGGCGCAAATAGCTGGTCCCTGTTTCCCCTGATCCGTTCGTAAGCGTCCATTTCTGACACTTCGCGGCGTCAGTTCGAACTGGGCTGCCAGTTCCAGGGCAAGAGATCATCGACACGGCTGATCGGATGGCCGTCGGTCATGCGCTGCAGGACATCGGTGATCCAGGCCTGCGGTTCGACATTGTTGAGTTTGGCGGTGGTGATCAGCGTGGTGATTGTGGCCCATCTGTCGGCACCGCCGTCGGAGCCGGCAAAGAGAGCATTCTTGCGGCCGAGCGTGACGGGGCGGATGGCACGCTCGACCGTATTGGTGTCAAGGTCGATCCGACCATCGTCGAGGAAGCGGCAGAGCGACGGCCAGCGGGCGAGCGCATAGCGGATGGCCTCTGCAAGACCACTGCGCTGTGGCAGGCGTGGCAGCTGCAGTTCCAGCCAGGGCTTCAGATCATCAACGATCGGGCGCGCACGGTGGTCACGCACGGCCTGCCGGCCCGCGGCGGATCCGCCCCTGATCTCCGCCTCGATCGCATAGAGCGCCGCGATCCGGCGCAGGACCTCCTGCGCAATGGGCGATCCGGTGGCCTGATGCACCTCCCAGAACTTCCGCCGCGCATGCGCCCAGCAGGCAGCCAGCACGATGTCGCGCCGTGCGGCCAGCGGTTCGAAGCCGGGATAGCCGTCGACTTGGAGAATGCCGCTGAAGTGCTCCAGATGCGCCGCCGGCCGCTCGGCCCGCCGATCCGGACTGTAACGATAGAGAACCGCTGGCGGATCGTTCCCGCCCCAGGGGCGGTCGTCCCTTGCATAGACCCAGAGCCGCCCGGTGCGGGTGCGGCCGCGCCCGGGGTCGAGTACCGGCAGCACGGTATCATCGGCAAAGACCCGTTCCGCCGCCATCACGTGATCGGCGATCCGATCCCGGATCGGGGCAAGCCACCAGGCGGCGCCCGCCACCCAGTTCGCCAGCGTCGAGCGGTTCAGCGTGACCCCCTGGCGGGCGAAGATCTGGCTCTGCCGGTAGAGCGGCAGGTGATCACAGTATTTGCCGATCAGGACATGTGACAGGAGTGCCGGTGTTGCCAGTCCCTTCGCGATCGGCCGCTCCGGCGCCGGGGCCTGATGGATCGTCCCGCAGGTCCGGCAACCGTATTTGGGCCGGCGGATCCGCACGACCCGCAACTGCGCCGGCACATGGTCCAGCATTTCGCTGACCGTCTCGCCGATCAGGTGCAGGGCCCCGCCGCAGCAGGGACAGACCTCCGCATCCACATCGGCGACACGGTCTTCACGCGGCAGATGGTCCGACAGGCTGAGACGTTGATCCTTGCCACGTGCAGCTGTGCCCGGACGGCGTTCATTGCGATCCGCGGCCTCTTCCAGCTCCACCAGATCGGCGGCCACGTCCTCGAGCCCGAGTTGCAGCTGATCGGGATCGAGGCGCTCCGATCGGCGGCCGAACTGCATCCGCTGCAGCGTCTTCAGAATGCCTCTCAGCCGCGCGATCTCGGCCTCCGCCTCGGCCCGCGCGCTGTCCCGCTCGCGCACCAGATCGCCGATCAGCGCGTGCAGCGCTTCCACGTCGTCCGGCAGGCTGGCAAGGTCGATGGACATGGTCGATTGTACCATGCCGCAGGCTCATCCCGCGCCGCTATCACCGCCCTGAGTCAATGCGCCGCAGGTCTTTCAGCCCGCCGCCGCCGGTCGCCAGCGCTGGTCCGGCGCCCGCCAGTCGATCCCTTCCAGAAGATGCGAGAGCTGCTCTGATGTCAGAGAAAGCGTCCGTCCCGGCTCGATATTGGCCGGCCAGACGAAGACACCATGCTCCAGCCTCTTGGTGAACAGACACAGGCCGGTGCCGTCCCAGAACACGATCTTGATGAGACTGGCATTGCGCCCCCGGAACACGAAGAGATGCCCGGTGAACGGATCCTGATGCAGCACTTCCTGAACGAGCACGGCCAGACCGTCCATCCCCTTCCGCATATCGGTGTAGCCAAACGCCAGGTGCACTTTGACGCCGGCAGGCAGCAAGGTCATGGCGCCATCTCCCCATCGGCGATCTCGACATCCACGAACCGCACCGCCTCTTCCTGCCGCCAGCGGCAAAGCACGCGCCGGGCGATGCCGTAGCGGCGCGCCACTTCGGAGACGCTGGCACCGGGTCGGGCCGCTTCGGCCAGGATGCGAGCGCGCTGCACATCGCTGAAACGCCGGCGGTGACCGTCACGCAGAGGCGGCACGGCCGGCACCTCGGGCACCTCCGAACTGGGATAAGTCATGTGACCTGCGGTGTGACCAAGAGTGTGACTCTGGTTGTGACCTAGGGTGTGACTTGCGCCGCCGCGCCGCCAGAGCAACTTGCGCACCGGCACCTCAGGTTCGGCCATGAACTTCGCCCGCCAGTTCCCGAACGCCTTCAGCGACAGGCACTGCACCTCGCAATATTCCCGCTGATTCAGGTCACCGCGCTTCCAGGCCTCGTGATGCGCCCGCCAGAACGCTTCGCCATACCGCGCCCGGCGGCACCCGTCCTCCGACATCTCGATCTCCTCTCGCTTCAACACCGTGAAGCCAAGAAAATCGGAAATCTGCCAACAACGACAAGTGTGTGGCGAATGGACGCTTACTCCGTTCCCTGTACTTCCCTGTGAGCTTCCCTGATCACGCAATTCCATTTCCCTGTTATTGCGCGCAGGGAATTGTCACACAACGCATTGAAAAAGCGTCACTAATTAGGGCGAAACGCGCCCCTGAACCCCGAAAGCGCGCCGATTTCCCTGTTAATTCCCTGTAAACAGGGATTTCGAAGTCCGAGACCGGCTAGCCCGGGACTGCCAGCACAGCCATCAACTCTCCGTGGAACGTGGATTGAGACCGTGGGAGCTTCTGGCTCCTCCGAGTGCCCCAGATAGTGCCCCACCTGTTGCGGGCCGCTACGGGGTCGCTCCGGGGCGCTGGGCCTTAAGGGATGGGTATGCATACTGCAGCACAAGGGATCGCTCCCTGTCTGCTGGGGGTCTCCTAATAGGTATAAGTAATGGAGAAACAGAAGGATAGGAGCAGGGAGAGGACCAGAAGAAGCCTCTCCTGCAGCATTCTTCTTAACCCCTCTTAGGAAACACAGGGAGAGAACCCCATAGCCGCTCGTGCTCGTCCAGCCGCGAGAGGTAGCCGGGGCAGCGGGGCGACTGCATCCAGGCGATGAAGTCCAGCTGCACGTCCGGCGGGCGGTCGCCCATCTCGTCCAGACCGGGGGCCGAGGCGTCAACGGCAAGTTCCGCCGCGACCACCTGCCACGCCATCTGCCGCATGGTGCCCCGGAGCGCCCGAACGTGGGTGTAGGGGACAATGAAGCTGTCGTGGATGCAGAGGACGGGATGCCCGAGGGCGGTAAATCGACCAATGACCCGCTCTGCGATCTGGGCGTCCACGTTCATCAGCCGGATGCCTTGGTCGGAGCAGAGGGCATCTGAGAGGTGGGGGTGCTTGTCGGTGAAGGCAGAAAGAAAAGCAGAAAGCTGATTGTTGGTCAGCCCCTTGGCCATATGCCCCGCCGGGAAGCCGTCGCGAAAGGATCGGAAAGCCGACTTGTCGTCTCTGGCGTTGATCGCAGTCAGCAACAGCTTCTTGATCAGCGCCCTTTGGAGCTCCGGCGCAGTTCCCGGCAGCGTCCCTTCGGGCAACGCGTAGGGATCGCCTTCCAGCGGTTTGCCTTTCTCGGCGCTCAGGATGGCGACGTGGAGGCCCTTGAAGTCCACCTCCACCGTTGGCGTGTCGTTGATGAAGATCTGGGACCGCCAGTCCTTTCCGACCTGCTGCCACCAGCCGCCATAGAAGCGACCGTTGAGTTCCCAAGACCCCGGATTGAAAATCCGCCTCACGAATTTCCGTGATGGTCCAACCAGTACCCGGTTTGCCGCCCCGTCTCCGGCCTGGATCACGGGCTCCTCGAGGCCCGGAATGTCGATGAAGGTGCGCGCCAGAAGCTCGTTATAGGCCCGGAGCCGTTCCCGCATCCGTGTCGTCTCGGGCGTATCGGCGCAGTCGACCAGATGGGTGGAGCCGTCCCGCTGTCGACCTCGGCCCTCTTGACCCAGTCGTTCAGCGTGTTCGCCGAACATCCGAGCTTCGCTGCGATCGACGTGATCGCCTGCCAGCGGGAGCCGCGCTGCCCTTCGCCGTCGAGAACCATCCGCACGGCGCGTTCGCGGACTTCAGGGGAAAACTTGTTCGTGGTCTTGCTCAGGATGCTCCATCCTACTCAGGAGTTGGAACCTCCGGCAAAACCGGGGCGGTTCACGATGTTCGCCTCGAAGATCCGGAGGAGGCGCCTCGCGGGCATGCGGTCAAGCCGCTGGCAATGGCATCTCGACGAGATTTTCGTGAAGAATAATGGCGAGAGGCACTACCTCTATGGACGGCTCTCCCGTTGCAAGGGTTCAGAGGGCTTGGCCGCGTAGATCCGTTGCAAACATCTATCCGGCGTCAGCCGACCTTTCAGCCGGAGCGCCCAAATGGGGTATCCGCATGTGCGCGCCTCTATATTTGGAAGGCCTCACAGGCCGAGATAGTGCTCAGGCTTTCCGCCCTTTGCCGCGCTTTCGAGCCGTGTAGAGGATCCCGCCATCCTGCGTTTCACTGACGCGCTTCGAGGTCTCGACGCGTCGCAAAGCGGGCGCGCGGCGCTGGGGCTTCTGTTCCTCGACCGCGTCCAGCAGGGCGACGCGTCCCTGTTCGACGGCATCGCTTTGCGCATGGCCGAACTCGCGGGGGGTGAAGATGCTGACCCGCGTCGGGACATGGCCGATCACGATCCGCGTGCCGTCGCAACCGCGGTGCTTATGGTCTTGCTCGGACTTGTGGCATCGCGGCAGGTTGCCGACGCCGGGATTTACAGCTCGATTGTGATGGACTTGGTCTTTGCGCGCGAACAGCAAAGCGCGATGTTTGACGCAAGCTCGCTTTCCGTCAGGACTTTGTCGCGGTGATCGGCCTCGCCTTCCAGCAGCGGAACGATGCAGGTGCCGCAGGTGCCTTCAAGGCAGCTGTAATCGACATCGACCCCCGCTTGTTCCAGGGCTTCGATAATGGTTTGGTTCGCAAGAACTTCGACCGATTTGCCAAGCCGAGGAATACTAACCGTAAAGGCCGTGTCGTCGTCGGTCAGACCGGCATCGTCATTGGCGAAATATTCGAAATGCACTGATCCTTTGGCCCAATGCGCGGACAGGGACTGTACTGCGTCCATCAGGCCGGTCGGCCCGCAGCAATAGAGGTGGGCACCCTCGGGCTGCGCCGCAAGAAAGCCCTTGATATCAAAAAGCCGGGACGGATCGCCCCCGTCGAAATGCCAGGTAACCTTGACGGACTCGTTGCGCAAATCCTGAATTTCATCATAGAAGGCGGCGGATTCCTCGTCGCGGGCTAGGCAAAGCAGCGTGAAAGGCGCGGCGCGGCGTGCAAGACGGCGCGCCATGGACAAGATCGGCGTCACCCCGATGCCACCGGCGATCAGAACGGAATTCTTGGCCCGGCTGTCCATCGGAAAGTGGTTCTGCGGCGTGGAAATCTCGATCTCGTCACCAACCTGGATGGTCCCATGAACTTCCTTTGAGCCGCCGCGCCCCCCATCCTCGCGCTGAACGGCAATGCAGTAGCGGTGCGATTCCTGCGGATCGTTGCACAGGGAATAACGGCGTTCCGTGCCAGATTTGAGATACACCGTGACGTGCGCTCCGGCGGTGAATGGCGGCAGCGTCTGCGATCGGACCGGGGACACCAGTTCATAGGACCGAACCCGATCGGTCAGTTCAACGATCGAGCGCACGCGGACTTTAATCTTTTTGATCATATGCAGACCTTCCAGTTTGGCAGCGGGCGTGCATTCGTCCGAGCGGCACGCCAGCGCGTCGCAACTGGAGGGTGCAACCACTTTTCAAAACACTAAAAGCTTTTTTAATGATTTTGTCAATGCTGGGTTGCGGTTCGATATCGAATTCCCCCTCATGCGCTACCACATGCTGTGGGTTCGGAAGATTCTAGAGATTTTTTGGCCACGGCCGGATTCGCCTATTGTCAGTCATGCTTGACTAAGTTTTAATGAGATTAGATTTTTTGACGGCCATCGCGGCCGCACAAGGATGGAGAGCGAGTCATGAAGATCACCGATATGACGCATATGATGAACATCCATACACCTGGATGGGTCGGCTATGCGGGCAACAAGATGTACTATGCCCAGAACCTGCAAACCAAGCAGATCGTGGCGCAGCGCGTGGATATCGCGATGCATACCGGCACCCATATCGACGGCGCGATGCACGGCGCTGACGGCATGGGCGACATGGCGTCCTATCCGATGGACTACCTGGTCAGCCCGGGCGCGGTCGTCGACATCTCCGAACACATGGAGGACTGGGCCGTCATCACACCGGCTATGATCGAAAGCGCGCCGGTCGAGGTCAAGGAAGGCGACATTCTGATCCTGCACACCGGTTGGCACCGCTATTGGGAAGGCCAGCCGCAGCAGGATTTGGTGCGCTACTTCTGCATGCACCCGGGCGGCAAGATGGAGTTGCTGGAATGGATGCTGGACATGAAGATCAAGTGGTTCGGCGTCGACTGCGGGTCGGGCGACCATGCGATGAACACGTCTATCCGGAACATGCGGCCAGACCTGGCAAAGCGCTTCGAAGAAAAGGTCGGCATGACCTGCGAGGAGTTCTTCGGGGATTACAGCTATACCCACAGCCGCTCGGGCCGCGAAGTGACCGAAAGCTTGTTTCCCTTCCACGCCCTTGGGTTCGACCGTGGTCTGATCCACGCGGAAAATGTCGGCGGCGACATCGAACTGTGCCTGAACAAGCGCGGACTGATCGGCGCTTATCCTTGGCGTTATGACGGCCTGGAATCCAGCCCCTGCCGCATCCTGCTGATGGAAGATGTCGAAGAGAAGGTCGAGGCGGTAGGAGACGCCGCGAAGGCCATCTTCAACCGGCGCTGAGACCATCCCCCCAGGGCAGGGCGACAGTGTTGCCGTCCTGCCCGCTTTTTTGACGGAGCAGACATGCGGATCGGTGCCCGAGACATCAGCGAAATGACTGCCGAACAACGTGCGGTCCACGACCGGATCTCCAACGGGCCGCGCGGTGGCGTCCCCTTGCCGTTCCTCGCGATCCTGGACAGCCCGGCGCTTTGCGACGCAATTCAGGGTGTCGGGGAAGCCATTCGCTATCGCAGCAAGATGACCGATCGCCAGCGTGAGATTGCAATTCTTGCCGCAGCGGCGGCCAACGGATCCGGATATGAGTGGGACTATCACGACAAGCTTGCCGTGAAGGCGGGACTAACCCCGGCCGAGCGGCAGAGCATCCTTGACGGCAGCGGCGACGGGCTGACTGGCGGCGACCGTGCCATCGTGCGCTATGTCCGCCATGCCGTTCAGGCCCGCCGCGCCAATGCAGAAGAGCTTGCCCGGATCGCCAAGGCGTTCGGGCCCGAGATCGCCACAGAAGCGACGGCCATCGCGGGGTATTATCCCTTGCTTGCCCTCTTTCTGGACGCCGGCGAACTGGACACCCCCTTGCCTGAGAAGATCACACCATGACTAGAATGAAAGCTGCCGTTCTGACCGAGGCCGGCGTTCCTGCATTTGCGGACTTCCCTGTGCCGGCGGGCAATACTGCCGGGCCGGTTGTCGAAGTGGCACTTGCGGGCATGAACCCGATCGACATGTTCCTGGCCACCCAGCCCGGCGTCGGATTTCCGCGCGTGCCCGGCAACGAAGGGGTCGGCATGCTGGATGGCAAGCGGGTCTATTTCTCTGCAGTTTCGCCATATGGATCCATGGCGCAAAAGGCAGTGGCCGCGCCTGACCGGTCCTTCGATCTTCCCGACGGCGTCAGCGATGAAATGGGCGTTGCGCTGGGTATCGGCGGACTGACCTCGTATTTTTCGCTGAAATCGGGAGGTAATCTGCAGAAGGGCGAGACGGTTCTCATTCTGGGCGCCAGCGGGATCGTAGGCCAGGGTGCCGTTCAGCTTGCACGTCGTCTGGGCGCAGGCCGGGTTGTTGCGGCCGCCCGGAATCTGGCCGCGATCCAGGACCTCGGTGCAGATGCCAACGTGGCTATTGCGGACGATGAAGACGCCTTCACGTTGGCAGACAAAATTCGCCAAGCGGCATCGGGTCGGCTTGACGTCATCCTCGATCCAGTTTGGGGAATGCCGGCGCATGCTGCTCTCTTGGCCTCAACGGCGAAAGCCCGACTTGTGCAGATTGGACATTCTGCGGCGGTCTCGATGCCACTAGCTCCGGCTTTCTTGCGCGGCAAGACGGCGTCGATTGTCGGGTATTCGTCCTCCACTGAATCTCCTGACGTCCGGAAGGCGGCCTATGCCGAGTTGTGTGAACTTGCCAATAAAGGCGACTTCGTTCTGCCAACCAAGCGAATGACGCTTAGCAATATTACCGACATCTGGTCAGCCCAGAGCTCATCGCCGAACGCAAAACTTTGCATAGATGTGAATGCGTGACGTGCATCTGAAATCTGGTTGAGCTTTGGCGGGCAGTCTTGTGCAGTAGCAATATGTCATTGCTCGCTAATCCGATTTTGGTTCCACCCAAGAGGCGCATCGAGGCGGCCGAGATGAGACTGTTCGCCGCCGCAACGCCCGAAAGGGCAAGGCGGATGATGTTGAAAAGCGCTGATGTAACAGAATGGGCTGCAGATTAGGTGCCGTTGCTCTGGAAACGGGTCTGGCACCGTTTCGGCGTGGTCGGCAATGAGGGTGTCCGCTACGGGTACAGGCGTATCCATATCCTGCTGCGGCGTGAAAGCTGGGAGATAAACGTAGAACGGGTCAGGCGATTGTACAATCTTGAGGCGCTCCAGATGCGGCTGGAACCGTCACGTCGGCGGGTCATGGCGGAGCTCCGGAGCGATCGCAGCGACGCGACCGGGCCAAACCAGGTCTGAGCGATGGATCGGATGTTAGACGAAACATTTGACGGCAGACTGCTCTGGGTCCTGACCGTGATCGACACCTGGAGTCGTCTCTCTCCGGTAATTCGGGTCTGCCGGTCGGAGACCGCCATGGAAGTGATCTACTCCCTGGACGACGCATGCCGGAAGCACGGTCGGCCAAAGGTGACCTGCCACGGGATTTTTTCCTCCACCGTCGATTAGAGTCCGGCCCAACTTGAGGACGGACAATGAAGCGAACGAGATTCACGGACGAGCAGATCATCGGCATCCTGGCCGAGCACGAGGCAGGGGTGAAGTGCGCGGATCTGTGCCGCAAGCACGGCATGTCTGAAGGCACCTTCTATAACTGGAGGGCCAAATTCGGCGGCATGACGGTGTCGGAGGCGAAGCGGCTAAAGGCGCTCGAGGATGAGAACGCGAAGCTGAAGAAGCTGCTGGCCGAGCAGATACTGGATCTGGCGGCGATGAAGGAACTGGTTTCAAAAAAGTGGTGACGCCTGCTGTGAAGCGCGAGGCTGTTGCGCATCTGAAGGCCCGGTTCGGGCTCTCGGAACGGCGGGCGTGCCGGATTGCCGGGCCGGCTCGCAAGATGGTCCGCTACTTGGCGCAGCGTGCACCGGACACGGTGCTGCGCGGGCGGTTGCGGGAGCTGGCCAACGAGCGCCGACGGTTCGGCTATCGGCGGCTCTTCGTGCTGCTGCGGCGCGAAGGCGGCCTTCCGGCATCAACCGGATCTATCGGCTCTATCGCGAGGAGGGGCTGACGGTGCGCGAGCGAAAGGCACGGCGCAAGGCTATCGGGACGCGAGCCCCGATCCTGGTCAAGGCGCGGCCCAATGCGCGATGGTTGCTGGATTTCATTCACGACCAGTTCGCCAACGGTCAGCGTTTCCGGGTGCTCAACGTGGTCGACGATGTCACCCGGGAGT